>NC_003911.12:1225000-1545000 GCF_000011965.2 Ruegeria pomeroyi DSS-3 | reverse complement strand
CGTCTATCGCGACACTTTCGGGCGGCTTCTGCCCGGCGGGGTGCGGCGCATCCTGAACCTGCGCAGCGCGGTGACCGGCAAGCGGCCAAAGTTCGATCTGGCCACGCTTGCGCCCACGGTGACCGACCCGGCCCGGCCGAAATCCTCTCGCAAGGTGCATTTTGGCACCGATTGGCATGAAACCGCGATCTATGACCGGCTGTCGCTGCCGGTCGGCACCTTGATCACCGGCCCCGCGATCCTGGAACAGCCCGATACCACGGTGCTGATCGAGCCGGGCCTTGTGGGCCGCGTCGACCCGCTGGGCAATGTCATCATCGAAACCGGACCGGAGGCAGGCGCATGAGTGACCCGAAAACCTGGACCCTGGCGCAGACCGCGCTGCTGACCATCGACCTGCAAAACGACTTTCTGCATCCCGAGGGCGCCTATGGCCGGGCCGGACAGGGGGCGGCGGCCATCGCCGCCCTGCCCGCCCGCATCGCGCCGCTTGTTGCGGCGCTGCGGGCCAAGGGCGGGCTTTACATCTCGGCCCAGTTCACGCTGGTGCCCGGCCCTAGGGGCGAACCATTGATCTCACCGCATCTCAAGGCGTTGCGGCCCTTTCTGACGCGGGGCGATTTCGCCCCCGGCAGTTTCGGGCATCAACTGGTCGACGCGCTGCAACCGGCCGATTTCACGGTCGAGAAAGTGGCCTATTCCGCCTTCTACCAGACCCGGCTGGAATACATCCTGCGGGCCATGGGTATCCGCCAGCTGATCGTCGGCGGCATCGTCACCAATGGCGGCGTCGCCTCGACCCTGCGCGACGCGCATCTGCGCGACATCGACACCGTGATGCTGAGCGACGGTTGCGCCGCCTTCCGGGACGAGGTGCATGACGCCACCCTGCTGTCGCTGGGCACCGTCACGAATCAGATGACCTGTGCCGAGGCGCTGGGCTGGCTGGAGGGCGCGCCATGACGCTCAAGGCAAGACTGGCGGGGGAAGACATCGTACTGGCGCCCGGCATTTACGATGGGCTGACCGCGCTGATCGCCGAACAGGCGGGGTTTGAGGCGCTGTATCTGAGCGGCGCGGCGGTGGCCTATACCCGGCTGGGGCGTCCCGACATCGGCCTGACCTCGGTCACCGAAATGGCCGAGACCATGACGCTGATCGCCGACCGCACCCGCCTGCCGGTGATCATCGACGCCGATACCGGCTTCGGCAACGCACTGAACGCCCAGCGCACCATGCGGCTTTATGAACGTGCAGGCGCGGCAGCCTTGCAGGTCGAGGACCAGACCTATCCCAAGCGCTGCGGCCACCTGAAGGACAAGGCGCTGATCCCGGCTGCCGAGATGGCAGGCAAGATCGCGGCCATGGCCGACGCTCGCCGTTCGGACCGGACGCTGATCATCGCCCGCACCGATGCGATCGCGGTCGAAGGCTTCGACGCGGCGCTGGAGCGGGCCGAGACCTATCTGGCCGCCGGGGCGGATGTGTTGTTCGTCGAGGCGCCGCAGACCGAGACAGAGCTTTCAGGCATAGCGGACCGTTTTGCGGCGCGTGTGCCGCTGCTCGCCAACATGGTCGAGGGAGGTGCGACGCCGATCCGCTCGGCCGAGGCGTTGCAGGCGCTGGGCTTCCGCCTCGTGATCTTTCCCGGTGGCATCGTGCGGGCGCTCGCCCATACGGCGCGCGACTATTACACCAGCCTGCGCGCGCATGGCACCACGGCGCCGTTCCGGGACCGGATGTATGATTTTGCCGGCCTGAACGAGGTGATTGGAACCACCGAGATGCTGGAGCGCGGCAAACGCTATGACCCCGGACAGTGACCCGCATATCGCGCCGCCGCCGGCGCGCTTCGACATCGCTTCCCAGACGCTGATCATCGGCGCCGGGGCCTGTGGGCTGGTGGCCGCGCTTGCGGCGCGCGAAGCGGGGCAAGAGGTGCTGGTGGTCGAGGCCGACGCCCTGCCGCGCGGCTCGACCGCGCTGTCGGCGGGCCTGATCCCGGCGCCCGGCACCACCATGCAGCGCGCGGCGGGGATCAAAGACAATGCCGCGCTGTTTGCGCAGGATATCCAGACCAAGGCCAAGGGGCAGAACGACCCCGATCTGGTCGAGACCCTGGCCGCAGGGGCCGGGCCACTCATCGACTGGCTGGCCGAGCGCCATGGGTTGCCCTTCTCGGTTGTCACCGATTTCGACTATCCCGGCCACAGCCGCCGCCGGATGCACGGCCTGCCCGGCCGCTCGGGCGAAGAGCTGATCGACGCGCTGCGTCAGGCCTGCGAGGCGCAGGGGATCGACATCGTCTGTTCCCGTCGGGCGCATATCCTGCATATGGAAGAGGGTCGGGTGCGTGGCGTCACGGTCTTTGGCTCCGACGGCAGCGGCGAAAGTATCGCCTGCGACCGGCTGATCCTGGCCTGCAACGGGTTCGGCGGCAACCGGCAACTGGTCACCGACCACATGCCCGAGATCCGCGAGGCGCTCTGGTTCGGGCATGATGGTAACCGGGGCGAGGCGGTCCTGTGGGGCGCGGCGCTGGGGGCCGATCTGCGCCACCTCGGGGCCTATCAGGGGCATGGCAATGTCGCCCATCCGCACGGCATCCTGATCACCTGGGCGGTGATCACCTCGGGTGGGGTGCAGGTGAACCGCGATGGACTGCGGTTCTGGAACGAGGCGCAGGGCTATTCCGAGGCCGCCCGCGCGGTGATGGCACAGCCGGGGGGCGCGGCATTTGCAATCTTCGACGCGCGTATCGCGGGTATCGCGCGCCAGTTCGAGGACTTTCGCCGCGCCGAAGCCGCAGGCGCGATCCGGCAGGCCGATACGCCCGAGGCGCTGGCACACCTGCTTGGCCTGCCGCCCGACGCGCTGGCGCAAACCCTGCGCGACCTGCCTCGCGACGGAACCGATGGGTTCGGGCGGCTGTTCCAGCCCCCACCGCTTGCCCCGCCCTATTGCGGCGTGCAGGTGACGGGGGCGCTGTTTCACACCCAGGGCGGGTTGCGCACCGATGCGCGGGCGCGCGTGCTGCGCCGCGATGGCACGCCGGTGCCGGGCCTCTACGCAGGCGGCGGCGCGGCCTGTGGCGTGTCGGGCAACGGGGACAGCGGATATCTGTCCGGCAACGGCTTGCTGAGCGCGGTTGTGCTGGGGTGGATCGCGGGATCGTGTCGCGTGGCTGCGTCTTGAAGCTGCCAAAAAAACACCATCTCCTGTAACGCAGCAACGCCGAGGATACCATGCGCCCAACGCCCTATCTTGCCCCGATCCCCGTGCGCGGCCGCATCAGCCGGCCGCAACCCAAGGGCCTGCCCGTCATCAACATGGGCTACAACGAGCTGCCCTATCCACCCCTGCCCGCGATCCGCGCCGCGATGGAGGAGACCGCCGAGCGGGCGCAATCCTATGGCAGCCCACATTGTGACGCGCTGCGCGATGCCTTGGGCGCGGCGCATGGGCTGGACCCCGAGCAGATCGTCTGCGGCAACGGGTCCGAAGAATTGCTCGACGTGATCGCCCGCTGTTTCGCCCGGCCCGGCGACGAGATCCTGATCTCGGAGTTCGGCTATATCCAGTTCGCCCTGACCGCCAACCGGGTGGGGGCGACATTGGTGAAGGCGCGCGAGCGTGACAACACCAGCGATGTCGATGCCCTGCTGGCGGCGGTGAGCGAGCACACGCGGCTCCTGTTCCTGGCCAATCCGAACAACCCGACCGGCACCATGCTGGAGATCGACGAGCTTTCCCGGCTGGCCCGCGACCTGCCTGCGCAGGTCGTGCTGGTGCTTGACCTTGCCTATGGCGAGTTCGCCGCACCCGACTATTGCGCGGCGGTGCACAGCCTGGCGGCAAATCACGAAAACATCGTTGTCACCCGGACCTTTTCCAAGGCCTATGGCCTCGCCGGGGCGCGTGTTGGCTGGTGCCACGCCCCCGCATGGATGGTGCCCGTCCTCTATGCCGCGCGGGGCATGGGCACGGTCAATGCCTTGGCGCAGGCCGGGGCGGTGGCGGGTCTTGCCGACCCTGCCGCCATTCAGGAGAGGGTCGATGAGATCGTGTCCGAACGCGCGCGTCTGACCGGTGCATTGGGACAGCTGGGTCTGGTCGTGACCCCAAGCCGGACCAACTTTCTGATGGCCCGTTTTCGGGAGGGCGACGCGGCCCGGACCGAAGCACTGGTCGAGCATCTGTTCGAGGATGCCGGGATCGTCGTCAACCGCACCCGCGAGGCGGGGCTGGAAGCGTTCTTCCGCTTCTCGCTGTCGCTGCCCGCGCATAACGATCTGCTGCTGGACAGTATCCGCAGGTTCATCGGGCAGGGATGAACCGGGAATGGTGGCGCGGGCGCACCGGTGCTTTTTGAGTATTTTTGACCAGAAAGAAGCAGAAGCTGGGGTGCAAACTCCGATCTAGTCGCCCTTGACCGGCATCTTGTCGAGATGGCGCAGCATGGCGGCAAAGGCGCCGATACGTTCCCGCTGATAGGCGGCAACGTCGAGCCCGTCATAATCGAGAAAACCGCGCCCGTCGCGCAGGCCGCGCCGGCCCTCGGCCATGTTGGTCTCGATGATATCGGGCGCGGCGAACCGGTTCTGCCCGGTGGCGCGCGTCATGTAGCGGCTGGCGTGGTAGAGGATATCGCCGCCGCCCCAATCGATGAATTCCAACAGGCCCAGCACCGCGAACCGGAAGCCGAAGCCGTATTTCGTGGCCTTGTCGATATCGGCGCTGCTGGCAACGCCTTCCTCAACCAGCCGAGCGGCCTCGTTCATCGCCAGCGCCTGGATGCGCGGCACGATATAGCCGGGGCTGACGGCGCAGGTGACCGGCACCTTGCCGATCCGCTCCAGCAGGTCGAGCAGGCGGGCGGTTACCGCCGGATCGGTGGCATCGCCGGGCGAAACCTCGACCAGCGGCACCAGATAGGCGGGGTTGAGCCAGTGGGCATTGAGGAACCGGTCGGGCGGGGTGACAAACCCCTGAAGGTCGTTTGACAGGATGGTCGAGGTGGTCGAGGCGATGACGGCATCCGCGTCGGCATGGCGCGACAGGCGTTCGAACACCTCGCGCTTGGCCTCCAGCGTCTCGGGCACGCCTTCGAAGACGAAGGGCACCCCGGCAAGCGCCGCCGCCAGATCGTCGTGGCCCACAACCTCGACACGGGCCAGCATGGCGTCAGCTTCGCTCGCCTGCATCAGGCCTACATCGGCCATCAGCACGAAGGTACTGCCCAGCTCGGCCCGTATCTCGGCCTTGAGCCGGTCGAATTCGTCCATGGGTCGCGGTTTGGCGTCGATCAGGCGGACCGGGTGGCCGGAATAGGCGAAGGCCACGGCCATGCCCCGGCCCATGCGCCCGGCGCCCACAGCGGCGATGGTTTCCCGCGCCGCCATCTCAGGCCCCGTCCCGCAGCATGGTCTGCAAAGCGGCGCGGTCCATGTCGGCCAGCCCAAGGTTCTCCAATGTCCGGCCGCTCTGGCGGAAATCGTCGTCGCAGATCGCCGAGCCCAGCGCCAAGAGCCCCGTCGCCGTAGGCGCGGGCACGCCGGCCCAATCGGCGACCGAAACCAGCAGGGCCAGCCCCACCGCCACATCCTCGCGCATGTAGCGATGTTCGGTCAGCACCAGATGCTCGCGCCAGTCGCCGCTGTCGACCAGCTTGTCATGGGCGAGGTTGCCATACATCCAGTCCGAGGTCTCGTAGTGATCGGCCAGCGGGAAATGCGGCGCGCCATAGCCCAGCGCCTCGCGCACAGCCATGCGCTCGGCGTCAAGCCGCGTGGTGACCCGGCGGATGGCGGGCTGGGTGCCCTCGTTGTGGATGTCCCAATGGTCGAAATGCTCGATCGGGCCCGCGTTCATCGTGATCAGCGGCGGGTGGATGATGGGGCCTGCGTTCATCAGTGCCCCCGACAGCGCATCGCCCGCCGGTTCGACCGCAGGATAGGCCCGCGCAAGGACCGAATGCGCATGTTCCGCGTTGCGCAGCGGATAGACCCCGGTCGGCAGGCGGGTGGCGCGGGTGGTGATGGCAACGGTATCGGCCCCGTGCAGCCGCGTAAGATACGGCAGGGTGCCGGTCTCGGCCCAGCTGACATCGGCGTGGTTTCCCGCCTTGCGAACGATGTCGGCCATGATCCAGCTGCCAAAGCTGCCCGGCGGCAGAAACACCACCTGTCCGTCCGCCAGATGCGGGGCCATGGCCGCCGCGATATCGGATTGCGCCGTAGCCGGTGTCGGGCAGACGATCAGCTCGGCCCCCCGGATCGCTTCGCCGATGTCATCGGTGACCATGGTAATCCGAATCGGACGCGCGCCCTCGAAATCCTTGAGTGTGATGACATTGCCGCGCGCCTTCAGCTCTGCCTGCGCAGACGCATTTCTGCGCCAGAACCGTATGTTGTGCCCCTGTGCCGTCAGATCAACCGCCGCGGCGGTCGAGCCGTTGCCACCGCCTAGAACTGCAATCTCCATCGCCCCCTCCCGCACCGATAGTTGCTGGAGCAGATTACATACATGAAAAATCATATATCAAGGATATTTCTATTGCATTGCCCCTAGCGGGCGGTCTTACATGAAAATGCATAGAAGTCGGGGCAGACCGACCTAACTTCACCTAAGGGCATGCACCGCCCGACAGAAGGCGGTTCATACCCCCGTTGGATCAACAGGGAGTTGTGACATGAAAATCTTCAGCGGGCTTTCCAGAAAAGCCACTTACCTGATGGCGGCGGCAGCGCTCGCCGTCATGGCTGCCCCTATGTCAGCCAAGGCCGAGGACCGGGTCAGCGCGGTCCATGCGTTCCCCGAGTTCCTGGTTTACACCAAGACCTTCCTTGCGATGGTCGCCGATATCAACGAACGCGGCAAGGGCATCGTCCAGATCGACGTGCGCGGCGGCCCCGAGGCGATCGGCATGTTCGAACAGCCCGCCGCCGTGCGTGACGGCGTGGTCGACATGGTGCATACGCCGGGCAGTTTCTATGGCGCCAACGTGCCCGAGATCGACGCTATGGTCGCCTCGCGCGTGACCCCGATGGAGGCCCGGGCCAATGGCGGCGCGGCGCTGATGGACAAGGCGCATCAAGAGCGCTTCAACGTCCGCCACCTGGGCTGGGTCGATGGCGGTATCAAGTTCCACATCTACATGAACAGCGAGCCCAAGTTCCGCGATGACGGCATTCTGGATCTGACCGGGGTCAAGCTGCGCGACAACCCGATCTATCACGCCTTCTTCGAACAGCTGAACGCGACCACCGCCTCGATGCCGGCGACCGAAGTCTATTCGGCGCTTGAAAAGGGCGTTGTCGACGCCGCAGCCTGGACCGAGATCGGCATTCCGCAGCTCAAGTGGAACGAGTTCCTGAAATACCGGGTCGATCCCACCTTCTACAACACCGATATCGGTGTGATCTTCAACCTCGACGCCTGGAACGCGCTTTCCCCCGAAAGCCAGAAACTGATCCAGGATGTCGTGATCGAGTGGGAAGGCAAGTCCTATGCCGACCGTCAGGCCGAAGTCGCGGCGGATGCCAAGACACTTGCCGATGGCGGCATGAGTTTTGTCAGCCACTCTGCCGAAGCGGGCGAAACCTATCGCAAGATGGCAGACGATTCCGCATGGGCACGCATGTACGAGCGTATTGACGGCGGCGGCGCCGGTGCCGAGACCTACATGGCCCTGCGCAAGGCCTATGCTCTGGCCGAATAAGACTGATTGAAGGCAGGCCGCCCTGTCCAAGCGGCGGCCTGCCCCCAACAAACAGAGCCAGGACATGATGCGTCTGATCGACCGTATTTGCGACCTGCTGGCCATATTGGCCGGTATCTACCTTGTGGGGATCATGTTCGGGATCGTGATCAGCGCGCTGGCCCGCACGTTGAACCTGTCCGGATCCTGGTCCAGCCATATCTTCACCTTCACCGAATTCGGCCTGCTCTACATCGTGATGGCCGCCTCGCCCTGGCTGGTGCGCCACCGGGGGCACGTCTTTATCGAACTGCTGAGTGCGGCCCTGCCGCGCCGGATGCAGCGATCCTATAGCCGGGCGATCTCGGCGCTATGTGTCGTGATCTGCCTGACGCTGGTCTGGTACACTTGGGGCGCAACGGCCCGAGCCTGGCGTTTTGGCGATGCCGAGATGCGCAGCCTCGACATGCCGAAATACCTGCTTCTGGGCGCGATGCCGATCGGGTTCGGCCTGATGGCGGCACAGTTTCTCCGCTTCGTCTTTGGCCCCGTGACCATGCATACCGGCGAAGCGGGCGTGCACGAATGACACTCAAGAATACAAAAGGCGCAGGCAATGGAATGGTATGAGGCGCTCGTCTTCCTGCTGGGCATGATCCTGTTCTTCATGGCGCTCGGCGTTCCTGTGGCGCTGGCCTTTCTGGCGGCCAACATGATCGGCGCGGCCTATTTCATGGGCGGGCGCGGCGATATCGCCAGCCAGATGGCGCGCGGCATCGGGCAGCTGGCCAATAACGCGATCCCGACGGTCACCTCGTTCAACCTGATGCCGGTGCCGATGTTCCTGCTGATGGGCGAGATCTTTTTCTTCACCGGGCTCGCCAACCGCATGTTCGGCGCGGTCGACCGGCTGATGGGCAAGCTGCCCGCGCGCCTGTCCTTTGTCACCGTGGCAGGCGGCACCGCCTTTGCCACGCTGTCGGGGTCGTCGATGGGCTCCACCGCGCTGCTAGGGTCCTTGATGGTGCCCGAGATGCAGAAACGCGGCTACAAGAAGCATATGGCCATCGGCCCGATCCTGGGCACCGGCGGGCTGGCGATGCTGATCCCGCCCTCGGCGCTGGCGGTGCTGCTGGCGACGCTGGCAGAGCTGGACATCGGCGACCTGCTGATCGCAGGCATCATGCCCGGCCTGATGCTAGCCATCTTCTACGCGGTCATGATCCTGGGCATGGCGCTATACGACCCCAGCGCCGCCCCTGCTTACGAGGTCGAAAGCTCTGACTGGGTCGAGAAACTGCGCCTGCTCTTCGTCGATATCCTGCCGATGGTGTCCATCGTGATCGGCGTGATCCTGGTGATCATGTTCGGCATCGCCACGCCCTCGGAAAGCGCCGCCTTCGGCTGCCTCGGCGTGATCGTTCTGGCCGCGCTCTACCGCTCGCTGACCTGGGAGGGGATCGTCAAATCCGTGGCCGGCGCGCTCAAGGTCACCACGATGGCACTGCTGATCATCTTCGGCTCGGCCACCTTCTCGGCGCTCCTGGCCTTCTCCGGCGCCTCTTCGGGGTTGATCCGCTGGGCCACGGGGTTCGATCTGGAGCCCATCACGATGCTCCTGATCATGTTCGGTATCCTGCTGGTTCTGGGCATGTTCATGGACCAGCTCAGCATGATGCTGCTGACCGTGCCGATCTTCTTTCCGCTGGCGCAGACGCTGGGGTTCGACCTGATCTGGTTCGGGGTGATCGTGCTGCTGGCGCTCGAGATCAGCTTCACCACCCCGCCCTTTGGCCTGCTGCTGTTCGTGATGAAGGGGGTCTCGGCGCCGGGCACCAGCATGCGCGACATCTATGTGTCGGCGCTTCCGTTCATAGGCTGTTCGATGCTCTTGGTTGCGCTGCTGATCATATTCCCCGGCATCGCGCTCTGGCTTCCCGGGCTTGGTCAGTAACACAGCCGCCGGTCAGCGGCAGTGCACCTCGACCCGCCGATTGAGCGAGCGTCCCGCCTCGTCGGCATTGCTGGCGATGGGCTCATCCTCGCCCTTGCCCAGGGCGGCGAGACGGTCGGCCGCCAATCCCATATCCACCAACGCCGCAACCACCGATGCCGCCCGGCGCTGCGACAGGGCACGGTTGTACTCCGCCGCCCCTTCACTGGAGGAATGACCGACGATCTCGATCCGGGCTGCATCCGTCCCGCGCAGTCCGTCGGCCAAGGCATTGAGCAAGACAGCGGACTCGGGACGGATCGCGGCACTGTCATAGTTGAACCCGATCCCGTGCAGTACCGCGCCGCACCCCGGAGGCGCAGGCTCGGGGCGCGCGCAGACGACAGCTCCAGCCGCAGGTTCGCCATCATAGGGTTTGAACGGCGCACCATTGGTGGAGCGCAACCCCCGCATTGCCCCATCGGCGGAGGCGATCAGAATGAACTGGGAAGGGATGCCAGCCGGGTCCGAACCCAGCGCCCGCAGGACCCTGCCATCGACCGTCCCGGAAAGCGTGCCGGTCTTGTCATAGCATCCGGTGACATGCGCCCCCTCTTGCAGCAGTTCGATGGATACGCCCCGCCCTTTCCAGGTTCCTGTGAACCCCTCGGACATGGGCATGGGCTGCTGCGTGCCCTCGCCGATCAGTTCTGAAAACTCGAAATAGGTCTTGTCGCGCTCGACATTGATCCCACCAGACAGCAGCACCTTCAGCCAGAGCACTTCGGGAACGGCATCCTCCATCGCCAACTCGGTCACCAATCCGGGGTCGGCATGGGTTGCAAGTGTGCCGCCCGCAATCGGAATGTAGGGACCATCCGGCCCCTCCACCGCCCCGGAAATCACGATATCGCGAAAAAAGGTCTGCGACGGGCTGGGGGTTTCCCCGATATTGGGCACCGCCAGACGATCGAACCTCGTCAGCGAGGGCAGAGCGTAGATGATCGTGACCTGGGCTTGCGCACTCCCGGGTTTCGGGGTCATTCCAAAGCCCCCCGCATTGCCGTCTATGGCGGCAATAGCCTGTGGGCTGCCGGTGCGCATCTGCTCTGGCCCGGTCTCGACAGAGACCGGCAGAACGCCCTGGGCAAAGGTCATCAGATCGGACCGTGGCTGAGCATCCTGCGCCGTGCCGGCATATGGCATCACAACAAAGCAAGCGGCAAGACGCAGGAGACGAACAGTCATGACGGGCTGGCCCCGGACAAATGGAACGAACAAATCTCTGCGTCCAGAATGCGCAAAAACCGTCAGCTTAGCAAGCTACAGCCCCTTGGGATGGGTCATGAACTCTTCGATGATGTGCTCGGGCGCCTTGGTGTAATCGCCCACACGGCTGACACCCTGCCCGGTCAGCCGTTTCAGGTTCACTGCCATCTCGGCCATCTTCACCGCGATCGGAATGCCATTGACCACCGGCGCGCCGTCGATCTGATGGTCGTGGAACTGCGAGAACAGCAGCATCGGGATGCCGCCGCCGGGGATCAGCACGTCGGTGCCCGCCGCCACCAGCGGGCGGCCCTGTTCCTCGAACAGGCGCTTGACCTCGGCGGCCTTGTCCGTATCGCCATAGGCGCCCAGGATCTGCCCCGGCTCGAAGGTCATCGCATGAACGCCCGAGACCCGCTCGCGCAGCCCGTACTTGCCGATCTGGTGATGGAACCACGGGATGAAGCGTGGGTTGATGGTGACGATCCCCAGCCGCTGGCCCATCTGGCAGCACCACAGCATGGTCGCCTCGCCCAGGCCAATCACCGGGATATCCACCACCGAGCGCGCCTCATACAGCCCCGCATCCTGGAAATGGCCGACGATGAAGGCGTCATACCCCTCGCGCTCGGCCCGGATCGCGTTGCAGATCATCTCGCGCGCGCAGCGGAATTCCACCAGCGGATGGGCATAGCTGTCAAACGGCGTTATCCCCCGGATGTCGACCTGTGTGCCAACCTCCGACACCGCGTCCAGATGCGGCCCCAGCATGTCCCAGTATTCCGCTCCGTTCTCGTAATCCACATAGCTCTGATACCAGAGTTTCATTGGCTTCCTCCCTGACCCGCGCGCGTGCAAGCTGTGCGCATGCTCCTGCTTCTTTCTGGTTCAAAATACTCCGGAGCGCGAGGCGGAGCCTCGCAATAAATCAACTTGAAAACGACCGCACGGTCTTCAGCGCCCCGTCGAGCGCCCTACCCTCTTCATCCTGCAACGCCGCCTCGCGCAGGCGGCGCACCCAGTCGGCGGCATCAACCCGCCCGGCAACCAGATCGGCCCCTGCCATCACGCGATCGAACTTGGACAGGCCGCGTGCATGGGTGTCGGAATAACCCTTGATCAGCCGACGGCAACGCAGCAGTTCCATCGCCAGATCGTAGTCGCGCTCGCGTGTTTCACCGACCTTGTGCAACCAGGCCTCCAGATGCGCCTGCTCCTGCGCATGGCGCAGGGTGCGGCGGCGATAACCGCGCAGCCCGGCCAGCAGGTAGAGCTGCAGAAAACCGCTCACCCGGTCGCTGCGGATACGGCGGCCATGGCCGAACCAGCGGTCCAGCCGCGCCATCCAGCGCGGAGAAGCCGCCACCCGTGCCCCCAGTCCCGCGGGCAACAGCGAGGATATCTCCTCGGCACGCGGATGCAGGAACTCGGTCACCTGCATCCCCTGCTGGGGCGAGCGCCCCATTTCGGCATCGATCCGGGCACGCCGGGCGGCGCGGGTCTTGCGGCCCGCCACCCGGATCACATCGTCATAGGCCATCGCATTGGCGATATGTTTGGCCGCCTCGCGGGTCAGTTCAAAACCTTGCGCGGGCTCGTCCTGCCGGGCCAGTGCGGTCAGCCGGTCAAGATACTCGCCGCCATAGGTACAATCCTGGAACGCGACGACCTTACGCAGCCCGGCCAGGGCCATTTCGCGCGCATCGGCAGGCAGGGCCTCGACCCGTGCGGTCAAAGCGGCCCAGGCCGCCAGCTGTGCCGATGGCCCCTGAACGGCAGGCTCCGCAGGCGTTTTCGCCGTAACAGCGGCCTCTGGCTGCGCGGGACCGGCCGAGACCGCCTCGAACCCGGCTGTAAAGGCGGCAAGGCTCGCCTCGACCCCCTTGCCCGAGTTCCGGATCGCGGTCTCGAACGCATCGCGCGGGAAGGGCAGCGCGCCCGAGCCTGCCAGCGCGCCAAACAGGCTGGCCGAGATGACCGACCCCTTGGCGACCGCCAGCCGCTCCATATCCGCGGACAGGAACCGCGCTGCGGCGATCTCTGCGGCGGCCATCACCTCGTCGGCCTGCGCGATCCCGTTGCCCGGCACCATCTTTTCCGACACCGCCAGCGCCCGGTGCTCCGAGGCGATCAGCACGGTCCGGTCCGGCGTGACAAAGCCGCGCTGGATCGCCCGGCCCGCCTCCATCATCTCGGCTGCGATCAGGATGTCGACGTCCCCGGCGGCGGGGGCCAGCGAGAAGACCGGCGCCGCCACGCCCTCGGGCGCGATTTCGATGTAATAGATGGTGGCGCCGGTGCGCTGGGCCACGCCCGCGACCGAGGTCGCCTGCACCGCGCGGCCCGCCGCGCGGGCCACCGCCTCGATCCAGCCGGTCAGCACGCCGCCGCCCTGCCCGCCCACGGCCATGACCACCAGCTTGGTGATCGCACGGGCGCTGTCGGCGCCCTGCGGTGTCATCACGCCGTCCATCCGGGTCATGACGCCTCTCCGAAATCGAGCTGTCGACGCGCACGCCGGTCTTGCAACCAGGTGATGATACGGCTGCGCCAGCCTGCCAACAGCCGTTCCCACCGCCCCGGATTGTGCACGAGGTCCGCGCGATAGAATGAGGGGCAGAGCACCGCCGCATCCGCCACCTCGCCACAATTGCCGCAACCGACGCAGGTCTGGTCGATGCTGGCCACCGGGTCGTCGCGCAGAGGGTCGTCCAGCACCTTGAGCGACAGCGAGGGGCAGCCCGACAAACGGATACAGGCATGATCGCCGGTGCAGATATCCTCGTCCACGCCAAAGCGCGGCGCCTCGACGCGGCGCCCCTCGCGGATCGCCTGGGCGCGCAGGGGTTTTTCCCGCCGCTGCCGGTTCAGCATGCATTCCGACGAGGCGACGATCAATTTCGGCCCGTCATAATCGGTGGTCAGCGCCTCGCGGATGGTGTCGCGCATATGGCCCACGTCATAGGTGCGGTCGATCTGGCGCACCCATTTCACGCCCACCCCTTCCAGCGCCCTGGAGATCGGGTTGCCGGTGGCCTTTGACGGGTTCTTGGCGCGCGAGGAGAGCACATCCTGCCCGCCGGTGGCGGCCGAATAGTAATTGTCCACTACAATGGCCACGCTGTCGGACCGGTTGAACACCATGTTCCCGATCGAGGAGCTGAGCCCGTTATGCCAGAACCCGCCATCGCCGATGAACGAGACCGCCCGCCGCGCGCCGCCGCCGTCAAACGCCGCGTTCGAGGCCGGGCCAAGCCCGTATCCCATGGTCGAGCCGCCGATCTCGAAGGGCGGCAGGGCGGCAAACAGGTGGCAACCGATATCGCCGGTGATCTGGTGCTTGCCCAGTTCCTGCTCGACCAGCTTCATCGCGGCAAAGATAGGCCGTTCCGGGCAGCCGGTGCAGAAGCCCGGCGGCCGGATCGGCACGGTCTGCGACAGGTCGGGCATCTCGGGCGGCGGCGCATTGGGGGCGATCACCTGCCCCGGCAACAGCTGTGGCGCCGCGTCCTTGAGGAAACCCGCGATCCCCTCCAGCATGATCTGGCCGGTATATTCGCCCGCCATCGGGAACAGACCCTTGCCCTGCAGGGTCACCGGCGAGCGTGCCCGGTGCAGCATCGCGGCCAGCCCCTGTTCGATGAATTCGGGCTGCCCCTCTTCGACCACCAGCAGTGCGTCCTTGCCCCTGGCAAAGGCCAGAAACTCGTCCTTCACCAGCGGATAGGTGACGTTCAGCACATAAAGCGGGATGGCCGAACGCCCCTCGATATCGGCCAGACCCAGTCTTTGTAGCGCGCGAATGACACCGTTGTACATGCCACCCTGCACCACCAGACCCACCGGCGCGGTCTCGGGGCCAAACACCTCGTTCAATCCCTGTTCGGTGATGAACCGCTCGGCAGCAGGCCAGCGGTTTTCCACCTTGTCGCGCTCGTGCTGATAGGACATCGGCGGCAGCACCACGCGGGCAAAGTCGCGGCGCGGCTCGGACAGCGCATCGCGCACGCTGAGCGGCGGTCGCAGGTTATCGGCGCATTCGAACTGGCCGGTCACATGACAGGACCGAATCCGCACCATCAGCATGACCGGCGTGTTCGACGCCTCGGACAGCTCGAACCCCTGTTTCACCGCCTGCACGATCGAGGGCAGGTTCGGGCGCGGGTCGAGCAGCCAGAATTGCGATTTCATCGCAAAGGCGTGGCTGCGTTCCTGCATGATCGAGGAGCCTTCGCCATAATCCTCGCCCACGATCACCAGCGCGCCGCCGGTAACGCCCGACGAGGCCAGATTGGCCAGCGCATCCGAGGCCACGTTGACCCCCACCGCGCCCTTGAAGGTGACCGCGCCCCGGATCGGGTAATGGACCGAGGCCGCCAGCATGGCCGCCGCCGCCGCCTCGGACGCGTTCGCCTCGTATCGCACGCCCAACTCACCCAGCAGGTCCTGCGCATCGGCCAGCACATCCATCAGGTGGCTGATCGGCGCGCCCTGATAGCCGCCGACATAGCCCACGCCCGATTCAAGCAAGGCCTTGGTGATGGCCAGGATGCCCTCGCCGGTGAATGTCTCGCCCGCGCCCAGACGCAAATCCTGCACCTCGCGCTTGAAGGATCGCTCTGCCATGGCCGCCTCAGATCTCGTGCACGCGGATATTGGCGAGCATCTTGTTCAGCGTCGCCAGAAAGGCCTGCCGCTCCTGAGGCGTAATACCCTGGAACATGCGGTCGTGGCTGGCGCGCATATGCGGCCAGAGGCGGTCATAGACCGCTCGGCCCGCAGGCGTCAGGTACACCCGGCTGGACCTCTGGTCATCGCTGTCCACCTCGCGGCGCACCAATCCGTCGGCCTGCAACCCGTCGAGCGCCCGTGACAGGGTGGATTGTTCGACCACCGCAAAAATACCGAGTGTACCGATCGGTAACCCATCCTTGGCCGACAGGATCGCCAGCGCCCGCATCTTGGCCGTACTCAGCCCCAGCGCGGTCATTTCCTTGCGCAGGTTGGCGTTGTAGCGCCCCATGATCCGGTTCATCAGGTATGGCGCATAGCCTTCGAGGCCGATTTCGGCCAATTCCCTGAGCTGCTCGGTTTGATCGGTCGATTCGGCCATCTGGGTCTTTCGGTCGTTGCTGCCCTTCAGAGTTCCCGAAATTATATGCAAATGCAAGTAAACTCGACCCCTCGGCGGCGCAACCCGCCGGTTTTGGAGCTTCGGGCTTGTCAAATCCCCCCGGCCCGGCAATCACGGGCGGGCAACAACAGGACCAGAGAGAGGCCAGACCCGCGACATGGACAAGATCTTCATCACCGAACGCGAGCTTCGTTTTGGCGACTGCGACATTTCAGGGACCGCCTATTTCCCGTCCTATCTGGATATCCTGAACGGCGTGAACGAGGAATTCTGGGCCAGTCTCGGCTTTGCCTGGCACGATATCATCTGGAACGAACGCTGGGGCACGCCCACCGTGCACCTGAGCTGCGATTTCTCGAAACCCTCGTTCTTTGGCGAAACGCTGCGGTTCGAACTGGGGGTGGTCAAGGTCGGCCGTTCCTCGGTCACCGTGCGCCACCGGATCAGCTGTGGTGACGAGGTCCGCTGGTCCTCGACCCAGGTGCTGGCGGCCAGCGATCTGGACAAACATACCTCGATCCCCTGGCCCGACGCGATGCGCGCGGCACTGGAGGCGCGTCTTACAAGCGCCGACGAGCTGGGGTTCTGAGGTCACATCTGCCCGGGCAGATACAGCGCCAGCGCCGGAACGGCGAGGAGCAAGGCCAGCCGGATGATATCGACCATCCAGAACGGGGTGACCCCGCGAAAGATGGTGCCGGTCGACACATCACCCACCACGCCCTTCAGGACGAAGACATTCAGCCCCACGGGCGGGGTGATCAGGCTGATCTCGGTCACCACCACGACGACGATTCCGAACCAGATCGGGTCATAGCCCAGCCCGGTCACCAGCGGAAAGAAGATCGGCACCGTGAGCAGCAGCATCGACAGCGATTCAAACACGCAACCCAGCGCGATATAGATCGCCAGGATCACCGCCATCACCTGCCAGGGGCGCAGTTCATAGGCGGTGATGATCTCGCTCAGCGCTGCCGGCAGCCCGGCGATATTGACGAAGTTGGAAAATATCCAGGCGCCGATCAGCACCGCGAAGAGGCTGGCCGCCGTGATCGAGGTTTCCAGCAGCACCTCGAGCGTGTCTTTGAGGGATAGCCGGCGACGCGCCAGCGCGATCAGGAAGGCGCCCATCGCGCCCATCCCCGCCGCCTCGGTCGGGGAGAAGTTGATGTTGAGCGGCGGAATGTCGAACAGGCCGTAAAGCCCGCCGATCACAAGGAAAAACAGCAGGATGACCGCCCAGACCTCGCGCAGGGCGGCCAGGCGTCCGCGCAGCGGCACCCGCTCGCCCGCGGGGCCCGCCGCCGGATTGCGCCAGACCGTCCAGCGTACCGCGCAAAGGTACAGCAGGATGCCCAGCATCCCCGGCACGATGCCCGCCACAAACAGCTTGCCGATCGAGGTCTCGGTCAACAGCCCGTAGATCACCAGGATCACCGAGGGCGGGATCAGGATGCCCAGCGTGCCCCCCGCCGCGATCGAGGCGGTCGACAGCGCGTCGGAATAGCCGAACCGGCGCATCTCGGGCATGGCGACCTTGGCCATGGTGGCCGCCGTCGCCAGGGAAGAGCCGGAAATGGCGGCGAACCCGCCACAGGCCACGATGGTCGCCATCGCCAGACCGCCGCGCAGATGGCCCAGAAAGGCGTTCGAGGCGGCGTAAAGCTCGCGACTGATACCGCCCTTGTTCACGAACAGCCCCATCAGGATGAACAGCGGTACGACACTCAGACCGTAATCTTGGCTGGTGTCGATGATCAGCCGCGCCACCATCGAGATCGAGGCGCGAAAGCTGGTCTCGGTCATGAAACCGACCATGCCGACAAAGCCCATGGCAAAGGCGATGGGAACACGCAGCAAGATCAGCGCCAGAACCGCGCCAAAGCCGATCAGGGATGCGGTCATGAGGCGCCTCCCGCCAGGCGCGGCGCCACCAGCAGCAGCACGCCCCGCACCACCAGCACCACCGCCGTGACCAGAGTCAGCAGGGCAATGAACCAGCCCACGTAATGCAGCGGCAAGCGCAGATATTCCATCACATCCCCATAGGATCGCGACCGTTCGGCCAGGTCATAGACCCGGCTGGCGGGCCAGAACAGGATGATGCCGCAGAACAGGCAAACCGCCGCATCGCGCCAGCGCGACAGGCGCAGGCGGCGGAACGGGCCGTCCAGCAGATCGACGCTGACATGGGCATTCTTGCCCGACAGCACCGGCATCACCGAAAACACCATGACCGCCATCAACAGCCGCGTCAGGTCAGCGGCCACCTCGATGGGCGCGTTGAAGATCGAGCGCAGCAGCACATCGGCGAAGGTCATCACCATCAGCACGAACAGCGCCGCCGAGGCCAGCAGCCCCGGCAGCCAGACCGAAAGGGAAAGAACGCGTTTCATCATGAGGTCATGCCATCAGAACCGGCGCCGCGCCCGCGCGGCGCCGGGCCTGCCGCTCAATTGGCGGCCATTTCGGCCTTGACCATGTCATAGGCGGCCTGGGCATCGACCCCTGCGGCGTCAAGCTCGGCCAGAACCTTGGTCGTCACCTCGGCGGCGATGGCCGCGAATGCCGCCTGATCCTCGGCCGAGGCCTCGACGATCCGGGCGCCCTCGGTCCCGCGCGTCGCCTCATAGGCGATCATGTCGGACTTGTCCCAGGCGGCCCCCGCCATGCGGCTGGCCGGTTCGCCGAACACCTTTTCATCCAGCGCCGCCTGCACATCTGCGGGCAGGCTGTCAAAGGTCTCCTGGCTCATGATGATGGCGAACGAGCCGCGATAAAGCCCGCCGGGCATGTCATACAGGTTCTTGGCCACTTCGTTGAGCTTGAAGCCCACCCGCTCGCCCACGTTCATCGCCACCGCGTCGGCGGCACCCGATTCCAGCGTCTCATAGACCTTGGGCGCGGGCACGTTGATGCCCACCAGGCCCAGCGCCGCGCCGACATCGCCGGCGACACCGCCGCCGATCCGGGTTTTCAACCCGTTCAGGTCTGCCAGCGAGGCCACGTCCTTGCTGGTATGAATCTGGCCCGGCCCATGGGTGTTGAGCGCCACCAGCTTGACGCCGCGATGCTCGCCCAGCTTGCCCAGATGCTGGGTATGCACGCGCCAGTAGGCGACCGAGGCGGCCTCGGCATTGCCCTCGTATCCCGGCAGTTCGATCAGCTTGGTGCCGATGAACCGGCCCGGCTGGTAGCCGTGAAAGATGATCGCCATGTCGGCAGCGCCGTCCTGGATCAGGTCCATCTGCGCCGGCGGCGGCGCCAGGCCAAAGACCAGCTCGCCGCTGACCTGCCCGTCGGTGGCCTCTTCCATCATCCCGATCAGCCCCGCGAAAATCTCGGTATTGATCCCGTGAGTGGGCGGCAGCCAGGTGGAAATGCGCAAGGTGGTATCGGCGGCCCAGGCGGCGGCGCCGGTGCTGGCGGCCACGATCGCGGCGGCGACCAGCCGTGCAAAATGCTTCATGTCTTCCTCCCTCGTGAATCGGTGCGCCAGAGCATCCGGGCACCTGTTCACGGACCAGCATCACACCCCGCTTTGCCCCTTGTCAAGAAATATGAAATTGCATGTATCTCGGATCACCTGCTCTCACGCGGACGATCCAGCACATCCAGCAGCGTGCGCAAAACCCCCTTGATCCGCGCGGCATCGGTATCGGCCAATGCCGAGAGCAGCCGCGTCTCATGCGCACGCGCCGAGGCGACCAGCGACTCGGCCAGCGCGCGGCCGTCATCGGTCAGCCGCACCCGCACCCGGCGCTTGTCCTTGGCGTCAGCAACCCGGGTCACCAATCCGCGCGCATCCATCTGATCGACGATTCGGGTCATGCGCGACTGTTCCATCAACGACAGCTTGGCCAGCCGGGTGATCATCATCGCGTCATTGTCCACCAGGCAGGCCAGCACCCGCCATTCGGGCACCCGCAGCCCCTGGGCGCGGATATGGTCGTGGAACTGGGCGCTGGCCTCCTCGCTGGAGGCGGCCAGAAGATACAGCAGATAGCCGGAAACAAAGGTGTCGTCGGGCGTGTCGTTCATGAGATCCGGAATTGTCTTGACTCGATTTATATGATTTTTCATATTTCCAGCAGGGAGGCGCCGAAACATGCTCTTGCTGAGAATTGCCCAGAAACAGGCCGTGACCAAGCGGATTTCGGCCTTTACCCTGGTCGCGGCCGAGGGCGGCCCCCTGCCCGACCATGGCGCGGGGGCCCATATCGAGGTGCAGACAGCAGCCGGGCCGCGCGCCTATTCGCTGATCGACTGGCCCGAGCGGCAGCCCGGCGCCTGGCAGATAGCCGTCCAGCGAGAGGACGACGGCGACGGCGGCAGCCGCGCCATGCACGCGTTGAACCCGGGCGACACGATCGAGGCCACCGAACCCAAGAACGATTTCGAACTGCGCCCCGGGGACATGCCCGTCGCCCTGCTGGCGGGCGGGATCGGGGTGACGCCGCTGATCTCGATGGCGACGGAACTGGCCGCCTCCGGGCGCCCCTTTGTCTTTCATCATGCGGGCCGCAGTGCGGGCGACATGGCCTATGTCGAGCAACTGGCGACCATCTTCGGCGACCGCTACAGCCCGCATTTCGACGATACCGCGCCGCTGGACCTGGGCGCGCTGATGGCGGGCCTGAGCGGTCATGCCCTCTATATCTGCGGCCCCAAGGGCATGATCGAGGCGGCCCGCGCCGCCGCCGAGGCGGCGGGCCTCACCGACATCCATGTGGAGCTGTTCACCAATGCCGCGCACGCCGCAGGCGACAGCGCCTTCGAGGTCGAGATCGCCTCGTCGGGTCAGGTCATCACCGTGGCACCCGATCAGACCATCATCGAGGCGCTCGAGGCCGCGGGCCTCGACCCGCTTTACGATTGCCAGCGCGGCGATTGCGGCATCTGCCAGACCGAGGTGATCGCGGGCACCCCCGATCACCGCGACGTGGTGCTCAGCCAGGCCGAACGCGACAGCGGCAAGGTCATGCAAATCTGTGTCAGCCGGGCGCGCAGCACGCGCCTTGTGCTGGATCTGTAAGGGAGGACGGCATGAACGCGGACGATATCAGGGCGATGATCCAGCCCGCCCAGGTCCATCGCGATGTCTATATCAGCGATGCGGTCTATCGGCTGGAGATGCGCCACCTTTTCACCAATGCCTGGATCTTTGTCGGCCATGACAGCCAGACCCCGAACAAGGGCGATTACATCACCACCCAGGTCGGCGACCAGCCGGTGATCATGGTGCGCCACACCGATGGCGAGGTGAAGGTTCTTTACAACCGCTGCCCCCACAAGGGCACCAAGATCGCCATCGACCGGGCGGGCAATACCGGCAAGTTCTTTCGCTGCCCCTATCACGCCTGGAGCTTCAAGACCGACGGCTGCCTGCTCGCCATCCCGCTGAAGAAGGGCTACGAGGGTACCGGCCTGTCCGAGTCCCAGAACGGCAAGGGCATGCAGGCCGTGGGCGCGGTGTACAACTATCGCGGCTTTGTCTTTGCCCGGCTTGCCGAAGACGGGATCGGGTTTGACGAGTTCTTTGGCGGCTCGCTCAGTTCCATCGACAACATGGTCGACCGCGCACCTGAAGGCCGCGTGGAAATTTCCGGCCCGCCGCTGCGCTACATGCACAAGTGCAACTGGAAAATGCTGGTCGAGAACCAGACCGACACCTGCCACCCGATGGTCGCGCATGAAAGCTCGGCCGGGACGGCGGTCAAAATCTATGAGCAGATGGGCAACCCCGAACCGCGTCCGCCCGCGATGCAGATCATCGCGCCGTTCATGAGCCCTTATGAGTTCTTCGAGGATATGGGCATCCGCACCTGGCCCAACGGCCACGGCCATACCGGCGTCAACATGTCGATCCATTCGAACTATGACGCCATCCCCGGCTATTTCGAGGCGATGATTGAAAGCCATGGCGAGGAGCGCGCCAAGGCGATCCTGGACGAGAGCCGGCACAACACCGTCTATTTCCCCAATGTCATGGTCAAGGCGCCGCTGACACAGCTGCGCAACTTCATCCCGCTGGGGGCCGACCGGACGCTGGCGGAAAGCTATGTCTACCGGCTGGTCGGCGCTCCCGAGCAGCTGACCGCGATGTCGGCCATGTACAACCGGATGATCAACGCCCCCACCTCGATCGTGGGCCATGACGACCTGGAGATGTACGAGCGCGCGCAAGAGGGGCTGCATGCCGAGGGCATGCAATGGGTCGATATCCGGCGCCTGCATACAGGCCCCGAGAATTTCGAGACAGAGGCGGTCGAAAACGGCACCACCGAACGGCAGATGCGCAACCAGTTCCACGCCTGGGCCAAGTTCATGACCATGTCGATGGAGGACGCCCCCGGCGTCGCCGCCCAATGAGCGAGGGGAGCGGAGCCATGACCACCCGCGAGGACGTGATCGACTTCATCTATGGCGAGACCCGGCTGCTGGACGAGGGTCGTTACACCGAATGGCTCGACCTGTGGCTGCCCGATGCGGTCTATTGGATGCCGCTCGATTACAAGCAGGCCGATCCGGTCAATGCGACCTCGTTCCTTTACGAGGACAATTTCATGCTGCGCCTCAGGGTCGAGCGGCTGAACGGCGAGCGGACATTCTCGCAGAAACCGAAATCGCGCTGTCATCACGTGATCCAGCGGCCCTTTGTCGATGTCTTCGACCCCGCGGCGGGCAGGTTCCAGACCGTGACCAACATGCATTATGTCGAAACCCGGCTGGACGAACAGCAGCTTTTGGCCCTCACCGTGACCCATGATCTGGTACTGGTGGATGGCGCCTTTCGCATCGCGGGCAAGAAGGTGGAGCTGCTCAATTGCGACGCCGCCTTCGGCAATATCCAGCTGCTGCCGTGAGCGCCGAAACGGTCTACGCCGCCATCGCGGCCACGGCGGAACGCTGGCCAGACCGCCCGGTGCTTGACGTGCTGCCCGGCACGGCGGCGGCCTATGGGATCGCGGCCGGCGCGGTCAGCTATGCCACCTTCCTTGCCCGCGTCGATGCCCGGGCCGAGGCGCTGGAACAGGCGGGCTATGGCGCTGGGATGCGGGTGGCGGCGCTGTTGGAAAACCGGCCCGTGTTCTTCGAGCTGTTCGCCGCGCTCAACCGCATCGGCGCCTCGATCGTACCAATCAACCCCGACCTGCGGGCGGCGGAACTGGAATACCTGATCGGCCATGCGCAACCGGCGCTGATCGTCGCCCTGCCCGCCCGTGCGGACGAGCTGCGCGCAGCGGCCATGGCGGCAGGCGTCAAAGCCCCGGTCATCGGGGACGAGGATGCACCGCCCCCACCCCGCGCAAATGCCGCCGTGACCGAGCCGCGTGAGGGTGAGGCGCGCGAGGCGGCACTGCTCTATACCTCGGGCACCACCGGCAACCCCAAGGGCTGCGTGCTGCCCAATGCCTATTTCCTGCTGGCGGGGCGGTGGTATGCCGATCTGGGCGGGGTCGCCTCGCTGACCGAAAAGGGTGAGCGGATGATCACGCCCCTGCCGATCTTTCACATGAACGCGATGGCCTATTCCTTCATGGCGATGGTCACCGTGGGCGGCTGCCTGATCGCGCTCGACCGGTTCCACCCATCCAGCTGGTGGGCCGATGTGGCCGAGGCGCGCGCCACCTGCCTGCATTATCTGGGCGTCATGCCCTCGATCCTGATGTCCCTGCCCGAGACACCTGAGGATCGCGCCCATCAGGTGCGCTTCGGCTTTGGCGCGGGCATCGACCCGAAACTGCAGGCCGGGTTCGAGGCGCGGTTCGGCTTTCCCCTGATCGAGGCCTGGGCGATGACCGAAACCGGCGCGGGCGCGGTAATCGCCGCCCACACGCATGACCGGTTGATCGGCCAATCCTGCCTGGGCCGGGCCGAGGGCTGGGTCGCCGCCCGCGTGGTCACCGATACCGGACAGGACGCGGCACCGGACGAGCCGGGCGAACTCCTCGTCCGCAATGCCGGTCCCGACCCGCGCTATGGCTTCTTCTCGCATTACGACAAGAACCCCGAGGCCACGGCAGAGGCCTGGGAAGGCGGCTGGTTTCATACCGGCGATATCGTGCGACGCGATGGTGACGGGCGGTTTTTCTTCGTCGACCGCAAGAAGAACGTGATCCGCCGCTCGGGCGAGAATATCGCTGCGGTCGAGGTGGAAAGCGTGCTGATGCGCCACCCGTCCATCCGGGCGGCGGGCGTGGCCGCCGTGCCCGACCCGATGCGCGGGGACGAGGTGTTTGCCTGCCTGCGCGTCGATGCCCCCTCGCCCGATCTTGCCCAGCAGATTGCAGAGTGGGCGCTGACCCAGATGGCCTATTACAAGGTGCCGGGCTATATTGCCTTTGTGGACAGGTTGCCGATGACCCCGACCCAGAAGATCCAGCGCAAGGCGTTGAAGGAGATGGCCGAGGCGCTGCTCTCGGACCCGGCCACCGTGACGCTGACCCATCTCAAGAAACGGCAGGTGGCATGATGGCACGACCTGCCAGCTATGAGGGCGTGGCGCTGGTGGCGCCCTTCTCGACGCCCTATCAGCGCTATTCCATCGACACCGCGCATCACTGGATCGCCACCGCCCTGCGCGGGTCCTTGCGGGCGGCGGGTCTGAAACCCGCTGATCTAGACGGGTTCCAGGTCGCCTCCTTCACACTTTTCCCTGATACCGCTGTCGGGCTGACCCAGCATCTAGGCCTCTGCCCGCGCTGGCTTGATCACATCCCGATGGGCGGCGCCTCGGCCGGGGTGGCGCTGCGCCGGGCGGCGCGTGCGGTGCAGGCAGGCGACGCCGAGATCATCGCCTGCGTGGCGGGCGACACCAACCACATCGACAGTTTCCGCCAACTGCTGTCAAGCTTCTCGCGCTTTGCCATGGATGCCAGCTATCCCTATGGCTACGGCGGCCCGAACGCGAGCTTTGCCCTGCTCACCGACCGCTACATGACCGAATACGGCGCCACGCGCGAGGATTTCGGGCGCATCTGCGTGGCCCAGCGCGCCAATGCGCTGAAAAACCCCAACGCGGTGATGAAGAAACCCCTGACGATGGAGCAATACCTGGATGCCCGCCCCATCGCTGACCCGATCGCGCTCTTTGACTGCGTGATGCCCTGCGCGGGGGCCGAGGCGTTTCTGGTCATGTCCGAGGATCGGGCGCAATCGCTGAACCTGCCCTATGCACGGCTGGCGGCAGCGATTGAGCGCCACAATGCCCATGCCGACGACCCGATCCAGCTGCGCGGAGGCTGGACGATGGATGTGGATGTGCTCTGGGATCAGGCCGGAATGGGACCGCAGGAGATGGATCTGGTACAGACCTATGACGACTATCCGGTGATTTCGATGATGCAGATCGAGGATCTGGGCTTCTGCGCCAAGGGCGACGGCCCGGCCTTTTTGCGTGACAAGGGTTTGACCGTGGCGGGCGATTTCCCCCACAACACCTCGGGCGGCCAGCTTTCCGGCGGTCAGGCCGGGGCGGCAGGCGGCTTCATCGGCATGGTCGAGGCGATCCGCCAGGTCACCGGACAGGCGGACGGCACGCAGGTGCCGGGCGCGGAACGGGCGCTGGTGTCGGGCTTTGGCATGATCAACTTCGACCGCGGCCTGTGTTCCAGCGCCGCCGTCCTGACCAGCGGAGCGCGCGCATGACCCATCCCCTGTCCCCGCCGCCCAGGAAAGACCCGCAGAAACGCTCGGTCTCACCGACTCGCCCGCCCGAGGTACGCTCGCGCGCCGCGCTCCACCTGACCGCCGCCGCCGCCGAGGGGCGGTTTGCCCTGCAACGCTGCGCCGACTGCGGCAAGGTGCAATACCCGCCGCGCGATGCCTGTTCCGCCTGCCTGAGCACAGACCTGCCGTGGCAGGACATGGCGCCGGGCGGGACCCTGATCGCCGAGACCACGGTGCAGACCTCGCCCCGGCTTTACTTTCGCGAGCGGATGCCGTGGCGCGCGGGCACCGTGCAGCTCGATGACGGCCCCACCGTGCTCGCCCATATCCATGGCGACGTGGCGCGCCACGCCCGGGTGCGCATCACCGCCCGGCTCGACCAGTCGGGACAGGGCGTGCTGGTCGCCCTGCCCGAAACCGACACCCCGAACATGGAGGACGATCCGCTGATGCGTGCCCTCTCTGCCGATCCCAAACACCGCCGCGTGCTGATCACCGACGCCCGCAGCGCCCAGGCGTCCGCGCTGGCGCGCGCCCTGCAAAAGGCGGGTGCCGCGATCATCTTCGCCGGTGAGCCAGAAAGCTGGCGACCCTATCCGCAGCGCGCCGAGCTGGAGGCGCTGGGGGTGCAGATCCTGCCGATGGACGTGACCGACACCGCATCGGTGCAGAAACTGGCGGGCGAGATCGGCGGCAAGACCGATATCCTGATCAACACCGCCCGCTTTCTGCGCCCCGGCGGGGTGCTGGACCGGGGCGATACCGGCTTTGCCCGCGATGAGCTGGAGGTGAATTACCTTGGCCTCATGCGGCTGGCGCAGGCATTCGGCCCCGGCATGTGCGCCCGCGCCGCCGACGGGGTGAACGCCGCCGCCGCATGGGTCAACCTGCTGAGCGTCGGCGCGCTGAGCAATGCGCGCCCCTTCGGCGCCTATTCCGCCAGCCAGGCGGGGGCCTATTCGCTCAGCCAGTCGCTGCGCGCCGAATTCCGGCCCTCGGGCCTCAGGGTGATGAACGTGTTCTTCGGCCCCACCGAAGAGGACGACTGGTACCAGCCGCTGCCGCCGCCGCGCGTCACCGCATACGCCTTGGCCCGCTCGGTCGTGGACGGGCTGCAACGCGGGCTGGAGGACGTCTGGTGCGGCGACATCGCCCAGGACCTGCGCGACCGTTTCCGCCGCGACCCCAAGGTGCTGGAACGCGAAATGACGCTGGGAGGAGAAGGCGCATGAGCACTCTGACCGATTTCGCCACCCGCATCGCCAGCGGAGAGATCCGGGTGGTCGACCTGACCCACACGCTCGACCCCGATTTCCCGGTCATCATCCTGCCGCCCGAGTTCGGCCAATGCGCCCGCTTTCGCATGGAAGAGATCAGCGCCTATGACCATCGCGGCCCGGCGTGGAAGTGGCACAATATCACGATGTCCGAACATACCGGCACCCATTTCGACGCGCCCGCGCACTGGATCTCGGGCCGCGACCTGCCGCGTGCGGCGGTGGACGAGATCGACCCGGCCGATTTCATCGGCCCGGTCTGTGTCATCGACTGTTCCGACGGCGCGGCAGAGGACGAGGATTTCGAACTGACCGTTCCCCTGATCGAAGGCTGGGAAGCCGTCCATGGCCGCATCCCCGCCGGGGCCTGGGTGCTGATGCGCACCGACTGGTCGAAACGGCGTGGCGCCGCATACCTCAACATGCGCGAGGACGGGCCGCATTCGCCGGGGCCGACCCCCGAGGCCATCCGCTTCCTGATCGACCAGCGCGACATTCGCGGCTTTGGCGTGGAAACGGTGGGCACCGATGCCGGACAGGGCAGCCATTACACCCCGCCCTATCCGGCGCATTACTACCTGCATGGTGCGGGCCGCTATGGGCTGCAATGCCTCTCGGACCTCGACCAGCTACCGCCCACCGGCGCGGTGCTGATCGCCGCGCCCCTCAAGATCAAGAACGGCACCGGCAGCCCGCTCAGGGTACTGGCGCTGGTGGAGGAGACATGACCCATACCGCCGTCATCACCGGGGGCAACAAGGGCATCGGCGCCGATCTGGCGCAGGCGCTCTTGGCGCGTGACTACACCGTCATCTCGATCTCGCGCCACACGCCCGAGGTCACCCACCCGCGCCTCCACTCGGTCGAGGCCGATCTGTTGGACCCGCAGGCAGTGGCAGGTGCCGCCGCACAAGTGGCTGCCAGTCACCAGGTCACCCACCTGATCCACAATGCGGGCCTGATCTGGCCCAACCTGATCGAAGAGGCCGAGCCCTCGGACATTACCGGGCTGGCGCAATTGCATCTGGGATCCGCCCTGACCCTGCTCAAGGCGTTTCTGCCCGCGATGAAGGCGCGCCAGTTCGGGCGGGTGATGTTCAACGGCTCACGCGCCGCGCTCGGGGCGCCCACGCGCACCGCCTATGGCGCCACCAAGGCGGGCATGATCGGCATGGCCCGCACCTGGGCGCTGGAGCTGGCCCCGCATGGCATCACCGTCAACGTGGTGGCGCCAGGCCCGATCCTGACCGACAATTTCTGGGGCATCGTCGAAAAGGACAGCCCCCAGCAAGAAGCGCTGGCCAAACGCATTCCCATGGGCCGCCTTGGCCGCGTCGACGACGTCACCCGCGCCTTTCTATTCTTCTGCGATCCCGAAAACAGCTTTGTCACCGGCCAGACCCTCTATGTCTGCGGCGGCGCCAGTGTCGGGTCACTTCAGATCTGAGGCCACCCGGAATTTCCAACCTTGCCAAGACCCGCCCCCCGGGTCACCAATAGCCCCATGAACACATCACCGACCTGGGGCGTGGTGGCCACCGTCAAGGCGCCCGAACACGAGATCCTGCGCTTTGCCGCCTGGCACCTGGAACTGGGCGCGCATCGGCTGTTCCTCTATCTCGACGATCCCGATCCGGCGGTCTTTGCGCGGCTGAAGGCGCATCCGCGTATCCGGGTCTTTGCTTGCGACGACAGCTATTGGCAGCGGCGCAAACTGTCCCGCCCGGTCAAGCACCAGGCCCGCCAGACGATGAATGCCCGCCATGCCTATAACCGCGCCGATGTGGACTGGCTGGCCCATATCGACGTCGACGAATTCATCTGGTCTGAAACCCCGATCGCCGCTGTTCTGTCCGGCCTGCCCGATGACACGCTCTGCGCCCGGATGCGCCCGATCGAGGCATTGGCCGGAGGCGATGCGCTCTACAAGGCCTTCATCCCCGGCGGTCCGGCCCGCGACGGCATTGTGCGCCGCCTCTACCCGACCTTCGGCGCCTTTGTAAAAGGCGGCTTCATGAGCCATGTGGCCGGCAAGGTCTTTGCCCGCACCGGCATGGAGAAGGTCGATTTCCGCATCCACAACATCTTTCGCAACAAGGAAATGAACCCGCACCAGGTGGAACTGGACATGGTCGACCTGTGCCACCGGCACGGCGCCGACTGGGACCACTGGATCGCCGCCTATCGCTATCGCATCGCCCAAGGCTCCTATCGTCCCGACCTGGCCCCCAATGTCCCGCGCGAGGCCGGCGGGCTGAGCATGCACGAATTGCTGAGCGGTATCGAAGAAGAACAAGGCGAGGACGGCTTGCGCGCCTTTTTCGACGAGTTGAATGCCTGCGCCCCCGAAGGCCGGGCGCGGCTGAGGGCCGAGGGGATGCTGAAGCACCGCCCGCTTGACCTCGACGGGGCGATGCAAAAACAGTTTCCAAAATAGCGCATCATAGTTTCCAATCAGGAAACAAAAGTCACCAAATCCGCTGCTGCACGCGCACCATTTGACGCTGGCCTGGGATTTTGGTATGCCCCGCCCAGCCGTTACGCGAAAGACGCGCAATCAGGTCGCACGGACCCGGCGATACGACAGACGTGCGGGCCCGAATAGTGTCCGCAAACATCGGACACTCATGACAAAATTTTCTGAACTGAATCTCAACCCCAAAGTTCTCAAGGCCATTGAAGAGGCCGGCTATGAAACGCCGACTCCGATCCAGGCAGGCGCCATCCCGCCCGCGCTCGAAGGCCGAGACGTGCTGGGCATCGCCCAGACAGGCACCGGCAAGACCGCCAGTTTCACCCTGCCGATGATCACCCTTCTGGCCCGCGGCCGCGCCCGCGCACGGATGCCGCGCAGCCTGGTGCTGTGCCCGACGCGGGAACTGGCCGCCCAGGTGGCCGAGAATTTCGACACCTATACCAAGCACCTGAAACTGACCAAGGCGCTGCTCATTGGCGGTGTCAGCTTCAAGGAGCAGGATGCGCTGATCGACCGTGGTGTCGACGTGCTGATCGCCACCCCGGGCCGGCTGCTGGATCATTTCGAGCGCGGCAAGCTTCTGTTGACCGGCGTGCAGATCATGGTGGTGGACGAGGCCGACCGGATGCTCGACATGGGTTTCATCCCCGATATCGAGCGCATCTTCAGCCTGACGCCCTTTACCCGGCAGACCCTGTTCTTCTCGGCCACCATGGCGCCCGAGATCGAGCGGATCACCAACACCTTCCTCAGCGCGCCCGCGCGCATCGAGGTGGCCCGCCAGGCCACCGCGTCCGAGACCATCGAACAGGGCGTGGTGCTGTTCAAGGGCTCGCGCCGCGACCGCGAGGCCAGCGAGAAACGCGCCGTTCTGCGGGCGCTGATCGACGCCGAGGGCGAGAAATGCACCAACGCGATCATCTTCTGCAACCGCAAGACGGATGTGGATATCGTCGCGAAATCGCTGCAGAAATACGGCTATGACGCGGCGCCGATCCATGGCGATCTGGACCAGAGCCAGCGCACCCGTACGCTGGACGGCTTCCGCGAAGGCAAACTGCGCCTGCTGGTGGCCTCGGACGTGGCCGCGCGCGGGCTGGATGTGCCCTCGGTCAGCCATGTGTTCAACTTCGACGTCCCCGGCCACCCCGAGGATTACGTGCACCGGATCGGCCGCACCGGCCGCGCCGGCCGCGACGGCAAGGCGATCACGCTGTGCATCCCGCGCGACGAAAAGGCGCTCGATGCGATCGAGAAGCTGATCCAGAAGGATATCCCGCGATTGGAAAACCCGGCCCGGACCGAGGAAAAGCCCGAGGCGAAGCCCCGCCGCGAGGAGAAACCGGCCCGCGCCGACAAACCCGCCCGCAGCGACGCGGACAAGCGTGAACCCGTCAAACGCGAGGCGGACAAGCGCGACCCGGTCAAGCGTGAGGCGGACAAGCGCGACCGCAAGGGTGGCGAGCGCCGCGACCGCAAGGACGACCGCGGCGCCAGGGTGGTGGGCATGGGCGATCATCTGCCCAGCTTCATCGCCCTCAGCTTCGAGGAACGCCGCGCCAGCTGAGCCGGCACAGGGGGCGCTTCCCCCGTCCTGCGGACTCTCCCCAGCGGAATGAAGAGACCGGGGACGGCCCTGGCTTCTTTCTGGTCAGAAATACTCCGGAGCGCGAGGCAGAGCCTCGCAAAACACCGCCGCGCGGCACGCGCGGCCCGGCCCAACGCCGGACGGGGCTCTCGCAGAGAGCCCCGTCCGGGGGCGGGAGCGCCCCGCCCCGAGGTCAGATCGCCAGCACCAATGCCAGGATCGACAGGCCCAACAGCCCGATGCCCGCAATCTCGCGCGTGGTGATCTTTTCCCGGAAAAACAGGGTCGAGGCCATCAGGCTGAAGATCAGCTCCACCTGCCCCAGCGCCTTGACATAAGCCGCGTTCTGAAGCGTGAAGGCGAGGAACCAGCAGAAAGAGCCACCCAGGCTGGTCAGCCCGACAAAGGCGCCGGTGTTGCGTGTGGCCCAGACGGCGGCCAGCTGCGCCCGGTCGCGCCACCAGAGCCAGAGCGCCATCGACACCAGCTGGAACGACACCACCGCGGCCAGTGTCACCAGTGCCCGGAACCAGGGCGTGAGATCGCCCAGTTCCAGCGAGGCGGCCCGGTAGCTGACCGCCGAAAAGGCAAACAGCACGCCCGAACCCAGCCCCAGCTGCGAGGCACGGTTGGTCAGATGCCGCCACCAGGCGCCGCTGCCACCCGGTGTCTTCGACAACAGCAGCACCGCCACCAGCCCCAACAGGATGGCGCCAAGTGCGCCAAAGGAGACGCCCTCGCCCAGGATGACAAAGCCAACGATCGCGGTCTGGATCACCTCGGTCTTCTTGAAGGTGATGCCGACGGCAAAGTTGCGTTGCTTGAACAGCGCCACCACGCAGATCGTGGCAAGGATCTGGGCGGTGCCGCCGATGGCGACAAATATCCAGAAGCGCGCGCCCAGCGCCGGCAGGTCATAGCCGCCGGCGGTTGTGGCAATCAGCAGCCCCGCCAGCGCCAGCGGCGCGGAATAGAGAAAGCGGGCAAAGGTGGCGCCGGAGGCCGACAGTTTCACCGTCGCCAGCGATTTCTGCAACATGAAGCGCACGGTCTGAAACAGCGCGGCGGCGAGGGTGACGGGGATCCAGAGGCTCATCCGCCTCTTGTGGCCTCAAATCAGGGCTTTGGCCAGAGCGGATGCGGCACCGGATCCTTGGCGCGCCAGAAATAGCGGCGGAACACCTCGCCATAAGAACGATAGCTGTAACCCTCGTTACAGCCGAGGTACCGCTCCTTGCCCGCCCTGTAGAGCGCAGGCAGCGCATACCAGGGCGCGCCCGGGTTCATGTGATGCACCACGTGGTAATTGTTGTTGAGAAACAGAAAGGCCAGAAGCCCACGATCCTCGATCACCACGGTGCGGGCGCGCGATTTCTCATGCGCGCGATGTTCCAGAAAGGTGCGGATCTTGAGCAGGCCAAGCCCGATATAGGCCGAAAGCGCAAAGGCCCAGATGGGCATCGGCGACAGCGACACAACCCAGAGCACCCCGGCCATGCCCGGCAGGTGCAGCGCCCAGGCGAGCAGGATCGCGCGGTCGCCGCGCAGCGCGCCGCGCGCCTCGTCTCGCAGGAAACAGGCGGTTCCGATCAGCGGCCCCAGCACCATGCGCCCCGCCAGCGTATTGTTGAGCGCATAAAGGCGCCGCTGCCAGCCCGGCAGGCGCGACCAGATGGCAGGGTCAAGATAGTTGCTTTCGGGGTCGTCATAGGGGTCGGTCAGGTTTGCATCCAGATGATGGGCCAGATGCAGGTCGCGGAACCGGTTATAGGGGATGCACAGCGTCAGCGGCAGCGCCATCAGCGCCTCGTTCAGCCAGCGATAGCGGAACGGGTGGCCATGCAGCGCCTCATGTGTCAGCGAGGAATGCAGCGCCGCAACCAACCCCATCGCCGCAATGGCGAGCCAGAGCGACAGCCCGGCCAGCCCGAAGATCACCGCCAACCAGGCACCGTAACAGGCAAGGATCAGCGCAAAGGTGCCCCATTCGGCGCGTTCGGGCAGGCGCGGCTCAGACATGCCGGCCCCAGCGGATACCTGCCCAGACACGCTCGTAGACTAGGTACAGGGTAAAGCCCAGCGCCGTGTTCACCAGCGCCAGCGTGCCACCCAGCGCCGCCGATCCGGTCGCCGCCAACCCCACCAGCGTCATGGTCACCAGCCCCAGCAGGTTCCAGACCACCGCCTTGACCACTGATCTCTGCCGCGTGTCCATAAGCCCTCCATCATCATGCTCACAGGTTTGTTACCCAGCAGTGACGAAGGTGAGAATTCTGAATATGATTAACAAAACTCATCAGGTGTGATATTTGTCATCATATGTTGGATAGAATGGACAAACGCGACCGTGCTGCCCAGTTTCGCCAGAGACTGGCCCGCGCGATGGAGCTGCGCCAGGCCACGCAAAGCGCGCTGGCGCGCGCCGTGGGGGTGGACCGTTCGACCATTTCGCAACTGCTGACCGATAGCGGCGCGCGGCTGCCCAATGGCCATGTGGTGGGCGCCTGTGCCTCGGCGCTCGGAGTCTCGGCGGACTGGCTCCTGGGCCTGTCTGACCGGCCCGAAAGCGCCGCCGAACTGCTGGCCCTGTCGATGACCATGACCGAGGCCCCCCGGGCATTGGTCGACGAACGTATCTATGACTGGCATCGCGAGGCGGCGGGATACAAGATCCGCTATGTCCCCGCCGCCCTGCCCGACATGCTCAAGACCCGCGCGGTGCTGGAATGGGAATATGCGCCGCATCTGGGCCGCACGGCCGATCAGGCCATCGGCGCATCCGAGGACAGGCTGGCCTGGATGCGCAGCGCGCAATCGGATTACGAGATCGCCATGCCCCTGTTCGAGCTGGAAAGCTTTGCCCATGGCGCGGGCTATTACCGTGGCCTCGACCCGGCGGTGCGGCGCGAACAGATCGACCATCTGCTGGCGCTCTGCGAACAGCTCTATCCGCGGCTGCGCATCTATCTCTACGATGCCAAGCGGCTCTATTCGGCGCCGATGACGATCTTTGGCCCGCTGCTCTGCGTGTTCTACGCAGGCAGCCATTACATGGCGTTCCGCGACCGTGACCGGATCGAGATCTTCACCCGCCAGTTCGACACGCTGGTGCGCGAGGCAGACCTGACCGCGCGGCATCTGCCGACCCATCTGCAGCAGCTGCGAGAGGCGGTTCCCGGCTGATTGCGCGCATGCGGTCTGCCCCAGGGGCGGCTTTGTGCTATACTGGTTGTCCGACGCAGTTCGAATCCACAGACGGAGGAGCCCCGAATGGACACCATCCGAACCGCAGAATACGCCCGCGCGCTTTATGCCGCACATGGCGACAAGGCCGAGGCCGAAGCGGCTCAGAAGGAACAGCACAGCAAGGCGCTGGGCAACCGGGATGAGGCGCAGAGCTGGCAGGCAGTGCGCCGCGCCATCCGCCAGATGCGCGGCGCCAACCAGAGCTGAAACGCACCCCAAAGGCGCAGCGCGACGGCAACACGATTTCGTCGAAATCGTGCAGACAAGGTTTTTGAAAAACCTTGTCCCCGTCCCGCCCTGAGGATCCGACAGATCAGACCTTGGGGTCGGGGTTCACCGTGTGGCCGTCGACCGCGATCACCTGCCCCGACACTAGCCGCGCCGCGTCAGATCCAAGGAACACCGCCATATTGGCGATATCCGCCGCCTCGACAAAGCGGCCCATTGAGGTGCCTGAGGCATAACCCGCATAGACCTGATCGCGGCTCATGCCCTTGGCCGCGGCCTCGCGCGCCAGCACGCCTTCCATCCGCGGGCCTTCGACCGAGCCGGGACAGATCACGTTGCAGCGGATCCCGTGCGGGCCAAGCTCCATCGCCAGCGTCTTGGCCAGCCCGATCACGCCCCATTTCGCCGCCGCATAGGGCGCGCGATAAGGAAAGCCATACTGCCCCGCGGTTGAAGAGGTGATGACAATGCTGCCTGCGCCCTGCCGTTTCAGCATCGGCGCGGCGTATCTGGCGCACAGAAACGCACCGTCGAGATTGACCGAAACACAGGCGCGCCAGCCCTCAAGCGGCATGTCCTCGACCAGCGCGGTCGGCCCGGCAATCCCGGCATTGGAACAGAGCGTATCGAGCCCGCCCCATGCCTCTTCGATCTCACCGAACCAGGCCGCAACCGAGGCCTCGTCGGCCACATCCACAACACTCTGCCGCCAGTGGCCGGGACAGGCGGCAAGCGCCGCCCTGTCCACATCCGCGATCCAGACCCGCGCCCCCGCCACGTCAAAGGCCTCGGCCATGGCGCAGCCGATGCCCCCGGCACCAGCGGTGATCAGAACGCGCGCGCTCATGCCGGTTTCCGGATCGCGCTGCCCGCGCCCTCGGGGTAGGACAGGCCTGCCTGCGCCTCGGCGATGCGGGCCATGGCGGCCTCGATTTCGGGCGAAGGCGCACAGGGTTTGCGGGTTTCCAGGCTCACATGCAGAAGGAAGCTTTCGCCGGTGGCCAAGAGCTTGTCGCCCTCGTACATGCGATGGAAAAGGTGCAGCTTCTTGCCCTGCCCCAGCAGCATCTGGGTTTCGACCCGGATCCGCGCGCCCGCATGGGCCTCATCCAGATGGCGGATATGGGTCTCGGCGGTGAAATAGCTGCCGCCTGCGGCGATATAGTCAGCATCGCAACCGATGATCTCCATGAACCGGTCGGTGGAATTGGCAAACGCCTCCAGGTATTTCGACTCGGTCATATGGCCGTTGTAATCGGTCCAGTCGAGCGGCACCGCGCGCGACAAGGTCAGGATCGGCTGGGTCAGGTCGGCAGTATCCAGATCGGGCAGCGCCTTGGGCTTCAGCGCCGCGTCATGCTTGTTCAGCACCGCGCCCGCGCCCCAGTTCTGCGCCTTGAGCGCCCGCATCATGCCGACAAGGTTGTTGTCGCGGATACGCTCCAGTTCGCGGATCGTGTGATGACCCGATTGCGCATCCGACTGGCCCGCGATCAGGTCGACCAGCTCATCGGTGAATTCGGGCACATCCATCAGCTTGGTCCAGGGCCAGCTGAGGCAGGGGCCGAACTGCGCCATGAAATGCTTCATGCCCGCCTCGCCGCCCGCCACGCGATAGGTCTCGAACAGGCCCATCTGCGCCCAGCGGATGCCGAACCCCATGCGGATCGCCTCGTCGATCTCTTCGGTGGTGGCGATGCCGTCCTTGACCAGCCAGAGCGCCTCGCGCCAGACGGCTTCGAGAAAGCGGTCGGCGATATGGGCGTCGATCTCCTTGCGCACATGCAGCGGGAACTGACCCAGTCCGCGCATGATCTCCTTGGCGCGCTCGATCATCTCGGGGCTGTTTTCCGGCGTCGTCACCAGTTCGATCAGCGGCAGCAGGTAGACCGGGTTGAACGGGTGCGTCACCACGATCTGACCGGGGCGCAGCGCCCCCTCCTGCAATTCCGATGGCTTGAAGCCAGAGGTCGAGGACCCCAGGATCGCGCCCGGATCGCAGGCTTCCTGGATCGAGCGATAGACTTTCAGTTTCAGGTCCAGACGCTCTGGCACGCTCTCCTGAATCCACGCGGCCCCTGTGACCGCCTCCCCCAGATCGGCGTGAAAGCTCAGCTTGCCCTCGGGCGGCAGCGGCATGTCGCTGAGACCGGGCAGCGAGCGGCGGGCATTGGCCAGCACCTCGCCGATCTTGCGCTCGGCCTCGGGGTCGGGGTCGAACACCCGAACATCCCAGCCGTTGAGCAGAAAGCGCGCGGCCCAGCCGCCGCCGATCACGCCGCCACCGATGATTGCAGCCGTTGTCATTCCCGATTTTCCTTGTCGCTACCCGGCTCTTCATTTCGCCGGAAATACTCCGGGGGTCCGGGGGCAGCGCCCCCAGCCTCTCCGCAAAAGACTTACTTCGCCACTGGCGCGCGTTTCACCAGCCCCAGCTTTTCGCGCACTTCCTGCGGGCCGATCACCCGCGCGCCCATGTTCGACACGATCCCTGCGGCCCGTTCGACCAGTTGCCAGTTCTCGGCCAGCACGCCCTTGTCGAGCCACAGGTTATCCTCGAGCCCGACCCGCACGTTGCCCCCCGCCAGCACCGATGCCGCCGCATAGGCCATCTGATTGCGCCCCAGCGCAAAGGCGCTGAAGGTCCAGTCATCGGGCACGTTGTTGACCATCGCCATGAAGGTATTGAGGTCATCGGGCGCGCCCCACGGTACCCCCATGCAGAGTTGGACCAGCGCCGGGCCCTCCAGCACGCCATCCTTGACCAGCTGCTTGGCATACCACAGGTGGCCGGTGTCAAACGCCTCGATCTCGGGCTTGACGCCCAGTTCGGTCATCATCCGGCCCATGGCGGTCAGCATGCCGGGCGTGTTGGTCATCACGTAATCGGCCTCGGCAAAGTTCATCGTGCCGCAGTCGAGCGTGCAGATCTCGGGCAAGCACTCGGCCACATGCGCCACCCGTTCCGAGGCGCCGACCATGTCGGTGCCCTGCGCCCGCAACGGCAGCGGGTTTTCGACATCGCCAAAGATCATGTCGCCGCCCATGCCGGCGGTCAGGTTCAGCACCACATCGACCTCGGCGTCGCGGATGCGTTCGGTCACCTCGCGATAGAGGTCCAGCCGCCGCGAGGGCGCCCCCGTCTCGGGGTCGCGCACATGGCAATGCACCACCGCCGCCCCGGCCTTGGCCGCCGCAATCGCGCTCTCGGCGATCTGTTTGGGGCTGCGCGGCACATGCGGGCTGCGATCCTGGGTGCCGCCCGAGCCGGTGACGGCGCAGGTGATGAAGACCTCGCGGTTCATTTCCAGAGGCATGTCGGTTTTCCCTTGTTTTTACCGGCTTCTCCCCTGGGATTTCCCCAGATTTGTCCCCGGATTCCGATTTGCGTTGCGTTCGACTCTGGCGCAGCCTTGCGGCGACCACTTGCCAGAATGCGAATCGAACTTGATAAAATCCGCAAAAAACATTCTCCAGCCGGAACACCGCGCGCTGAAATGCGCGCTGCTGGTGCTGGACGATTGCAACACGCTCAGCTTTGCCGCCGCGGTGGACCCGATGCGCGCCGCCAACCGGCTCGCCGACCGCCACGCGTTCGACTGGGACTATGTCACCGCCACCGACGCGCCCGCGCGGCTCACCTGCGGGCTGATGGTGCCGGGTCTGCCGCTGGCGCGGCTCGAGGGCTGCGACCTCTTGATCGTGGTGGCGGGCTTCCAGCTGGCGCGCCACGCCACGCCCAGCCTGCTGGCCGGGCTGCGCCGGATCGCGGCGGGCGGCGCCACGCTGGCCGGGATCGACGGCGGCCCGTGGCTCTTGGCCGAGGCCGGGCTGCTCGACGGTCACGCCGCCACCACCCATTGGGAGGATCTGGACAATTTCGCCAGCCGGTTCCCGGCGATCGACGTGCGCCATGACCGCTTTGCCGTCTCGGGCAACCGGCTGACCTCGGGCGGGGCGATGCCCGCCATCGAGATGATGCTGCATATCATCGCCGCGCGCCACGGCGCGGGCTTTGCCGCACGGGTGGCGGGGCTGTTCCTTTACGAGGGCGCACCCCAGCCCGGCACCCCGCAGCGCCGCACCGGCGCGCCGCACCGCCACAACAAGCTGACCGCGCGGGCCAACGCGCTGATGGAGGCGGCGCTGGACGAGCCGCTGTCGCTGGCCGAGATCGCCGAGACGCTGGGCACCAGCCCGCGCACCCTGCAACAGCAGTTCCGCCTGAGGCTGGGGACCACGCCGCAGGACCATTACCTGCAACTGCGCCTGGCCGAGGCGCGGCGGCTGGTGACCGACACCGACATGCCGCTGATGGAGGTGGCGCAGGCCACCGGCTTTACTTCGCAATCAAGCTTTGCCCGCGCCTTTCGCACCCAGAACGGTCAATCCGCCCGCGACCTGCGGCAGGCCCGAACCCAGCCCGCGGCATCCTGATCTTCATTCCGCGGCAAATACTCCGGGGGAGCCTACAAAATTCGACGAATTTTGTAGGCCGGGGGCAGCGCCCCCGCCCCGCTCAATAGGGCATCGGATGCGCCTTGTGGGCGCGCGCGATCTCGTCCAGCACCTCATCCGATAGGGTCAGATCGGCGCCGGCCAGCACATGATCGAGCTGCGCCAGAGTGGTGGCCCCAAAGATCGCCGACATCATGAATGGCCGGGTCTGGCACCAGGCCAGCGCCATATGCACCGGGTCGATCCCGTGCCGTTGGGCAATGTCCAGATAGGCCGCGACCGCGTCGAACACCCGCTCGGATTTGCGCCCGCCCATCTCGGGCACCAGCGACATGCGCGATCCCTCGGGTACCGCGCCGCGCTGATACTTGCCGGTCAGAAACCCCGCCGCGAGGGGTGAAAAGGCCATCAGCCCCACATCCTCGTTCACGCTCAGCTCGGCCATGTCGGTGTCGTAAAGGCGGCAGAGCAGCGAATACTCGTTCTGCATCGAGGCGACACGCGGGCCCTGCCCGGACTCGGCCAGCCGCAGCCATTGCGCGGTGCCCCAGGCGCTTTCGTTCGAGAGGCCAAAGGCGCGGATGGTGCCGCGATCGACCTCGCGCTGCAGCGCCTCGAGGCAATCGGCCATGTTCTCCAGCACCGCGCCTGTATCCTGCCCCGACGGGTCATAGCGCCAGTTCTGCCGGAACATGTAGCTGCCGCGATTGGGCCAATGGAACTGGTAGAGGTCGATATGATCGGTTCCCAGCCGCTTCAGCGAGCCCTCGACCGCCCCGGCGATGGTCTGACCCGAAATCGGCGCGCCATCGCGGAAATGTGCCATGCCCGCGCCGGAATGCTTGGTCGCAAGTACATAGTCGCCGCGCCGGGCCGGGTTCGCCCGGTTCCAGCTGCCGATGATCTCTTCGCTGCGGCCCACGGTCTCCTTGCTGACCGGGTTCACCGGATACATCTCGGCAGTGTCGACAAAGGTGATCCCGGCTGCCAGGGCGCGGTCGATTTGGGCATGGCTGTCGGCTTCGCTCGTCTGGCTGCCAAAGGTCATGGTGCCCAGGCACAGCGCGCTCACCTCGATGCCGGTGCGGCCCAGCGGTCTCGTTTTCATGTCTCGGCTCCCTCTTGTCCGGGCCAGACCCTAGCGGAGGGACACGCGGCGGCAACCCCTCTTGAGCTTTGTCGCCATTTGCGTCAGCCTGAACGGCAACCGGAGGGGCAGACAATGGCGCAGAAGATCACAAAGGGAATCAAGACCTTGCTGGCAGAGGCAAATGCGCAGGTCGCAACCCTGCCAGTGGCCGAGGCCAAGGCGCTCTATGACGATCCCGATCATGTGTTTGTCGATCTGCGCGATATTCGCGAAGTGCAGCGCAGCGGCATGATCCCGGGCGCCTTCTCCTGCCCGCGCGGGATGCTGGAATTCTGGATCGACCCCGACAGCCCCTATCACAAACCCGTCTTCGACCAGGACAAGACCTATGTGTTCTACTGCGCCAGCGCCTGGCGTTCGGCGCTGGCGGCCCAGGCCGCGCAGGAGATGGGCCTTACCCCGGTGATGCATCTCGAGGGCGGCTTCAGCGCATGGGTGAAACAGGATGGTCCCGTCGCCGAAAAGACCTGAGCGCACCGCAGCGACCCAAAGTGTAGAAAGACACTTTGTCCCAAGCGCCTGATCCAGGCGCTTGCACAGGATTTTCCAAAATCCTGTGGACAAGGATTTCAGGAAATCCTTGTTCCCGCTCCTGCCGCATGCGGGCGCTTGTTGTCTGGCGGGCCTGCATCGCTTAGAGATCGGTGCAAGACTGTTCCAAAGGGAGACCCCACCCATGTCCGATACGCCCAACTACGGGTTCGACACGCTGCAGATCCACGCCGGTGCCCGGCCCGACCCGGCCACCGGTGCGCGGCAGACGCCGATCTATCAGACCACGGCCTATGTGTTCCGCGACGCCGATCACGCCGCCGCGCTCTTCAACCTGCAAGAGGTGGGCTATATCTATTCCCGCCTGACCAACCCCACCGTGGCCGTGTTGCAGGAGCGTATCGCCACGCTTGAGGGCGGCGTCGGCGCGGTCTGCTGCTCCTCGGGGCACGCGGCACAGATCATGGCGCTATTCCCGCTGATGGGACCGGGCTGTAACGTGGTCGCCTCGACCCGGCTTTATGGCGGCACCGTCACCCAGTTCAGTCAGACCATCAAACGCTTTGGCTGGTCGGCCAAGTTCGTCGATTTCGACGATCTCGACGCGCTGCGCGAGGCCATCGACGACAATACCCGCGCGGTGTTCGGCGAATCCATCGCCAATCCGGGCGGCTATGTGACCGATATCCGCGCGGTGGCCGATGTGGCCGATGCCGCCGGTGTGCCGCTGATCATCGACAACACCAGCGCCACCCCTTATCTGTGCCGCCCGTTCGAACAGGGCGCCTCGCTGGTGGTGCATTCCACCACCAAATACCTGACCGGCAACGGTACCGTCACCGGCGGCTGCGTGGTCGACTCGGGCCGCTTCGACTGGTCGGCCAGCGACAAGTTCCCCTCGCTCAGCGCGCCGGAACCGGCCTATCACGGGCTCAAGTTCCACGAGACCTTCGGGCCGCTTGCCTATACGTTCCATGGCATTGCCATCGGCCTGCGTGACCTCGGGATGACGATGAACCCGCAGGCCGCCCATTACACGCTGATGGGGATCGAAACGCTGAGCCTGCGCATGCAGCGCCATGTCGAGAACGCGAAACAGGTCGCAGCCTGGCTCGAGGCCGATCCGCGCGTCGATTATGTCACCTATGCGGGCCTGCCCTCCTCGCCCTATGCCGAGCGGGCAGAGCGCTGCTATCCCAAGGGCGCTGGCGGGCTCTTCACCTTTGCGGTCAAGGGCGGCTACGAGGCCTGCGTCAAGCTGGTCAACGCGCTCGAGATCTTCAGCCATGTGGCCAACCTGGGCGACGCACGCTCGCTGATCATCCACTCGGCCTCGACCACCCATCGCCAGCTGACACCCGAGCAGCAGGAAGCGGCGGGCGCCGGGCCCAATGTGGTGCGCGTCTCGATCGGGATCGAGGATGCCGACGACCTGATCGCCGATCTGGATCAGGCGCTGACCAAGGCCACCGCCTGATCGGAACCGGGGCGGCCCTCAGGGGCCGCCCTTTTCACTCCAGCCGCAGCCGCGCCAGCGCGTAGATCAGCAGCGCCAGACAGCACAGGCCCGCCAGCAGGAAGGGCGCGCGCAATGCCATCTCGCGGCTCATCTGCTGTTCGGCCAGCACCACCAGGGCGCCGCCCGCCAGCGCGCCCAGCGGCATCGATCCCCAGCCGAAGAAGCGATAGATGCTGTTGACCCGGCCCAGCATGGCGGGCGGAATACGGCGTTGGCGCCAGGACACGGTGATCACGTTCCACAGCATCGCCGCCGCCATGATCGCCGTCAGCGCCAGACCCATCACCCAGCCGCTGTTCGACAGGCCGATGCTGGCATAGCCCGCGCCCCAGACCGCGATCGACAGGAACAGGCAGGCTTGCGTGCCGATCAACCGCATCGCGCGCGGCGCCAGCAGGCTGCCGCAGATCGCGCCCACCGCCCCCGCCGACAGCACCATGCCATAATGCGCGGCACCAAGACCCAGTACCTCCTGCGCGAACAGGACCTGCACCGTGATCGTGGCCATGGCAATGAAATTGGCCAGCCCCAGCACCACCGCCAGCCGCAACAACAGCGCGTCGCCGCGCATGAAGGCGATCCCCTCGGCCAGTGCCTGGGCAAACCGCGCGCGGCTGGGTACCTGCGGCGGCAGCGAGATCAGCCAGACCAAACCGGCGGCCAGCACCAGCACCGCCACATCCAGGCCAAAGGGTACCGCGATTCCGGCCGAGATCAGCACGCCCGCCAGCGGCGGGCCGATGAACTGGCCGGTCAACTGCTCGGTGCTCCAGAGCTGGCCATTGGCGGCCTCCAGATCGTCGGGATCGACCAGCGCGGGCAAGATGGTCTGGGCGGCATTGTCGCGCAGCACCTCGGCCGAGCCCAAGAGAAAGGCCAGCCCCGCCAGCGCCCAGATCGCGCCCGGCGCGGGATCGCCCAAGGCCAAAAGCAGGATCGCCAGCACGATGCCCGCCCGCATCAGATCGGCCCGCGCGATCAGCTTGCGCCGGTCGCTGCGGTCGATGATCACCCCGGCAGGCAGGGCAAACAGCAGCCAGGGCAGCCGCGCCGCCGCCGCCACGGCGGCAATCGCCACCGCATCGCGCGTCATCAGCGCCGCCAGCCAGGGCACCGCCAGCACCAGCACCCCGTCACCCAGGTTGGTAAGCGCGCCGGCGGTGAAGAGCAGGCGGAAGTTGCGATTTCGGATTACCAGCGGTGCGGCCATCTCTGTCTCCCGGTCAGGTCCGGGTCAGAGTGGCGCCGCCGCGCCGGGAGGTCAATGCGGGGTCGATGCGGGCGGCACACCGCCCGCAGCCTGGATCATTGCCGGATCTCGAACACCATGGTGACGCTGCCGCTCAGCCCGATCTCGCCACCGGCGACCGGCACATCCATGGATTCGGCCATCGCCGCCATGCGCATCATCGGGCGCGGCTGCGGGTCATGAGGCAGTTCCGAGATCGACACCACCCGGCCCAGCTTGACGCCGGCCGCCTCGGCCAGTTGCCGGGCGCGGTCCTGGGCATCGGCAACCGCCTTGGCCCGGGCCAGATCGCGCAGCGGCTTGGGCTCCTTCACCCCGAATTCCAGCCCGTTGAACGTATTGGCCCCGTCGCTGACCACCGCGTCCAGAATGCCGCCCAGCGCTGCCAGGTCACGCACCCGCACCGTCACCCGGTTCGAGGCCTGAAAGCCGGTGATCTTCGGCGGCTCGCTGCTGGAGGCACGATTGGACCAGAGCGGGGACAGCGACAGATCGTTGGTCTGCATGTCGCGTACATCGACCCCCATTTCACCCAAACGGTCAAAGATCTGCTGCACCGCCTCGGATGTCGCCAGCAGCGCCGCGCGCGCCTCCTGGGACTCGTGGGTGACGCCCAGGGTGATCACCGCCATGTCGGGCACGGTCTCGATCGTGCCCGAGCCGGTCACCGTGATATGTCCGGGTTGTTCATCCGCGCGCGCCAGCCCGACCGCGGCAAAAAGCAAGGCGGCCACCAGAAAAATCAATATTCTCATTTATGTTCTCCTGCTATCCTCACCCGCAAAGATGGGGTGGCGGCATGTCGCGCGGCAAGGGGAAAGCCGGTGTTTTTCTTTCCCTCGGCAATTCTCTGCTTTAATGTCCCGTCGTGGTGCGCCCCGGCGGGCGCTCCGAGCCATTCAGGAACGGTTAGTCTGGTCACATGAAACCCGCCTTTGCGCTGTCGCTTTCCTTCGAGGGGATCACGCTCCTGCATCGTGCCGCCGGTGGCTGGCGGCAGGTGGGGGCGGTGGCGCTGGATGCGCCCGATCTGGCGGCGGCGCTGCGCAAGCTGCGCCAGGACGCGCTGCGGCTGGAACCCGATATCCGCTGCAAGCTGATCCTGCCCAACGAACAAATCCGCTATCTGACCGTCGAGACCGGACCGTTCAAGGGCGAGGCTCGCCACGCCCTGATCGAAAAGGAGGTCGGCACCGCCACCCCCTATGCGCTGGAGGAACTGGCCTATGACACCTCGCCCGATGGCGAGTTGACCCATGTGGCCGCGGTTGCGCGCGAAACCCTGAACGAGGCCGAGGCCTTTGCCACCGAACACGGGTTCAACCCGGTCAGCTTCGTGGCCGCGCCCGGCGACAACCCGTTCCTGGGAGAACCCTTTTTCGGGCCAAGCAGCACCACCGCCGAAAGCACCGGCGCCGAGGCGGTCGAACCGGACGGAATCGCCGTGGTGGTGATCGGCCCGGCGGTGTTCCCCGACACCGAGCCGCCCGCCGCCCCCGCCGCACCACCGGTCAGCTTCTCCAGCCGCAGGACCAAGGCGACCGGGGAGATGTCCGAGGACGACCCCGCGCCCGCGCCGCCGCCTGTCGCGCCAGCGGTAACGGAAGAACCGGACGTGCCGGCGCCTGTCGCCGAGGCACCGGAGGCGCCTGAACCCGAAGCGGCGGTTCAAGCTGCCGTCGCGTCGGAATTCGCTTCGCGCCGCACCCTTGCGCCGGACGCACCGCGCCCGATCCTCGACGAAATGCCGGTTACCGCCTTCGCAGCGGCCGAGCGTCCCCAGCAGGTGCCCCGGACCGAGGCGGACCGGCTGACCATCTTCGGCGCCCGCAGCGGCGGTATCGGTGGCAAGCCGCGCTATCTGGGCGTGATGCTGACCGTGGGTCTGCTGCTGTTTCTCGCCGCAGTCGCCGCCTTTGCCTCGCTGTTTTCTCCGGGTGGGCTGACCGGGCTGTTCCGCGACCCCGATCCGCTGGCCGAACCGCCCGCGGCCGCTGTCGAGGCCCCCGCCCCCACGCCCGAGACGGCGCCCGAGCAGGTCGCCCCGCCAACCCCGGCCTCAATCGACGAGGACCCCGAAGATCTGGTGGCGCCGCAGGATGTGCCCGAACTGCCCGGCCTCAGCGGCACCGACAGCGCCGTGCTCGAGGCGCTGCGCACCGACCCGCAACAGGTCGAGGATCTGGATTACGAACCCGAACCCAGCGGCACCCAGGCCACCGAACTGGCGCTGTCCGAGGCACCGGAGCCGCCCGAGGTTCCCGGTCTGATCGGGCTCAACGACCTGTTTGTCGCCTCGATCGACCGTACCGACCTGTTCCAGGACGCGGTCGCCCTGCCCCCGGTCGCCGGGTTCGACACCGATGCCGCCCCCGATGGCAGCGCGCCCTCCTCCACCCCCGGCCAAAGCTTCGATCTGGACACGCGCGGGCTGGTCGAGGCAAGCCCCGAGGGCACGCTCAACCCCGATGGGGTGCTGGTCTATGCCGGACGCCCGGTCAAGGTGCCGCCCGCGCCGCCGGTTCGTTTCGAGGCGCCCCCCGAGGTGGATGTGGCCCAGGAACGCCTGGCCAGCGTGCGCCCCAAACTGCGCCCCGGCGATCTGGTGGAACAATCCGAACGCTCGCAATTCGGCGGCCGCTCTCTCAGCGAACTGGCCGGCCTGCGGCCCAAGGCGCGCCCCGTGTCGCTGCAGGAACAACTGGCCGAGCAGCAGGAAGCCGACCCTGAAGAGGCCGGCACCGTCAGCCCGCTGGCGGTGGCCAGCGCCCGCAAGCCGCGCCTGCGCCCCGAGAAGCTGGCGGCCGCCGCAGCCGCTGCGGCGGCGAGCAGTCAAGGCAATCTCGGCTCGACCGCCGGGCTGAACCGCAGCGCCGATGCCGATGACAGCGGCAGTTTCACCGCCGCCACGGTCAAGCCCAAGGCCCCCTCGCCCACCTCGGTTGCGCGTCAGGCCACGCTCGACAATGCGATCAACCTGCGCGACCTCAACCTGATCGGCGTCTACGGCACCCCGGCCAACCGGCGTGCGCTGGTCCGCCTGCCCTCGGGCCGCTACAAGAAGGTCAAGGTCGGCGACAGTATCGACGGTGGCCGCATCACCGCCATCGGCGACAGCGAGCTGCGCTATCAGAAAGGCTCGCGCAATCTGACGCTGAAGATCCCCAGCGGCTGACGAAAAAGGGCGGCGCCTGCCGGCCCCGCCCTTCATTTCGCCTCAAATACTCCGGGGAGAGAGGACAAAATTCGTCGAATTTTGTCATCGGGGGGCAGAGCCCCCCTCTTTGCGGCCTCACTCGGCGGCTTCGATCTCGCCGCTTTCGATCTGCTCGCGTTCGATGCTTTCGAACAGCGCCTTGAAGTTGCCCTCGCCAAAGCCGTCGTCACCCTTGCGCTGGATGAATTCGAAGAAGATCGGGCCGATCACGGTCTTCGAGAAGATCTGCAGCAGGATCCTGGTCTCGCCGCCATCCACCACGCCTTCGCCGTCGATCAGGATGCCGTGTTCCATCATCCGGTCCTTGGGCTCGTCATGGCCGGAAACCCGGTCATAGGACATGTCGTAATAGGCCTCGTTGGGACCGGGCATGAATTTCAGGCCCTTGGCCGCGATCGCATCCACCGAGTCGTAAATGTCGTCGGTGCCCACGGCGATATGCTGGATGCCTTCGCCATTGTATTTCTTCAGATAGGCGACGATCTGGCCGGTCTCGCCGCGATCCTCGTTGATCGGGATGCGGATGCGTCCGCAGGGCGAGGTCAGCGCGCGGCTGAACAGCCCGGTGAACTTGCCCTGGATGTCAAAGAAGCGAATTTCGCGGAAGTTGAACAGGTCACCATAGAACTTGAACCACTTGTCCATGTTGCCCTTGTAGACATTGTGGGTCAGGTGATCGAGGTAGAAGAACCCGTCGCCGCGCGGCTTGGACTGCTTGAGCCACTCGAATTCGGTGTTGTAGGGCGAGGTGTCGTAATACTGGTCGACGAAATACAGCAGCGAGCCGCCGATCCCCTTGATCGCGGGCACGTCCATCGTCTTGTCGTCGCCCTCATAGGGTTCGGCGCCCATCTTCACCGCGTGATCAAAGGCCGCCTGCGCATCCACCACGCGCCAGCCCATCGAGGGGGCGCAGGGGCCGTGCAGCTCGATGAATTTCTCGGCAAAGCTGCCTTTTTCGGCGTTCAGGATATAGGTGACATCGCCCTGCTGCCACAGCTCGATCCCGGGCTTGTCCTTGTGGCGGGCCACCATGTCGAACCCCATCCGCGCAAACAGGTCGCGCAGCACCTGCGGCTCGGGGTGGGCGAATTCGACAAATTCGAACCCGTCAGTGCCGGCGGGGTTCTCGGGCGTGATTTCGGATTTCGGGGCGTTATGCGGGAAAGGACCCATGGCGCGTCTCCTGATGTGGCGAAACATTTGCTGAGTCGAGAATACGCCTTCAGTCACGCCGATTTTGCGCATTATTTTTGAGCTGATCTGGTTTACGTGCGAGATTTACGCATTAGGATGGTAAAAAACGAGGAAAACGCGCATATGTTGGATTCGATGGATCTGCGCCTGCTCGACGCCCTGCAAAAGGACGCGCATCTGACCGCGCAGCAGCTGGGCGAGATGCTGCACCTGTCCAGCAGCCAGGCCGGGCGGCGGCGCCAGCGGCTGGAATCCGAGGGCTATATCACCGGCTACGCCGCCAAGCTCGACCCGCTGAAACTGGGCCTGCATGTGCAGGGCTTCATCCAGGTGCATCTGGGCACCCACGGCCCCGATCAGTCGGCCAAATTCGCCCGGATGGTGAATTCCCGCCCGGAGATCACAAGCGCATGGACGATGACCGGCGAAGCGGATTATCTGCTGCATGTCTACTGCGCCGATTTGCCCGCGCTCAACCGGTTGCTGCACGAGGTGATTCTGCCGCATCCGGCTGTTGCCCGGGTACAAAGCCAGATCGTGATGGATCAGCTGAAACGCGACGCACCGCTGCCCACCTGAGGCGGCACAAGGGAGAGAGATGGAAAGCTTTCTGTATCAGGCGACGATCTACCTGGCCGCGGCCGTGATCGCCGTGCCGCTGGCGGCGCGGCTGGGGCTGGGCTCGGTGCTGGGCTATCTGGCGGCGGGTCTGATCATCGGGCCGGTCCTGGGCCTGGTCGGCGCCGAAACCGCCGATCTGCAACATGTGGCCGAATTCGGCGTTGTCATGATGCTGTTCCTGATCGGGCTGGAGCTGGAGCCGCGCGCGCTCTGGGACATGCGCGACAAGCTGCTGGGCCTGGGCGGGCTACAGGTGGGGGTCTCGACGCTGGCGATCATGGTGGTCGCGATGGTGGCGGGCCAACCCTGGAGCGTGGCGCTGGCGGTGGGCCTGACCTTGTCGCTCAGCTCGACCGCGATCGTGTTGCAGACCCTGTCGGAAAAGGGGCTGATGCAGACCAATGGCGGGCGGGCGACCTTCTCGGTCCTGTTGACGCAGGATATCGCGGTGATCCCGATCCTGGCCTTTCTGCCGCTCTTGGCCAGCGCGCCGGTGGCCCATTTCGCGGGCGACGGGTCGATCAACCGCGTGCATAAGGCGGGCGCGGGGCACGAGGCCAGCCTGTCGCTGGTCGAGGGGTTGCCCGGCTGGGCGGTGACGCTGGTCACCATCGCAGCGGTCGCCTTTGTGGTGCTGGCGGGTATCTACCTGACCCGGCCGCTGTTCCGCTTCATCCATGCCAGCCGCCTGCGCGAGATGTATACCGCGCTGGCGCTGATGATCGTGGTGGGCATCTCGTTCCTGATGACGCTGGTGGGCCTGTCGCCCGCGCTTGGCGCCTTTCTGGCCGGCGTGGTGCTGGCCAACTCGGAATTCCGCCACGAGATGGAAAGCGACCTGGAGCCGTTCAAGGGGCTGCTGCTGGGCCTGTTCTTCATCACCGTGGGCGCCGGGATCGATGTGGGCTTCTTCCTTGCCGATCCGCTCGATCTGATCGGGCTGGCGTTGTTGGTGATCCTGTTCAAGGGCGTCATCCTTTATATCGTCGGTCGCGCCTTCCAGCTGAAGGGCCGCGACCGCTGGCTGTTCACGCTGGGTCTGGCGCAAGCGGGCGAGTTCGGCTTTGTCCTGTTGGCCTTTTCCACCCAGCAGAACGTGATCCCGGCGCATCTGTCGCAGAAGCTGCTGATGATCATCGCGCTGACCATGATGATCACGCCGCTTCTGTTCATCCTCTACGAGCTGTTGTCGCGCCGGATGCGTGACCATGTTGCTGATATGGTGCCCGACACGATCGACGAACAGGGCCCGGTGATCATCGCGGGCATCGGCCGGTTTGGCCAGATCGTCAATCGGCTGGTCACCGCCAGCGGGTTCAAGACCATCGTGCTGGATCACGACATGGAGACGATCCAGCTGATGCGGCGCTTTGGCGTCAAGGGGTTCCTGGGCGATCCGACCCGGCCCGAACTGCTCAAGGCGGCGGGACTGGCCAAGGCACAGGTGCTGGTGGCGGCGCTGGATGATGACAATCAGGTCACCAAGCTGGTGGCCTATGCCCGCCGCCAGCGCCCCGATTTGCATATCATCGCCCGCGCGCGCGACCGCAACCATGTCTATGAACTCTACCGCGCCGGCGCCAATGACATCGTGCGCGAGATGTTCGACAGCTCGGTCCGCGCCGGGCGCTATGTGCTGGAAAACGTCGGCCTCAGCGAATACGAGGCGGCGCAGGCGGCGCAGACGTTCTACCACCACGACCGCCAGGCGGTACGCGACCTGGCCGAGGTCTGGGACCCGAACATCCCCACCGCCGACAATAAGGCCTATGTCGAACGCTCGCAGGCGCTGCAAAAGGATCTTGAGACCGCACTGATGGAGCTGAGCGAAGAGTTGGCCTCGCGACGCTCGGCCTGATCCCCGCGAGGACGGCCCGCAAGGGCCGGAGGAGCGGCGCTCAGCCGTCGGAAACGCCGGCCTCGGCAAAGGTGGCCATGCCGGAATGGCAGGCCACGGCGCTTTTCAGGATATTGATCGCCAGCGCCCCGCCTGATCCCTCGCCCAGTCGCAGCCCCAGCGACAACAAAGGCGCCTTGCCAAGCTTGGCCAGCAGCACCGCATGGGCGCCCTCGGCGCTCTGGTGACCGGCAACGGTGTGATCCAGCGCATTTGCCGCAACCGCCGCCAGCGCCGCCGCTGCCGCGGTGCAGATGAACCCGTCCAGGATCACCGGAATGCGCAGCTGCCGCGCGGCGGCGATGGCACCCGCCATGGCCGCGATCTCGCGCCCGCCCAGACAGCGCAATACCTCCAGCCCGTCGCGGCTGGTGTGCAGGGCGACGCCCTCGGCGACCACCCGCGTCTTGTTGGCCAGCCCGGCGTCGTCAACCCCGGTGCCGCGCCCGGTCCAGTCGCCCGCCGCGCCCCCGAACAGCGCATGCGCGATCGCCGCCGCCGGGGTGGTGTTGCCGATGCCCATCTCGCCCACCACCAGCAGATCGGCCGCCGGATCGACCGCCGCCCAGCCGCATTGCAGCGCGGCCAGCAATTCGTCCCCGGTCATCGCAGGGGCTTGGGTGAAATCCTGCGTCGGGCGGTCCAGCTCCAGCGCGTGCACATCCATGCGCGCCCCGGCGGCGCGGGCCAGCTGGTTGATGGCGGCGCCGCCATGTTCGAAATTCATCACCATCTGCACCGTGACCTCGGCCGGAAAGGCCGAGACACCCTGTGCCGTCACCCCATGATTGCCGGCAAACACAATCACCTGCGGCGCCTCGATCCGGGGCCGGGCATCGCCACGCCAGCCCGCATACCAGATCGCCAGATCCTCGAGCCGCCCCAGCGCGCCCGGCGGCTTGGTCAACTGACCGTTGCGCTCTTCGGCGCCAGCGCGGGCGGCGGCATCGGGTCCGGGTGCCGCGCCCAGAAGGTCGCGGAACTGGGCGAGATCGGTAAGCGCTGGCAACATGGAAAGCCTCTTTGCATCCTGGGTCCGCCCGTGTTTAACCAATGCACCCGACACGACAAGACCTTGAAAGGCGGAGAGATGCGCAAAAACGACATTGCGGACATTTCACCCCGGGATCCGATGCTGGCGCTGGTGTTACTGACGCGGCTGCCGCTGCCCGCGCTGCCCGAGGCCGCCTTTGCCCGGCAGGCCGCGGCCGTCTGGGCCTTTCCGCTGGCAGGGCTGGCGGTGGGCGCGTTGGCCTGGGCCACGGGCGCGCTGGCGCTTGCCGCCGGGCTGGCGCCGGTCGCGGTGGCCGGGCTGATGCTGGTGGTGCTGGTGATGACCACCGGCGGCATGCACGAGGACGGGCTGGCCGATACCGCCGACGGGCTGTGGGGCGGCTTCACGCCAGAGCGGCGGCTGGAGATCATGAAAGACAGCCATATCGGCACTTATGGCGTGCTCGCCCTGATCCTGTCACAGGGATTGCGGCTGGCGGCGCTGTCCGCGCTGGTTGCCGGTGGCGCGCTTGGCGCGGCGGTGGCGGCGGCGGTCTGGTCGCGCGCGCTGATGCCGGTGCTGATGGCCGCCCTGCCCAATGCGCGCGGCACCGGCCTCAGCCAATCGGTCGGGCGCCCGACGCCGCAGGCGGTGACGCTGGGCCTTGGGCTGGCGGCGGTGCTGGCGCTGCTGCTGGCCGGTTGGGCGGTACTGATCCCGGCCCTGCTGGCAGTGCTGTCGGTGCTGGGTCTTGCGGCACTTGCCCGGGCCAAGATCGGCGGCCAGACCGGCGATATCCTGGGCGCCGCGCAGCAACTGGCCGAGATCACCTGCCTGCTGGCGCTGTCTGCCGCGCTTTAGACATCCCGGCCCTATCCCGCCCCGCCCGTCTCGATATTCAGCAGGCCGCCGCAATGCTTGCAATGGACCGCGTCCGGGTCATGCCGGAACAGGCCGCAATCGGGACAGCGATAGCGTACCTTCTGCGGCGAAAAGATCGCCTGCGCCAGACGCACGAACAGCGCCACACCCACCACCATGACAAAGACCGAAAACAGCTTGCCCGCCGGTGTGCCCAGGGTGATGTCGCCGAACCCGGTGGTGGTCAGTGTCGCCATGGTGAAATAGAGCGCGTCGATATAGGGCGTCTCGCGGCTGCCCGGCGGGATGAAGAACACCAGCACCGCCATCGTGGTCAGAAAGATGAAGACCAGCAGGTTGACCGCCGCCACGATCGCATCCTCGTGGGTGCGGAAGAATTGGCTGTCGCGCCTGAGATCGTGCAGCAGATGATAGGAATGGATCAGCCGCAGGCCGCGCAGGATGCGCAGAAAGGCCAGGCTCTGCGTCAGGAAGGGATCGAGCAGCAGCGACAGGATCACGATGATATCGGCGATGGTATAGATGCGGGTCAGAAACTCGCGCCGCCGCTTGGCGATCCACAGCCGCGCGCTGAAATCGCACAGGATCACAAAGCCGATCACCACGCTGAGCGCGGTCAGAACCGGGCCATGCGGCAGGTGGGCCGTCGCGATGAAAAACAGGATGGTGGACAGATCGAAGACGATCAGCCCATAGCGGAACCGGACCGACCCCGGATCGCGCCCGACATAGAGCTTGCGCACCGCTGCCTTGACCGTATGCATCTGCCCTCTCCGTGCTGGCCGCCGTCAGGTCACTCTAATGCCAATCGCACGGGCACACCGCGCAAAAAGAAGGGGCCGCCCCCTGGGGGACGGCCCGCAAAATGTCGCATCCTGGCTCAGGCCGCGCGCGAGGTCAGCACTTCGTCGACCTGCTTGGCGGCGGCCATCTCGTCGGCGCCCGACACGGCGGCCACCTCGCGGGTCAGCCGCTCCAGTGCCGCTTCGTACAGCTGACGCTCGGAATAGGACTGCTCGCGCTGGTCGTCGGTGCGGTGCAGGTCGCGGACCACTTCGGCGATCGAGATCAGGTCGCCCGAATTGATCTTCTGCTCGTATTCCTGCGCCCGGCGCGACCACATCGCGCGCTTGACCTTGGCCTTGCCCTTGAGCGTCTTCATCGCCTGGCTGATTACATCCGGAGAGCTGAGCGAACGCAGACCGGATTCGGTGGCCTTGTTGGTGGGCACCCGCAGGGTCATCTTGTCCTTTTCAAAGGAGATCACGAACAGCTCGAGCTTGAACCCGGCGACTTCCTGCTCTTCGATCGAGAGGATCTGGCCGACGCCATGCGCCGGATAGACCACGTAATCGTTCGGGCGGAACTCGAGCTTTTTCGACTTGGTCATTCAGGTCTTTCCTTGGTTGCTGACCGGGATCGCCGCGACAAAAAACCGACACTCGGGAACGCAGGCTCCCGTGAGTCGCTGAGTTTCATCACAAACGCTATTGCCCAAAAGCGAGCCAGCTTTTGGCGCTCATCCCGATCGTTGGCATCATGTAAGAAGGGAATATATCATAAAATTGAGCCCCCTGAAAGGGAGAGGTATCACAAAGGTTCATTCCCCCTTTGTGATCAGAACCTTGGCCCGATCCGCCCTGGCGCGGGGCTGGTTCCGCGCGCGAATCGGTGCGATGTATCAGCCGCCTTCGCCGGGGGCCTCGGAGAAGTATTTCTCCATCTTGCCGGACTCGCCGTCACGCTCTTCGGCCTCGGGCAGCGGGTCTTTCTTGGTCACGATGACCGGCCACATTTCGGAGTACTTGCGGTTGAACTCGACCCATTGCTCCATCCCCGGCTCGGTATCGGGGCGGATCGCATCAGCCGGGCATTCGGGCTCGCACACGCCGCAGTCGATGCATTCGTCGGGATGGATGACCAGCGCGTTTTCACCCTCGTAGAAACAGTCCACCGGACATACCTCGACACAGTCGGTGTATTTGCAGGCGATGCAGTTTTCGGTGACGACATAGGTCATGAGCTGAATTCCACTGGTTCGTTGCCCGACTAGCTAAATCAGAGTGGCGCGTTCTTCAAGGGAGGATCGCCCCTTTCCGGGACCGGAAAGGCCGGGCATCCCGCCGCAACACGGTCTGGCGCGACAGCGTTCCGATCAGGTTTCGTCGGGCAGAGCATCGTTCCGCCCCGCGTCCAGATCGGTGTACAGCGTCTGCGCCTCGGTTGCGGGACCACGCCGGGTGCCCAGCGCCTCGACCCGGATCACCCGGACCTGGCGGCCCTGGCCAAAGGTCAGCACATCCCCCGGCCCCACCGCATGGGCGGGTTTGCTGACCCGATTGCCATTGACGCGAATGCGCCCCGATCCGGCCACCTCGGCCGCCAGCCCGCGCGTCTTGAAGAAACGCGCGTGCCAGAGCCATTTGTCGATGCGGAGCCGGGTGGGCGCCTCGGTCATGACCGCTCAGTTGCCCTCTTTGAGCCCCATCAGCGCGGCGGCAAAGGGGTTGTCGGGGTCGATCGCCTTTTCCTTCTTCGGCGGGCGCGAGGAATAGGTCTTGGCGCCTTGCTGGCCGGGTTTGCCACCCTTGCCGCCCTGGGGCTTGCCATCGCGGCGGCGGCCGCCCTCTTGCGGCTTGCCGCCCCGCGGACGGTCCTTGGCGCGGCCTTCGCCCTGCCCCGGCTGGCCACGGCCCCCCTCGCGGCGCGGGCCACGGCCCTGCTGCTGGCGGGCGGGACGGGCCCAGGTAAAGGTGAAGAAGACCTCGATCTCGGGGTCGGCCTCTGTTGCGTCTGCGGCGGCCTCGGTCGTTTCGGCTGTCTCGGCGGGGGCCTCGGCTGCGGCTTCGGCGGTCTCCGCCGGCGCCGGCTCTGCCTCGGCAACCTCAGCCGCTGGCGCGGCCTCGGTGGCGGCGCCCTCCTCGGGCGCGGGTTCACCTTCGGCAGCGGCCTCGACAGGCGCCGGTTTCACCTTGGCCCGCTCGCCGCGCTCGGCCTTGTAGCCCAGCCCCTGCATCAGGTCGGCGAACTGTTCCAGCGTCATGCCGGTGATCGACAGCATATCCGCCGTCGCCTCGAAACCCGAGCGGCTGTCCTTGGCGCGCAGCATATCGGCCAGACGCTCCAGCATGTCGATGCGGATCGCCCGCTCGCCCGAGATGCGATAGCCGCACATGGTATCGACGCCCGGTTCGGCATCCTTGACCGAGGGTACCGTCACCAGCCCCGGCGGCGGCGCCTCGGGGAACTCCGACAGGCCCTTGGTCAGCGACCACAGCACCAGCCGCAGACGGGTCGGCGCCGGTTTCAGCAGGAGCGGCATGAAGATGGTGAACTGGCCAAAGCGGATGCCATGCTTGCGCAGGGCGCCACGCGCCTCCTGATCCAGGTCCTTGACCTCTTGCGCCACATCGGCGCGCGGCAGGATGCCGAAATTCTCGACCATGCGGAAGGCAAAGCCGCGTGCCAGCCCGCTCAGCGCCTCGTCGCGCGACAGCGCGAGCAGCGGCTCGAACAGGGCCGCGACCTTGCGGTCGATGAAATGCTGCAGGCGGCGCTGCACCTTCTGTTCGACATCGGGGCCAGCGGCCTCGTCGACAAACACCTCGACCTGCGGTTTCAGCGGATCGGCGCCGACGGTGAGCTTGCCCACCGCATATTCGCCCCACATCAGACCGCCCTGTTCGGTAAAGTCGATCTCGGTATCGGGTGCGTTATAGAACCGGTCGGCGCGCAGATGGAACTGCGGCGCCAGCGCCTGCAAGGACGCCGATTTCAGCGCCTTCGCCTCGGCCCCCTGCGCGGACTTGTCCGGCATGAAGCGGAATCCTTCGAGACGGCCGACGAATTCGCCTTCGACCGTCACTTCACCCTTGTCGTTCACTTCGGCCAAAAGGGCCTCCTTCTGCTTGAGCCGGCGCAGCAGCACGCTGGTGCGCCGGTCCACAAATCTCTGTGTCAGCCGCTCGTGCAGCGCATCCGACACCCTGTCTTCTACAGCGCGGGTTTCCCCGCGCCAATGGCTTTCGTCGCGGACCCAGCCGTTCCGTTGCGCGACATATGTCCACGTGCGGATATAGGCCAGCCGTTTGGAAAGAGTATCTATGTCGCCCTGGGTGCGGTCGATGCGACGGATTTGCCGGGCCATGAAATCGTCGGGAATGGCCCCACGCTCGTGCAGATGACCGAATATCACCTGCAAAAGACCGGCATGTTCGGCATGGCTGATGCCGCGGAAATCGGGGATGCGGCACACGTCCCACAGCAACCGGACCGAAGCGCCATCGCTGGCGCGGGCCAGAACCTCGGCCTCGCCCGCCAGCGATTTCAGCGTCCTCAGGTCATCGGCCTCGCGCGCCTTGAGCAGATGTTCGCCGCTGGGCGCCTCTTCCAGCGCGGAAATCAGCGCATCGACCGAGTTGAAGCGCAACGCGCTGTTGCGCCAGTTCAGTTTCTTGAGCGGGGTAAAGCGGTGCTCCATGATCGCCTGCGCCATGCCCTCGTCGAGCGGCCGCGCCTCGCCGGTCACGCCAAAGGTGCCGCTGGCCATGCCACGCCCGGCCCGGCCCGCGATCTGGGCCAGTTCGTTGGGCGCCAGCGGGCGCATGCGGCGGCCGTCGAACTTGCTGAGCGCGGAAAAGGCCACATGGTCGATATCGAGGTTCAGCCCCATGCCGATGGCATCGGTGGCGACCAGGTAATCGACCTCGCCATTCTGATAGAGGTCCACCTGCGCGTTGCGGGTGCGCGGGGACAGCGCCCCCATCACCACCGCAGCACCCCCTTTTTGCCGGCGGATCAGCTCGGCGATGGCATAGACGTTTTCGACCGAGAAGCCGACGATGGCGCTGCGCGGCGGCATCCGGGTGATCTTTTTCGAGCCGGTATAGACCAGCTGGCTCATCCGCTCGCGGCGGACGAACTGCGCCTCGGGCACCAGCGCCGCGATCGGGCCGCGCATGGTGTCGGACCCCAGCAACAGCGTCTCGTGCAGACCGCGCGCCCTGAGCAGACGGTCGGTGAAGACATGGCCGCGCTCGGGATCGGCGCAGAGCTGGATTTCATCCACCGCAACGCAATCGGCGCCCAGCCCCTCGGGCATCGCCTCGACCGTGCAGACCCAGTACTGGGTACGCGGCGGCACGATTCGCTCTTCGCCGGTGACCAGCGCCACCACCGAGGGGCCGCGCAGCGCCACGATCTTGTCATAGACCTCGCGCGCAAGCAGGCGCAGCGGCAGGCCGATCACCCCCGTGCGATGCCCCAGCATCCGTTCGATCGCGTAATGCGTCTTGCCTGTGTTGGTCGGGCCGAGAACGGCCACGATCCGCGAGGATCCGCTCACCTGTCTGCCCCCTGCCCGGCCCGGTCCGGCGCGTCAGAGCGCCTGGCCCTCGATCCGGGGCTTCAGTCGATTCAGGGCACTGGTTACTTCCTCGTGATGGGGATGTATAGCCAGCGCGCGGGTATAGACGGCATAGGCCGTCTGAGGCCGCTCCAGCGCCTCGAAGATCAGGCCCAGCCCGAAAATGGCATCATAGAGATTGGGGTTGAGCGCCAGCGCGCGTTCCAGATCGGCCACCGCCGGACCATAGAGATCGGCGGCGAAATAGGCCGAGGCGCGGGCATGCCAGCCCTCGGCGAAATCGGGCGCATGATCGGTCAGCGCGGTCAGATGTTCGATGGCGGCGCGGATATCCTGCACCTCGAGCGCATCGCGCCCGCGCTTGAGCAGGAAATCGGCCGAGGCCGAGCCAGATTGCGCCCAAAGCGCCTGCAATTCGCGGTCGATCTGGCGCGCGCGCATCGGGTCGGCGCCCGCCAGCTCCTCGAGCAGAACGGTTTCGTCCGAGGGCTCGACCTCCTGCGCCGACACCCCCCCGGAAATGGCGGATATCAGCCAGAGTGCCGCAACGATATCTTTGAGCTTTGCAGTCAATGCGATCATAACAGATGTTACTTTAGCGCGCTAAACGGCGTTGTCCATGAGGGCCACGTCACGCATTCAGCAAAGACCGAGGAAGATAATGAGCGACACTCTTGAACAGGCCGCAGCCGAGCTGAACGAAAAGCTGGCAGGTGCCGGATTCGACGCCTCCGCCAAATTCGCCATCGCCGATATGGGTGCGATCGTGCTGGATGGCTCGGGTGCCCGCATCAGCGACGAAGAGACCGACGTGACCCTGTCGGCGGATGCCGAGACCTTTCAACAGATCCTGTCGGGCGAGATGAACCCAACCGGCGCCTTCATGTCCGGCAAGCTGACCATCGACGGCGATATGGGCGTGGCGATGAAACTGGCCTCGGTGCTGGCCTGATGACCCTGACGCCGGCCCCCCTGTTCGAAGATGTGGCCGGCGGCCCCGCCGGTGGCGCGGCCCATTGGATGCAGACCAGCGACGGGCTGCGCATCCGTGCCGGTCACTGGCGCCCCGAGGGCGAGGTACGCGGCACCGTGCTGATGTTTCCCGGGCGCACCGAATATGTCGAGAAATACGGCAATGCGGCGCAGGCCTTTGTGACGCGCGGCTTTGCCATGCTGGCGGTGGACTGGCGCGGCCAGGGCCTGGCCGACCGGCTGCTGGAGGACCGGCGCCTGGGCCATGTGCTGGAGTTCACCGATTACCAGCGCGACGTGGCGGCAGTGGTGGAACTGGCCACCACGCTGGACCTGCCCAGACCCTGGTTCGTGGTCGGCCATTCCATGGGCGGCGCCATCGGGCTGCGCGCGGTGATGGAGGGGCTGCCGGTGGCGGCCTGCGCCTTTACCGGCCCGATGTGGGGCATTTTCTTTACCCCGGTGATGAAGCCGCTGAGCTGGATCACCGCCAACCTCGCTCCGGCGATCGGAATGGGGCACAAACATCCCGCCACCACCACGCTGGAACCCTATGTGCAGGCGCAGGAGTTCGAGGGCAATTCGCTGACCCGCGACCCGGCGATGTACGAGATGATGCGCAGCCAGCTGGCCGCGCATCCGGAACTGGCACTTGGGGCGCCCACCAATATCTGGCTGCGCGAGGCGCTGGCCGAATGCCGTGCACTCAGCGATCGCCCCTCGCCCGATCTGCCCTGCCTGACCTTTCTGGGCAGCCATGAGCAGATCGTCGACCGCAAGGCGGTGCGCGCCCGCATGGCGCGCTGGCCGCGCGGCGAGCTGGTCGAGATCCCGGACGGCGAACACGAGGTGCTGATGGAGGCCCCCGAGGTGCGTGACCCGGCCTATGACCGGATGGCGGCCCTGTTCTCGGCCCCCGACCAGTTGCAACGCAGCGCCTGACCCCGAGACCGCACGCCCGAGAAAATTCGTCGAATTTTCTCGCCGCCTGCCGCACGCGCGCGCTCACGGTCTTGCCGGTTGCGGCGGGCGGCTGCGCTCCTTAAGTGTGGGGCAACCAGAAATGACGAGGCCCCCATGTTTCATCTGCCCTTTCCCCTTCGCGACGCCAACGCCGGTTCCGGCTCCAAGGAACTCGGCAACCTTCCCGAATGGGATCTGAGCGATCTCTATTCCGGCGAGGACGCGCCGGAGCTTGCCCACGACCTCGACTGGCTGGAAACCGAATGCGCCGCCTTTGCCGCCGATTACGAGGGCAAGCTGGCCGAACTGGATGCGGCCGCCCTGCTGACCTGCGTGCAGCGCAACGAAAAGATCAGCGCCATCGCGGGCCGCATCATGTCCTTTGCGGGCCTGCGCTATTACCAGCTGACCATCGACGCGGGCCGGGCCAAGTTCATGTCCGACTGCCAGGAAAAGATAACCAACTTCACCACGCCGCTGGTGTTCTTTACCCTGGAACTGAACCGGATCGAGGATGACGCGCTGACCGCGCGCTTTGCAGAAAACGCCGACCTGGCCCGCTATGCGCCCGTATTCCGCCGCATCCGCGCAATGAAACCCTATCAGCTGAGCGATGAGCTGGAGAAATTCCTGCACGACCTGGGCGTGGTCGGCGACGCCTGGGAGCGGTTGTTCGACGAGACCATCGCCGGGCTCACCTTTGACATCGACGGTGAAGAGCTCAACATCGAAGGCACGCTGAACCTGCTGACCGAGCAGGACCGCAGCAAGCGCGAGGCCGCCGCCCACGAGCTGGCCCGCGTCTTTGGCGAGAACATCAAGACCTTCGCCCGCGTCCACAACACCGCCGCCAAGGAAAAGGAAGTGATCGACCGCTGGCGCAAGATGCCCAGCGCCCAGACCGGCCGTCACCTGTCCAACGACGTCGAACCCGAGGTGGTCGAGGCCCTGCGCGAGGCCGTGGTTGCCGCCTATCCCAAGCTGAGCCACCGCTATTACGAGCTCAAGCGCAAATGGCTGGGGCTGGACCGGATGCAGGTCTGGGACCGTAACGCGCCGCTGCCGATGGAGGATACCCGCACCATCCCCTGGGCCCAGGCCGAGCGCATGGTGATGGAGGCCTATGAGGCCTTTGACCCGCGCATGGGCGAGATCGCCGCGCCCTTCTTCTCAAAGGGCTGGATCGACGCGGCCGTGAAACCCGGCAAGGCGCCCGGCGCCTTTGCCCATCCCACCGTGACCGAGGTGCACCCCTATGTGATGCTCAACTATCTGGGCAAGCCGCGCGACGTGATGACGCTGGCCCATGAGCTGGGCCATGGCGTGCATCAGGTGCTGGCCGCCGGTCAGGGCGAAATGCTCAGCTCGACCCCTCTGACGCTGGCCGAAACCGCCAGCGTGTTCGGCGAGATGCTGACCTTCCGCAAGATGCTGGAAAAGGCCGAGACCCAGGAACAGCGCAAGGTGCTGCTGGCGGGCAAGGTCGAGGACATGATCAACACGGTGGTGCGCCAGATCGCGTTCTATGACTTCGAATGCAAGCTGCACGCCGCCCGCCGCCAGGGGGAACTCACGCCCGAGAATATCGGCGATCTGTGGATGAGCGTGCAGGGCGAAAGCCTTGGGCCTGCATTCGACTTCATGGAGGGCTATGAAAGCTTCTGGGCCTATATCCCGCATTTCGTGCACTCGCCCTTCTATGTCTATGCCTATGCGTTCGGCGACGGGCTGGTGAACGCGCTCTACTCGGTCTATGCCGAGGGCGCCGAAGGATTCGAAGAGAAGTATTTCGACATGCTGAAGGCGGGTGGCTCGAAACACCACAAAGAGCTTCTGGCGCCCTTTGGCCTCGATGCCAGCGACCCCAAGTTCTGGGACAAGGGCCTGAGCATGATCTCGGACATGATCGACGAGCTGGAAGCGATGGAGGGCTGATGCCCGGCCCGCGCCACAGGGCAAAGACGCCTGTGGCGCGGCTCAGAACAGACAGAGCCGCGCAAGACAAAACCCCGCCAAAACCGCAAAGGTTTTGCCGAGTTGTTGTCTTAGAGAAGCGCATGATCTTAGGCTGGACAGGGAACCCAGCCAAAAACGACCTTTTTTCGATGTTCAGCTATTTCAGTCATTCGTAGGTAGCGTCCAACCGCTTGCGCGACGGCAGACGCCGCCCGGGAAAACTTGATTTGGCAGCGCCTTTAGGCGATCCTGCCATCAAACGGTAGACCATTTGGGGGATGTCGGATAGCAACAACGCAACTATGCAATAATCGAAAACCTAATTTATCGGCTAATACTTGGGATTGAACTGATGAAAGTAAGAGCGAGCCTCCTGAACCTAAATGGTAATATTCATTATTTGAACGCACCTGCCATTGCTGGTCCGCGTGACTACTTTTTCGGAATCGGTTCGGCAAATTCTGAGAGCTTCGAAGTTGCGCTGATGGCAGCAGGTCAAAAAAGGACACTCCGGTACTCTTCGCACTATGGGTTGTACTCGGCCAGGGGAGTAGACAAAATAGGCTTTAGAAGCGAAGCAAATCTAGCCCTGTTTGTGTTGGACTGCCCATCAGCTGCCACAGCCGCGCCATTTCGGTACCACGCATATCCAGGCCACCCACCAAGCGTGGCTGACTGGCCACAACCTAGTCAGTTTGCCGACTATTTCTTCTGGGTAAACGACTGGTCTGGGTGGATTGCAGAGTGCAAATGGGCGAATGACAGGGATCCGAATAAGGCAAAAGTGTTCAATCCAGAGGGTTTAGAGCACAATGTTTATAAATTTCCTCACCTCTCCGTCGGGCTTGCATATTATGCGCGCGGGGCGGACGTACTTAGATTTGTGGCGGACCCCATAGATGACCATAACCCTGCGGGCATGAGTGGAATTGGGATTACAATTGAAGGTTTTGACGGCGAATACGAGTTGGAAGGGTTCGGCGAAAACAACGAGAACACGGTGCCCCCGCAGGTGTAGTTCCGATTCCGTGTATTTTCGATTTCAGCACAACAAGAAAACATGCTCGCCGTTAAGATCATTGACCACCTCAAGCCGCGGTCGCCAGGTACGGTGCGAGAACACCCCGCCCATGCCCACAAAAGGCTCGAAATAGGTCTGGTGGTCGATCGTCTCGATCCGCTCGATGACGGCGCGAGTTTTTCCCTGAGGGTGGCCAAAACTCATACGTTTCTGTCACTGCCAAAAACGACCGTTTTCGCCACCACCCCCCTCACTTCAACTGGCTGTCCTTTGACCCTCGCCGGTTGATGCCCCCGCGCGTCTTGAAAGCGCTGTCGCGTTCCTGCTGGCAGTCCAGGCAGAGCTTCACCCCCGGGATCGCCTGTCGGCGCGGTTCGGGGATGTCCTCCTCGCATTCGGCGCAATGGGTCAGGCTTTCGCCCACCGGCGCCTTGCGCGCCTTCAGCCGCGCCAGCTCGTCGGAAATCGACGCCTCGATCTGTTCGCTCACCGCGCCGTCGCGGGCCCAGCCTCCGGCCATGAACGCTCCTCCCTTGGGGCCTCTATCCTAGCGCGGCCGGGCCATGATGCAACTCTGCGCCGCGCGACGCGGGGTCAGCCTTTGTCCTGTCATCATCGCGCCTTAGGCTGGCGCCAGATCGCATCAGGGAGAGATGATCATGCGCAGGGTTGTGAAATGGGCGGTGCGGCTGCTGGCGCTGGCCGTGGTTGCCGGGGCGGTGGTGTTCTTCGGCTTTCTGCCCGCCTATGTCGAGGACACGTCCAACAACGTGATCGACCATGCCCCCTATCCGGTGAGCGAGCGCGCCGCCGCCCTGCACAAGGAGCTGATCGTGGGCGACTGGCATGCCGACCCCCTGCTCTGGAGCCGCGATCTGAGCCAGCGCGGCAAGCGCGGCCAGGTCGACGTGCCCCGCCTGATCGAGGGCAATGTCGCCTTGCAGGTCTTTACCGCCGTTACCAAGTCCCCCGCCGGGCAAAACTATGACAGCAACTCGGCCGAGGCGTTCGACAACATCACCCTGCTGGCGGTGGGCCAGCTCTGGCCGCTGCGCACCTGGACCAGCCTGCGCGAGCGGGCGATCTGGCAGGCGGAAAAGCTGCACCGGGTCGAGGCCCAGGCTGATGGCCGCCTCAAGATCATCAAGACGGCCGCCGATCTTGAGGACGTGCTGGCCGCAAAGGCGCGCGGCGAGGCCATCGTGGGCGGCATCCTGGGCATCGAGGGCGCGCATCCGCTCGAAGGTGAACTGGCCAATCTCGACCCGATCTTTGACGCCGGCCACCGGGTCTATGGCCTGCAACATTTCTTCGACAACGAGCTGGGCGGTTCGCTGCATGGCGAGGCCGATACCGGCCTGACCGAATTCGGCCGCGCCGTGGTGGCCGAACTGGCCCGCCGTCCGGTGATCATCGACCTGGCTCATTCCAGCCAGCAGGTGGCGCGCGACGTGCTGGCGATGACCGACATGCCGCTGGTGGTCAGCCATGGCGGGCTGCACGGCCATTGCCCCGTCAAACGCAACTTTCCCGACGATCTGATGCGCGAGATCGCCGCCACCGGCGGCGTCATCGCCATGGGCTATTGGGCCGAGGTCGCCTGTGACGACATCACCCCCACCGGTATCGCCAGGATGATCGTCAAGGCGATCGAGACGGTGGGCGCCGATCATGTCTCGCTGGGGTCCGATTTCGACGGCTCGGTGGAAACCGCCTTTGACACCTCGGAACTGGCCGCGCTCACCTCGGCGCTGCTGGATGCGGGCGTGGCCGAGGATCAGATCCGCAAGGTGATGGGCGAGAACATGGTCCGCGTCCTGCGCGCCCGGCTGCGGTAAGCCCTGACGGGCGTGTGGGTCTGGTTGCCTCGCCGCATGGCGACATCGCGCCCTCTTTAGAGAACGCATAACAAGAAGGGCCCCGCCGGGCCCCTCTCTTCATTCCGCCATAATTACTCACCTGCAAGCCGGTCAGGCCGGGATCAGCATCCCTTTTTCGCGGGCCAGTTCGCGCATGCGCTTTTGCAGCTTTTCAAAGGCGCGCACCTCAATCTGGCGGATGCGTTCGCGGCTGACATTGTACTGCGCGCTCAGATCCTCGAGCGTCACGGTCTGGTCCAAAAGGCGCCGCTGGGTCAGCACGTCCTTTTCGCGCTCGTTCAGCACATCCAGCGCCGAGGCCAGCAATTCGCGCCGCGCCTCCAGCTCGTCGCGCGCCTCGTAATCGGCGGCCTGGTCGGCATCCTCGTCCTCCAGCCAGTCCTGCCATTGCATCGTGCCCTCGCCTTCGGAGCCGACAGTGGCATTCAGCGAGGCATCGCCGCCGGACATGCGCCGGTTCATGCTGATCACGTCATCCTCGCTCACGCCCAGGTCATGGGCGATGCGGGCGACGTTCTCGGGGCGCAGGTCGCCCTCTTCCAGCGCGCCGATCTTGGCCTTGGCCTTGCGCAGGTTGAAGAACAGCTTCTTCTGGGCGCTGGTGGTGCCCAGCTTCACCAGCGACCACGAGCGCAGGATGTATTCCTGGATCGCAGCGCGGATCCACCACATGGCATAGGTCGCCAGGCGGAAGCCCTTTTCCGGGTCGAACCGTTTCACGGCCTGCATCAGGCCGACATTGGCCTCGGAAATCACCTCGGCCTGGGGCAGGCCATAGCCGCGATAGCCCATGGCGATTTTGGCGGCGAGCCGCAGGTGGCTGGTGACCATCTTGTGGGCCGACTCGGCATCCTGTTCCTCGACCCAGCGCTTGGCCAGCATGTATTCTTCTTCCGGCTCCAGCAGCGGGAACTTGCGGATTTCCTGCATATAGCGGTTCAGACCGCCTTCGGGCGTGGGGGCCGGCAGTGTGGTGTAATTTGCCATGATCAATGTCCCTCCCAAATGTTTAAGGACTTAACATAGGATATGGGTCACCTATTTTGCCCATTCAAGGGCCAACGGGTACGATAGTGATATTAAGCTTCGATTAAGAAAATGTGAGACCTTGCCCATCACCTTGCCGTGCAAAGTGTTTCAGGTCCGCCGCAGCACTTCAAGCAGCCTTTCAAGATCATCCGGCAAAGGAGCGGAAAAGCTCAACTTTTCACCGCTCAACGGGTGCTCGAACCCCAGCACGGCGGCATGCAGCGCCTGGCGCGGAAAGGCGCCGATGGCATCGACCGCCTCGGGTGACAGGGCGCGCGGCGACAGTTTGCGCCGCCCGCCATAGACCGGATCGCCCAGCAGCCCGTGGCCCGCATGGGCCATATGGACCCGAATCTGATGGGTCCGTCCGGTTTCCAGCCAGCAGTCGATCAGCGACACGGCGGCAGGCTGGCCAAAGCTTTCGACCACCCGCGCCCGTGTCACCGCGTGCCGCCCGCCATGGAACACCACCGCCTGTCTCTGGCGATCGGTCGGGTGGCGGGTCAGTTGAGTGGTCAGGCGCAGAATGTTACCCGGCTCGAAGCTGGCGCCCTTAACGCCGCGCAGGCGCGGGTCGCTGCCATCGGGCACCCCGTAGCACAGCGCGGTGTAATGCCGCTCGGCACTGTGGGCGGCAAATTGCGCGGCCAGCCCGTGATGGGCGGCGTCACTCTTGGCCACCACCAGAAGGCCGCTGGTGTCCTTGTCGATGCGGTGCACGATTCCGGGCCGTTTCACCCCGCCCACCCCAGACAGGTTGTCGCCGCAATGGGCCAGCAGCGCATTGACCAGCGTGCCCGAGGGCGTGCCCGGCGCCGGGTGCACCACCATGCCGGCGGGCTTGTCGATCACGATCAGGTCGTCATCCTCGTAGACCACCACCAGCGGGATCGCCTCGGGCGCGATATGGCTCTCCTCGGCCTCGGTCAGGGCAATGGCCACCTGCGCGCCCTCGACGACACGGGCCTTGGGGTCGGTGACCACCTGCCCGTCGACGCTGACCGCGCCCTCGGTGATCAGCCGCGCCAGCCGGGTACGCGACAGCGCCGCCGTCTCTGGCACATCCCGCGAAAGCGCCTTATCAAGGCGGGGCGGCGGTGCTGCCGCGATGACGAATTCCAGCCTGGTGCTTTGCATGACCGCCCCTTCCGAGCCCGAGATACCGCAGGAAACCCCACAGCTGAAACTGCTGCGGCGCATGGTCATGGCACTGACCGCGGTGATGATTGGCGGGGTTCTAGTGACATTCGCACTGATTGTCATCCGCCTGAGCGACCGAACCCCCACGCTCCCCGATCAGGTGGAGCTTCCCGACGGCGCCCGCGCCGTGGCGGTCACCATCGGCAGCAACTGGTTCGCCGTGGTCACCGAGGACGAGCGCATCCTGATCTTTGACAAGACCACCGGCAAGCTGCGCCAGACGGTCACGACGGACTGACGCAAGGTCATCCCTGGTTCCTATACTTTTGTATAAGTGCCTATACCCCTGCACGCCAACATGCCGTGCAACCTCTGCTAATGTAACAGGCAGGTGAAACTCCACCACTCACTCAGGGACGGGTTCGTGGTTGAGGGGGTATCTCCGCGAACCCGTCCGACATCAGGCCAGGTCCAAACCGGCGCAGACCGGTGATCCGGCGCATTCCAGGCGGCAGAAGACCGTTGAATGCGACTATGCCGGGCGGCACCCTCCACAGGGCGGGTGCCGCTTGCATGCCCCTCTCGGCCAGCAGATAGGCCGCCACCAGCACCATCGCCACGCCATGCCCGGTCTGAACCGTCAGCGGGACCAGCATCCAGGGCCAGCACGCAGCCAGACAGGCACCGCCATGGGCCAGCCCGTGCCCCAGCGCCGCCCGGGCCGCGCGGGCCCGCCCGGCGGGCAGCCAGCGCATCCGGTGACAGCGGTTGCGCGCCGCCTGCGCGGGGGGCGAAGCGCTCCAGATCAGCGCTGCGCCCAGTAACAGCGGCAGCGCCGCCGAGCCGCTGGCCAGCAGCAGCGCCAGCGGCACCAGCGCCAGCCCGGCCAGGATCCAGACCCCCAGATAAGCCAGCCCGTAAAGCGCCACCGCAACGGCGCGCCCGCTTCGCGGGGTGGTCTGCCACAGATGCGCCAGCGGTGCCGAGACCAGCGGCGGCATCATCGCCAGCACCATCAGGACCCAGCCCCCCACCAACAGCCCCGGCGCCGGCAACACCAGCGCCCGCGCCGCCGGGTCGGCAAGCTGGACCAGCGACAGCCGCCCACAAAGCGCGGCAAGGCCATCACCGGCAGGCAACAGACGCGACACGCCCAGCGCGGTTGCAGCCAGCGCCAGCAGCCAGGGCATCGGCCCCAGCCGCAGATGCGCCCCCGCCGCGCGCAGGCGTCGCGCCACGTGCAGGCCACGCGCCGCGCGCGGGCGCGCGGGGATCATCCCATGTCCTGCCGGTAGAGGCTGACCCGTTCAACCGTGATCTCGGTCTCGGGGGCGCCGGGCTGGCTCAACTCGACCGACAGCCGCTCCAACGCACCGGGGGCCGCCGACTGCACCTCGCGCGCCAGTTCGGTGATGTCGATCGCCAGCGACAGGCCATTGCCCGCATGCACGCCCTCGGTCGAGCTGGCCTTGCCCAGCCCGAACAGCGCCACCGTATCGACCAGTCGCAGACCGCCATCGGCGCCCGGCAGCCGCAGATGCACCTGCAACACGCCCGCCGCCGCCGCGCCACGCACCCCTTCGAGGTTGAGGTAGAGCCGCGGTTCCGGGCCCAACCCCGGCGGCGCGGCGAATTCGGTCGCGGCCGTGGCCGGGATGGCGATCTCGGTCGCTGCCGGTCCCGCCGCCACCGTCAGCGGCGCACTGTTGGAGCCCAGCAGCGCCGAGCCGCCCGCCTGTTTGGATGTGATCATCACGCCCTCCGTCACCGGGCCGCCGGCCACCACCTGAGGGATGCCGGTGCCGTCATGCAGATCGTCATAGGCCGGGGCCAGCGCACCACCGGGCAGGGTTTCACCCGGCAGGAACACATTGCCGCCCCCGGCCGGGTTCGGCATCAGGAACTGGCGCGGGAACGGCCCGTTCGACCAGGCGCCGCTGTCCTCTTGCTGATTGGCCGGATCGCTCATCCAGGCCGCCCAGAACCGGTCGATATTGCAGTGATGCACCCAGAAGATCGGGTCAAGCGCGGCGAAATCCGGATCGCTCATCCAGCCCGGCACCGGCTGCACCCCGCCCACCATCACATGCACCCGGTTATGCGGGTCGCCCTCGACCGCGCCGGTCAGGCTGCCCTGCTGGGCAAAGCCGCTGATCGCGCCGCCATAGCCCTCGGTCCCCGGAGCGGCGGTAAAGGGCAGGCTGCGGGTCTGGGCCGACAGGCTGATATCGCCCGGAAACCAGGGCTGCGGCCCCAGCACATGCATGCCGTTGCGGCGCACCTGCGACAGCGGGTTGGCGCTGCCGTCGGGCAGGGTCGGGTCAAGGAATTCCGGTGGAATTGCCCGACCGTTCGGATTGCTGTCGGACAGATAGTTCCAATAGGGCAGCGCCCAGTCTTGCGGGCCGCCGGGCTGGGCCGAGATCCAGGCATCCAGAATGGCCTCGAACGCCGCCAGATAGCCCCGGTGCCAGGGCAGAAAGAACCAGCCCGCATGCTGGCACTGGTTGAAGATCAGGTCCTGTTCGCCCTGCGGCGGCAGGGTGCCCGCCGAGGGCACGATGCCCTGCTGCACCCAGCCGGGGATGTCGATGCCGTGAATGGCGGCGAGATACCACCAGCTGGTGCGATCGGCGGGCGCCCGCCCCTGCAGGGCGCGCACCGCGCGCGCATACCACAACATCTCGTCGGACCAGGGTCCGTTCAATTTGGCGATGTCCTTGCGAGTTCCGGCCATAAGAGTGCCTCCATCTGCTGAAAAGTCCGAATTTCAAACGGTGTGCCCTGGCCAAAGACGGGCCCGGGGCGGGATCAATGCGCGGATACTACCACAGGTTGAGGAGATTCTCACCTGTTGCTTTTGGCCCCGTTGCGACCGCGCCGATCCCGCCTTTGTCACTGGTCAGGACGCGCGCGCCTGGCATGCCGGTATGACGCACCCGGTTCACCACAGTCACTATACCTGGTCAGCCCCCTGTTCGGACCGGCCCAGGGCAGCATTGTGCCCTGTTATCCGCTGGGCCTGGTCTTCGTCATCGTCTGGAACGGCCTGAACATCGCCATCATCCTGTGGCCGATGCTTGCGCGCGCCCGCGCGGGCAGGCGGTTGTGGCCTGAGTGCCGGTGCAAGGTCGATTGCGCTCGTATCCGGCGACGAATCATCGGTAAATCGGGGGATCGAATCCTCCGTCCCGGTTATCAGCGGATCCCATGCGTACAGTCATTTCCTTTGCCGCCCTGTTTCTTTCGGTCATCCTGCTGCAATTGTCGACCGGTGGCGTCGGACCTCTGGATGCGATCTCGGGGCTGGTGCTGAACTTCTCCAAGGCTCAGATCGGCATGCTGGGGTCGGCACATTTCTTCGGCTTTTTCATCGGCTGCTGGTGGGCGCCGCGCCTGATGGGTTCGGTCGGCCATTCGCGCGCCTTTGCCGCCTGCACCGCGCTGGGGGCGATGGGGCTGATCGGCCATACCCTGACCGAGAACCCCTATGCCTGGGCGGTGATGCGGATCGCCTCGGGCATCTGCGTCGCGGGGTGTTACACGGTGATCGAGGCCTGGCTGAACGCCAAGCTGACCAACGAGATCCGGGGCCGCGCCATGGGCACCTACCGGATTGCCGATTCCGGCGCCTCGCTCTGTGCGCAGCTGATCATCGCGGTGCTGCCGCCGGCCTCTTACGTCTCGTACAACCTGCTGGCGGTGCTGTGCTGTGCCGCGCTGTTGCCGCTGACCCTGTCCAAGGCCAGCCAGCCCGAGACCCCCGATGCCCCCCGCCTGCGCCCCGGCCTGGCCTGGTTCTGCTCGCCGCTGGCGGTGGCTGGCGTGATCGTCTCGGCGGTCAGCTCCGCCTCGTTCCGCATGGTGGGGCCGCTTTACGGGCAAGAGGTGGGTCTGGCGGTGAACCAGATCGCCTTTTTCCTGGCCGCCTTTGTGCTGGGCGGGGTGGCGGCGCAATATCCGATCGGCTGGCTCGCCGACAAGTACGACCGCCGCTGGGTGCTGATCTGGATCTCGGTTGCGGCGATGGCATCCTGTGGCGTGATCGCGGCGGCGGGCGGCACCGGCACCTTGGGCGTGATGCTGGCGGCGGGGCTTTTCGGCTTCACCTCGTTCCCGATCTTCTCGATCTCGGCGGCGCATGCCAATGACTTTGCCACCTCGGAACAGCGGGTCGAGCTGTCGGCGGCGCTGATGTTCTGGTATGCGCTGGGGGCCATCGCGGCGCCCTATCTGGCCTCGAACCTGATCGAAGGGTTCGGCCCCCCCGCCCTGTTCGCCCTGATCGCGCTCGCGCATCTGTTGCTGATCGGCTTCGGGCTGACCCGGATGCGGGCACGCCCGACGCCCGAAGCGCGCACCAACTATGTCTTTGCACCGCGCACCTCGTTCACCATCGGGCGGCTGCAGAAACGCTCGCGCGAGGGGCGCGAGTAGCGGCGCGCGCGAAAAGGGGGATTTCTCCCCCTGCGCGGCTGGGTTAAAGGAACCGCAGACGATTTTCGCGGAAGTGGGACAATGGCAAGAATTCTGATCACCTCGGCGATCCCTTACATCAACGGGATCAAGCACCTCGGCAATCTGGTGGGCTCGCAGCTGCCCGCCGATCTCTATGCGCGCTATCAGCGTGGCCGGGGCAACGAGGTGATGTTCCTCTGCGCCACCGACGAGCACGGCACCCCCGCCGAGCTGGCCGCCGCCAAGGCGGGCAAGCCGGTGGCCGAATACTGCGCCGAGATGCACGGGGTGCAGGCCGATATCGCCCGCCGCTTTGGCCTGAGCTTTGACCATTTCGGACGCTCGTCCAGCGCGCAGAACCACAAGCTGACCCAGCATTTCGCGGGTAAGCTGGCCGAGAACGACCTGATCCGCGAAGTGAGCGAGCGGCAGGTCTATTCCAATGCCGATGGCCGGTTCCTGCCTGATCGCTATATCGAGGGCACCTGCCCCAATTGCGGTTACGACAAGGCGCGCGGCGATCAGTGCGAGAACTGCACCAAGCAGCTGGACCCGACCGACCTGATCGAGCCGCGCTCGGCGATTTCCGGATCGACGGATCTGGAGGTGCGCGAGACCAAGCACCTCTACCTGCGCCAGTCCGCGCTCAAGGATCAGCTGGATGCCTGGATCGACAGCAAGGCCGACTGGCCGGTGCTGACCACCTCGATCGCCAAGAAATGGCTGCATGACGGCGACGGCTTGCAGGATCGCGGCATCACCCGCGATCTGGACTGGGGCATCCCGGTGAAGAAGGGCGAACAGGACTGGCCGGGGATGGAGGGCAAGGTCTTTTATGTCTGGTTCGACGCACCCATCGAATACATCGCCTGTGCGGGCGAATGGGCCGAGGCGCATGGCAAGAGCGACGCGGAATGGGAACGCTGGTGGCGCACCGACAAGGGTGCGGATGACGTGCGCTATGTGCAGTTCATGGGCAAGGACAACGTGCCGTTCCACACGCTGAGCTTTCCGGCCACACTGATCGGCTCGGGCGAGCCGTGGAAGATGGTCGACCACCTGAAATCCTTCAACTACCTGAATTACGACGGCGGCCAGTTCTCGACCTCGCAGGGTCGTGGCGTGTTCATGGATCAGGCGCTGGAAATCCTGCCCGCCGACTATTGGCGCTGGTGGCTTCTCTCCCATGCGCCGGAAAACAGCGACAGCGAATTCACCTGGGAGAATTTCCAGGCCAGTGTGAACAAGGACCTGGCCGATGTGCTGGGCAACTTCGTCAGCCGCATCACCAAGTTCTGCCGCTCGAAGTTCGGCGAGGAAGTGCCCGAGGGCGGCGCATACGGTCCGCAGGAAGAGGCGCTGATCGCCGAGCTGACCACCCGGCTGCGCGCCTATGAGGGGCATATGGAGGCGATGGAGGTGCGCAAATCGGCGCAGGAGCTGCGCGCGATCTGGGCCGCCGGCAATGAGTATCTGCAAAGCGCGGCGCCCTGGACCCTGTTCAAGACCGACCCGGTGCAGGCGGCGGCACAAGTGCGGTTGGGCCTGAACCTGATCCGCCTTTACGCAGTGCTCAGCGCGCCCTTCATCCCCGCCGCCTCGGCGCGGATGCTTGAGGCGATGCAGACGAGCGATGACAACTGGCCCGTCGATATCGCAACCGCGCTGAACGCGCTGGCGCCGGGTCACGCCTTCACGGTGCCCGAGGTCCTGTTCGCCAAGATCAGCGACGAGGATCGCGAAGGTTGGCAACAGCGTTTCGCGGGCGTGCGGAGCTGACCACCGGACAAGGTTTCATGGAAACCTTGTCTCCACGATTTGTCCCAAATCGTGTTCCAGCGCCTTTTCAAGGCGCTGGAGGCAGGAATTTTCTTAAATTCCTGCGCCCGCTCAGTCGATGATGGGTTGCGAGATCACATAGGTCGTGGGGGTCTGGGCGATGGGATAGGTGTTGACCCCACCCTCCTGATCGCGCACCGCATGGCCAATCTCGGAACAGACCGAATAATCGCCGGATGCGCAGGCCGGCTTCTGATCCGCCAGATTCGCGGGCAACGGCCGGATCGGGTTGTTGCAGGCGGCAAGAAGGCCAAGGGCCACAAGGCCGGAAACGGTTCTGATCATCACATATTCCCCACAGCTTTGCGCCAGTCTGGCGCAATTTGCGACAAAAGCCAAAGATTCCTTGCACCTGGCGGCCGCTCTTCACCGGGATTGTTACCGAATCGGCGACAATCCCGGGAACAGCACTGCTTTGATCACGGCAGCACATCCCCCATCGCAGCCGTCAGCCGCTCGGCGATCAATGTCGCATCCGCTTCCTCCATGATGAAGGGGGGCGCCAGCAGAACATGATCGCCATTCCGCCCGTCGCGTGTACCGGGCATCGGGTAACAGATGAGCCCGCGGGCAAAGGCCGCTCTCTTCAGCTTGCCCGCAAGGCCAAGGCCCGGGTCGAACGGCGTCTTGCCGGCGCGATCGGCCACCAGTTCGACGCCCCAGAACAGGCCCCGCCCCCGGATATCGCCCACATGCGGATGCTGGTCGAGCCGCGACCGCAGCGCCGCCTCCATCGCGCCGCCAAGTGCCTGCACCCGCGCGGGCAGGTCGTGTTCCAGCATCTCTTGCACCACCGCCAGCCCGGCGGCTGTGGCAACCGGGTGGCCGATATAGGTATGCCCGTGCTGGAAGAAGCCCGAACCGCTGGCGACGGCGTCATAGATCGCCCCCGAACACAGCATCGCGCCCACCGGCTGATACCCAGCGCCCAACCCCTTGGCGATGGTGACGATATCGGGCCGCACCCCCTCACCCGTGCAGGCAAAGAGATGCCCGGTGCGCCCCATGCCGCACATTACCTCGTCCAGGATCAGGAGCACGCCGTAGGTGTCGCAGATCTCGCGGATGCGGGAGAAATAGCCCTCGACCGCCGCAACCGCGCCCAGCGTGGCGCCCACCACAGGCTCGGCGATGAAACCCATCACCGTATCCGGGCCCAGACGCAGGATTTCGGCCTCCAGCTCGTCCGCGGCGCGGCGGCCATAGTCGACGAGGCTCTCGCCCGCGGCCCGTTCGGCATATTCATAACAGGGCGCGATATGGCTGACCCCGATCAGCAGCGGGTCGAACTGCGCCCGCCGCCAGGCATTGCCGCCCGCTGCCAGCGCCCCCAGCGTGTTACCGTGGTAGCTCTGCCGCCGGGCGATCAGGTGACGCCGTTCGGGCTGGCCCACTTCCAGATAGTACTGCCGGGCCAGCTTGATCGCGGCCTCGACCGCCTCGGACCCACCCGAGACGAAATAGACCCGCTCGATCCCCTCGGGCGCGTTGGCGATCAAGAGATCGGCCAGCTCCTCGGCCGGGTCCGAGGTGAAGAACCCGGTATGGGCAAAGGCCAGCCGGTCCACCTGATCCTTGATCGCCTGTTTCACCCGATCGTTGGAATGGCCAAGGCAGGACACCGCCGCCCCACCCGAGGCATCGAAATAGCGCTTGCCGGTGCTGTCTATAAGGTAACAGCCCTCGCCGCCCACCGCGATGGGGAGCTGCGCGTGACAGTGACGGGGGAAGACATGGCTCATGCCGCTTTCCTTTCCAGGTGATGCCCGAGCGAGGCCACCGCAGCGGCATTGTCGGGCCAGGGGGTGCCATCGGGCGAAAGAAGGTTGTTCTCGAAGCCGACGCGCAGGATCTCGGCACCCGCGCGGGCGCCGTCCAGCAGACAGTCCTGTTCCTGTGCGCCAAAGGCACACAGGCCCAGCCGCAGGCCGACAAGCGCCGGGGCAAGTGCGTCCAGATCCTCAGGTCGGCCCGCGCGCGGCGGCGCATAGGCGCCCAGCACACAAATCACCTCGTCCTGTTCGGCGCGGATGATGCCCGCCGCTCGACTGCGTGCCAAAAGCTCCAGATCGGCCCGATCATAGGCGATGTGCTGAAGACGGATGCCCTGATCGGCGGCCAGCGCATAAAGGCGTGGTGCCAGATCGGGGTCGCGGGCGATCTCGCGCAGCGAGACGCTGGCCCAGGGCGGGCGCAACGCATCAAGGCAGGCATATTGCTCCGCCGGACTGTAGACACCCGCCGCCTCGGTGGTGATCTGCACCGCCATGTCCGGCACGGCGCGCGCCAGTTCGTCCAACGCCTCGCGATACCGGCCCGCATCCAGCGAATGGGTCCCGTCGGCGTTGCGCACATGCAGGTGCAGCGCATCGGCACCGGCGGCGCGGCAGGCGCTCGCCTCGGCCAGCATCTCGTCCAGTGTGATCGGCAGGCGGGCATGATCGGCCTTGCCGCGCCGCGCGCCATTTGGCGCGACCATGATCAGGGGAGCGGTCATCGTATCTCCTCGTGTTACGAGAGGCAGGATAGTGCGGTCACCTCGGTTCCAAGTGACCATTTTCGACATCTCAAGTGATCTCATCCGACATGGCCTGCCGCCGATCCTCGGACGGGAGAAGGCCAAACAACCGCTTGTAGCCCCGCGCAAACCCCGCCGGGCTATAGCCGTGATCCAGCGCGATCTCGGTCAGGCTGCGGCGGCTGTCGCGCACTTCGGCGCGGGCATCCTGAAACCGCACGTCCAGGTAAAGCGCGCTGGGGGTCTTGCCGAACTCGCGGGCAAAGACACGTTCCAGCTGGCGTTCCGACACGCCCTGCGCCCGGGCAATGGCGGCAATCGGCAGGGGCGGCACCAGATTGGCGCGCATCAGACGCAGCGCGGCAAAGGCGACCCGGTTGCGGGTCTCGAACCGCATGTCCAGCGCCCGGCGCTGGCGGGTGCCACCGCCGCGCACCGCGTCGATCACCAGCCGGGCCGCGATCTCGTCGGCGATCTCGCCGCCCAGATCGCGGCGCAGCACGGTCAGCATCATATCGCTGGCCGCCCCGCCACCGGCACAGGTCATCACCTCGCCATCGCTCACGAACAGCGAGGCGGTGACCTGAACCCGGGGATGGCTGTCGCGCAGATAGGCGACGTCCTCCCAATGGGCGGCCACCCGGCGCCCTTCCAGCAGCCCCGCCTGCGCCAGCCGCACCACGCCCGAGGAAATGCCCCAGACCGGATGCCCCCGCCGCGCCCAGCCACGCAACCGCGCCGCCAGCGCCGGTTCCGCGCTATGCCCGGCCCGAACCCCGGCCACCACCACGATGACCGCCCGGGGCGGCACCGCTTCGGCAGCAAGATCAGGGATCAGGCGAAACCCGTTCGATGCCGCCACCGGCCCGCCCGACAGGCTGAGCGCGTTATAGCGATATCCGGTTCCGGGCCGCACCCGTTCCAGCAGGCGCACCACCTCGACCGCCGAAGAGAACGCCTGCATGGTGAACCCCTCGTCGAGGACAAAGACGAAATGCCGCCCCGCCGCGTTCTGCCCCATGCGCTGTGCCGCCCTCTGGTTTCCCGCTTGCATAAGACCACGGGCGCGCAACCAACCGCAACACCGTGACGCGCATCGCAAGTTGAGGGTTTGCTTGAGAAAATAACCCGATACCTGCATTGTCGAAGGGAAATCGTTCCGACTCGGCCCCGGACCGCTCCGGTTCCGACAGCATATCGCATCAGACGAAAGAGGTTTTCCATGCAGACCGGCCCCCTGTCCTTTTCGAAGCGCCTGCACTGGATACCGGCCATGGCCCTCGCGTTTGGCCTGAATACTGTGCAGCTGGATGCGCAACAGGCGGCACCCAAGGTCTCGGTCGCGGCGGCCTATAGCAAGGAAATCACCGAAGAGGCGGTGTTCATCGGCCGGGGCGAGGCGATCGACAAGGTCGATATCGTGGCACGGGTCAGCGGATTTCTGGACGAACAGCTGGTCGAGGATGGCAGCACGGTGGCCGAGGGCGATCTGCTGTTCCGCATCGAACCGGACCTCTATCAGGCGGTGCTGGAGGCGCGGCGCGCCGATCTGGACAAGGCCGAGGCCAATCTGGAGCTGGCGGGCGTGGAACTGGCCCGCAAGGAAGAGCTGTTGCGCCGCGAGGCCACCCCGGCCTCGGAAGTGGACATTGCCCGCGCCAACGAGCTGGTGGCCGAGGCGGCGGTCAAATCGGCCAAGGCGGCGATCCGGCAGGCCGAACTGGACCTCAGCTATACGGAGATCGACGCGCCGTTTGCCGGGCGGCTGGGCCGGGTCGCGACCTCGGTCGGCGATGTGGTGGGGCCCGCCAACCCGCCGCTGGTGACGCTGGTACGCGAGACGCCGATCCATGTCACCTTTGCCCTGAACGAGAAGCGGCTGGTCGATGTGCTGCAACAGCTGGGCGAAACCGCCGAGACCCTGGCCGAAAGCCAGCGCAGCCCCGAGGTGCATGTCACCCTGCCCAACGGCACCCCGCTGGGCGAGACCGGGCGGCTGGTCTTTGTCGACAACCGCATCGACCCGCTGACCGGATCGGTCGTGATGCGGGCCGAGTTCGCCAATACCGGGCGGCTGATCGTGGACGGGGCCTTTGTGCATGTGCGCATCTCGGCGCTGAAACCGACGCTGCGGGTGCTGGTGCCGCAGGCGGCGCTACAACGCGACCAGCGCGGCGATTTCGTGCTGGTGGTCAATGACAAGCAGATGGTCGAACAGCGTTACGTGACGCTGGGCGACACGGTCGGCACCGCAGCCATCGTGCTGGAAGGCCTGCGCGAGGGGGAAAGCGTGATCGTGGAAGGGCTGCAACGGGTGCGCCCCGGCGTTGCCGTCGATGCGGTCGTCGCCGCAGAACAGCCGGGAGAGTAACCCATGTTCTCGGCTCTTTTCATCAGCCGGCCAAAGCTGGCCTTTGTCATCTCGCTGGTCCTGACCATCCTGGGCGGCATCGGTTACCTGGTGCTGCCGGTGGCGCAGTTCCCCGATATCACGCCGCCGGTGGTCAGCGTTTCGGCCAACTATACCGGCGCCAATGCCGAGACGGTGGAAAACGCCGTCGCCGCCCCGATCGAGGCGCAGGTGAACGGCGTCGACGACATGCTCTACATGACGTCGACCTCGGCCGACAACGGCTCCTATTCGCTGAGCGTCACCTTCGAGGTGGGCACCGATCCCGACATTGCCTCGGTCAACGTGCAGAACCGGGTGGCGCAGGCGCTGTCCTCGTTGCCCAGCGAAGTGACCAATTCCGGCGTGGTGACGCAGAAATCCTCGACCAACATGCTGATGGTGGTCACGCTCACCTCGCCCAATGACACCTATGACAGCGTGTTTTTGTCCAACTATGCCTCGATCAACCTCAAGGACGCGCTGGCCCGGGTACAGGGGGTGGGCAAGGCCGATGTGCTGACCGATCTGCAATATGCCATGCGGATGTGGATGGACCCCGACAAGATGGCGGCCCTGTCGATCACGCCGGGTGACCTGATTGCCGCCGTGCGCGAGCAGAACCTTGAGGTGTCGGCGGGCCAGATCGGCGCGCCGCCCGCACCCGAGGGGCAGACATTCCAGTACACGATCAAGTCCAAGGGCCGGCTGAGCACGGTTGAAGAGTTCGAGAACATCGTGATCCGCACCGGCGCCGCCGGCGCCGTGGTGCGGGTGCGCGATATCGCCCGGGTCGAGCTGGGGGCGCAATTCTATAGTGCCTCGGGCTATTACCAGGGCAAGCCTGCCACTGTGCTGGGCATCTATCAGGCGCCGGGCGCCAATGCGCTGGCGGTGTCCGAGCGGGTCACCGCCGAGCTGGAGCGGCTGTCGCGCGCCTTTCCCGAGGATGTGGACTACGAGATCCCCTTCAACACCACCGATTTCGTGGAACAGTCGCTCAATGACGTGGTGACGACCCTGATGCTGACCTTTGTGCTGGTGGTCTCGGTGGTGTTTGTGTTCCTGGGCAACTGGCGGGCCACGCTCGTTCCGGCGGTGGCGATCCCGGTCTCACTGATCGGCACATTCGCGTTTCTGCTGGCCTTTGGCATGTCGCTGAACACCATCTCGCTGTTTGCGCTGGTGCTGGCCATCGGCATCGTGGTGGATGATGCCATCGTGGTGGTGGAAAACGTCGAACGCATCATCGCCGAAGAGGGGCTGAGCCCGCCCGAGGCAACCCGCAAGGCGATGGGCCAGATCACCGGGCCGGTGATCGCGACCACGCTGGTGCTGCTGGCGGTGTTCGTGCCGGTCACCTTCATGCCCGGCATCACCGGGCGGCTCTATTCGCAATTCGCCGTCACCATCTCGGTCGCGGTCGCGATCTCCTCAATCAACGCGCTGACCCTGTCGCCGGCACTATGTGGCCTGGTGCTGCGGGCCCGCTCGGGCCCGCCCAAGGGGGTGCTGGCCCTGTTCGAACGCGGCATCGGCGGGGTGCGCGACGGCTATGTAGCGCTGGTGCGCAAGCTGTTGATCCTGCCGGTGATCTCGCTGGCCATCGTGGCGGCGATCGGCGCCGGGGCTGGCGGCATCTTCTCCAACACCTCCAAGGGGTTCCTGCCGCTTGAGGATAACGGATACCTGTTTGTAGATGTGCAACTGCCCGATGCCGCCACGCTGGGCCGCACCGAAACCGTGACCCAACGGCTGAACGACAAGCTGCAACAGCTTGACGGCGTGGCCAATACGGTTCTGGTGAACGGGTTCTCGATGCTGAACGGGCTCAGCCCCAACGGTGCCATGATCATCGTCAACCTCACCAACTGGGACCAGCGACAGGACCCGGAGCTGAGCGCCGATGCACTGCTCAAACGCATCCTCAACATCGCCTGGGGCGAAAGCGCGGCCTCGATCGTGGCCTTCAACCCGCCACCGATCCAGGGCCTGGGCATGTCGGCGGGCATCGAGATGGAGGTGCAGCAGACCGGTGGCGGTTCGGCCCAGGATCTGGCCGCGGCGGTCGGCTCGCTGGTCTATGCCGCCAACCAGCGCCCCGAGATCGGGCAGAGCTATACCACCTTCCGCGCAAACGTGCCGCAGCTGTTCGTCGATCTGGACCGGGAAAAGGCCAAGACGCTGCAAGTGTCGGTGGCCGAGGTGTTCCAGACCATGCAGGCGCATCTGGGGTCCTATTACATCAACGACTTCAACCTGTTTGGCCGCGTCTACCGGGTGATGATCCAGGCCGAGGGCAGCTATCGCGACAAGGTCGAGGATATCGGCAACCTCTATGTGCGCTCGCAACAGGGCCAGATGGTGCCGCTGGGCACGCTGATCGACGTCGAGAACGTGCTGGGGCCGGTGCTGCTGAAACGGCATAACCTGTTCCGCTCGGCCACGGTGACGGCGGTGCCGGCGCCGGGCCTGTCCACCGGCGACGCGATCCAGGTGATGACCGAGGAAAGCGCCAATGCCCTGCCGCCCGGCTATGCCTTTGAATGGACCGGCAGCGCCCAGCAACAGCTGAGCTCGGGCGGGCTGGTCGCGGTGATCCTGGGGCTGGCGGTGCTGTTTGCCTATCTGTTCCTGGTGGGCCAGTATGAAAGCTGGTCGATGCCGGTTTCGATCCTGCTTTCGGTGATCGTGGCGCTGTTCGGGGCGGTGGCGGCGGTGGCCGTGGTCGGCTCGGATATCAACCTCTATACCCAGATCGGCATGATCATGCTGGTGGGCATGGCCTCCAAGAACGGCATCCTGATCGTCGAATTCGCAATGGAGCAGCGCGCCAAGGGGCTGAGCATCCGCGAGGCTGCCGCCGAGGCCGCGCATCAACGCTTTCGCGCGGTGATGATGACTGCGCTGTCCTTCCTGCTGGGCGTGGTGCCGCTGTTGACCGCCAATGGCGCCGGCGCCGCCAGCCAGAAGGCGATCGGCGTGGCGGTGTTCGGCGGCATGCTGGCGGCCACGGTGATCGGCGTGGTGCTGGTGCCGGTGCTTTACGCGGTGATGCAGGGCGCGCGCGAGCGGATCAAGGGCAGTTCCGACGCCCCGGCCCCCGCTGAATGAGTGCGGCGGGCTGAGAGAGGGGCGCGGTTCATGTTCGACGTGCTGCGACACCGCGCCTACCGGCACCTCTTTGCGGCGCAGGTGGTGGCGCTGACCGGAACCGGGCTCGCCACCGTGGCGCTGGGGCTTCTGGCCTATGATCTGGCCGGGCCGCGCGCGGGTATAGTGCTGGGCATCGCGCTCACCATCAAGATGCTGGCCTATGTTTTTCTGTCGCCACTCGCCGCCGCGTTGACCGAAGCCATGGACCGGCGCCGGGTGCTGGTGACGCTGGATCTGGTGCGGGCGGCGGCGGCGGCCTGCCTGCCGATGGTCACCGAGATCTGGCAGATCTACCTGCTGATCTTCGTGCTACAGGCGGCCTCGGCCGGGTTCACCCCGGCCTTTCAGGCCACCATCCCCGCCCTGCTGCCCGAGGAGGAAGACTATACCAAGGCGCTGTCGCTGAGCCGCCTGACCTATGATCTGGAAAGCCTGGTCAGCCCCGCGCTGGCCGCGCTGCTGCTGGGTCTGGTCAGTTTCAACGCGCTGTTCCTGGGCACCGCGCTGGGTTTTGTCGGCTCGGCGCTGCTGGTGATCTCGGTCGCCCTGCCCAAGCCCGGCGCCAGCCGCACCGGCGGGCTGGCGACGCGCAGCCTGCGGGGCCTGCGTCTCTATCTCTCGATCCCCCGGCTGCGCGGGCTTCTGGCGCTGAACCTTGGCGTGGCGATGCCAGGCGCGATGGTGCTGGTCAACACGGTGGTTCTGGTCAAGAGCGAACTGGGCGGATCGGACCGGATGGTGGCACTGGCGCTGGGGGCCTATGGTGGCGGCTCGATGCTGGCGGCCTTTGCCCTGCCCCGGCTGCTGGCGCGTCTGGGCGACCGGCCGATCATGCTGGCGGGCGGCGCGGCAATGGCGCTCACCGGGCTGGCGCTGGCGCTCTGGGTGGCGCTGGCGGGGCTGAGCGCTCCGCCGCTGCTGTTGGCCTGGTTCGTCAGCGGCATCGGCTTTGCCTCGGCGCTGACACCCTCGGGCCGGCTGTTGCGCCGTTCGGCCGGGCCCGAGGACCTGCCCGCGCTGTTTGCGGCGCAGTTTTCGCTGTCCCATGCCTGCTGGCTGCTGGCCTATCCGCTGGCCGGTTGGCTGGCCACCATCGTCCCGCCGCAGGGGGTGCTGACGGTGCTGGCACTGCTGGGCGCGATCGGATGCCTGATCGCGGCGCGGCTGTGGTCCGGGGCTAAGCCCGGCGATGGCGTTGGCGATACTGGGTCGGCGTCGTCTCGAACACCCGGCGAAACGACTTGTAAAACGCCGATTTCGAGTTGAAGCCCACCGCAAAGGCCACATCCAGCACCGTGTCCTCGGATCCGCGCAGCCGGGTGGCCGCATCGCGCGCGCGCCATTCGTTGACATAGTCGAAGAAACACTGCCCCACCCCCTCGTTCAGCGCCTGCGAAACATGGTTGGTCGAGGCGCCAAGCCGGGTCGCCAGATCCCAGAGCGTCAGGTTCGGATCGCGATAGAGATGGTCGACCTCCATCAGCAGGCGGATCTTGTCGGCCAACCGGTCCATCCGGCTGTCGCTGAGCGCCGACTTTCCGTATTTGCGCGGTGCAGGCGGCATCGGCTTGGGCGTGGGTAGGGGCGTGGGTGCGGTCGGCGTCGGGCGTTCGGGCGGCAACAGGCCCGGTTTCTGCCGCAAGCCCCAAAGGCCCAGCACCCAGACCAGCAGGAAATGCGCCGCCGCCAGCACCGTCAGGTCCAGCCAGGGGTTGATCGGGGGCAAGCCGATCTCGAGCACCTCGAGCAGAACGTCGACGATATTGACGCACCAGAACGCCAGCGCCATCAGCGCCAGCCAGCGCAGCCAGCTCATCTCGCGCCGCTCGGTGCTGGCGAACAGGTCCTTCAGCGCGATCCGATAGCGCATCAGCTGCCGGATCACGAGCAGGCTGTAGACCGGCCCCATCAGGTGAAACAGCACCGTGGCCAGGTAGAACCCAAGTACCAGCCCCCGCTCGAGCCAGCTCATCTCGGCAAAGGGCAGGATCAGGTTGTCAAAGGTCGATTGCGGCTGAAAGGCTGCAACTGTCACAAGCCCCACCGCCAGCAGCGCGGGCAGCAGATGCCAGAGCGCGCGCCTGGGCAGGTGCAACGGCCCGGCGCCGGTCAGCAGACAGACATAGAACCACAGCAGCGCGGGCTGGGCCAGGCTGATCGGGATATTCGCCAGTTCCAGCAGCAGCAGGGTCCGCGGCCATTCCATCCCGGGGTCGAGCCCGCGCATCACATAGCGCAGAAGACCGATGGCATTCAGCGCAAAGAACACCACCAGCGGCCAGCGCACCACCAGCGCCTTGCGCGGCTGGCACAGCGCATGGGCGCAGAACAGCGACAGAACCAACAGCGCCATGGCAAGCGCCACTTCGAAGGTCGCGATATCCGGGGCAAGGTCAGGAGGGCTCATGCGGGTCCTTGAAGATGGTGGGCGGCGCGGGTCACGCCGCCCGGTGTTAGCATGATCAGAACAGGAAGTCGGCCTCGGTCAATTCCGAGAACTGGCCGGTCAGGGTGATCTCGGTCTGACCAAATGCGACATGGGCAAAGCCGTCTGTCGGCGCGGTTATTGTCAACTCGGCAAAGCTGACGCCAGCGCCGGAGAGGTCCAGACGGTCGGCGCCTGCCTGAAAGTCCAGCACATGATCATGACCAGCGGTTGCCGCGAACACGAACACATCATCACCGCTGCCGCCGATCAGCATGTCATGCCCGGCGCCCCCTTCAAGCCGGTCGTCGCCCCGGCCGCCCTTTAGCAGGTCGTGCCCCGCGCCGCCCTCGAGCGTGTCATCACCGCGCCCGCCGCTCAGCTGGTCGCTGCCTGCACCGCCCGAGAGCTGGTCATCGCCCCGGCCCCCGTCAAGCAGATCGTGCCCGGCGCCACCCTCCAGCGTGTCGTCACCGCGCCCGCCGCTCAGCTGGTCGCTGCCCGCACCGCCCGAGAGCTGATCATCGCCCCGGCCCCCGTCGAGCAGGTCGTGCCCGGCACCGCCCTCCAACGTGTCATCACCGCGTCCGCCGTTCAGCTGGTCGCTGCCCGCGCCGCCCGAGAGCTGGTCATCGCCCCGCCCCCCGTCGAGCACGTCATGCCCATCGCCGCCCTCCAGCGCGTCATCGCCATCCCGGCCGCCCAAACGGTCATTGCCGCCGCCACCGCTGATGCGGTCGTCACCGTATGCGCCGAACAACCCGTCATTCCCGCCCAGGCCGATCAGCCGGTTATCGGCATCCTGTGGGCCGGCCTGGACCGTCTCGCCCCCGTCACCAAGGCGCGTGTCATGAAGGATGTCGATCCATTCGCCACCCGCATCGGCCACGCGCAGCACCGATCCGTCGGAGAAACTCAACTGTGCCTCGTCAAACCCGGCCATGTCACCGGCAAACGACAGCGAGACATCCCCCTTGGTCAGCACCGTTTCAACCGCACCCGTGGCCGAGGTATCCTGATACAGGTCGACCTCTGCGGCGGATCCTTCGATGGTGAAACTGTCATCGGTGGGATCGAAGCTGGCCCAGTGACCATCGCTGAATATCAGCTCGAAGGCGGTCAGCACCAGCGTCGAGGGCTCGACCCCCGAATGGGTCACAGCGACCGAGACGATGGTGCCGCTTTCCACATGCAGGATGGTACCGGAATTGGTGCCCAGCGTGCCGCCAAAAAACCCCACGAAATGCTGGCCGTTGAGTTCCGTGGCGCCAAGCCCCAGCCCGTTGCCATTGCCGCTGGGCTGGTTGTCGCCGTCGCGGTAATCCGTCATCTGCGCCAGCATCTCGGGCGACAGAAGCGTCTTGGAGACCAGAAGCGCGTCAAGAAACCGGATCATGTCGGCGGTGGTCGAGACCACTCCACCGGCGCCGCCCAGATTGATCGGCACATTGGTGACCTCAAGCGGCGTCCCGTCCGGCAGGGTGGCATAGGAATGCAGGATGTCGGCGGGCCGCTCCAGCGCACCCGGCAGGGTATCATCCATCCCCAGCGGGTCAAAGATGCGGGTTGTCAGCTCGTGCCCCATGCTGTTGCCGGTGACCTTTTCGATCAGTTTCTCGAGCAGCAGAAAGTTGGTGTTGGAATACTCATACCCCTGCCCCGGCGCAAATGCCGCCGGATGCCCGGCGGCAATGTCCAGCATCTCGTCGGGCCCCTGCGGCACATCCGGATTGGCGATGATATTCTCGATAAATACCGGCAGGCCGCTATCGCCCATGACGGTGTCGAAATCGGGAATGCCCGACCGGTTGGCCAGCAGATGCCGGATGGTGGCGGTTTCGAGATTGGCGATATCGGGCAGGCCCGACAGGTCAAGATGGTCGCTGAGCTTGTCGTCAAGCGCGACCTTGCCCTCCTGCACCAGTTGCAGCACCAGGACGGCGGTCATCATCTTGCTTTGCGAGCCGACCTCGAACCGGTCATCGGCGCTGGCCGGTTGGCCGCTGCCCAGTTCGGTTTCGCCATGGGCCTTGGCCACGCTAAGGCCCGCGCGCCAGACCTCCATCAGCGCGGCAGGGGCGGCTGTGTTGGCGGCGGCGAACTGGTCCAGCACCCGCTGCGGGGTCGCTTCAAACGCGTTGTTGTCGAGATATGACATCAAAAGGGTCCTTCTGGTTGGAGAGTGTCGATTTCCGCCCCACCAGAAGCAGACACACGCCCCGCCCGTCGTCTCTCCCTATAGGGGAGGACAGGCGGGACGCGCCTTGTTGACCGTTCCGCTTGGACTCAGCGGATGAGGGTCGTGCGTCTTAGCGCTGTTTTTCCTCGATAAATCCGCCGACGGCCTGGAGATTCTCAAATCCGATCTCGGCGCGGGCATCCGCCATCAGATCGGCCAGTGTCTGCCCTCGCAGCGCGGTGCGCCAGGCCTGTTCGGCGCTCAGCATGCGTCGTTTGATGAAACAATCCTTGCGATAGGCGCAGGGGTCGTTGCTGGTCACATCGCCCTTGCGCCGGATCTCGCGGCAGACAAAGGCCGGACCGGGGCCGTCCACCGCCTCGACCACATCCAGCAGCGAGACCTGCCGCGGCGCGCGCGCCAGACGGAACCCGCCGCGCGGCCCCGGCACCGCCTCGGTCACCCCGGCGGCGGTCAATGCGCGCATATGTTTGAGCAGGTAGCTTTCCGAGACACCATGCAGGGCCGCCAGATCGCGGCCTGACAGGACCTTGCCCTCTGGAAGCTCTGCCAGAACCGCCGCGCAATGCAGCGCCGCCTCTACCCCGTCACCCAATCTCCGCATGCCCTGCCTCCTCTCTGGGTTTGCCGATCCCGCTTGCCATGGCTATTCATGGATATAAACTATCTACGATTCGTTCGCAACCATCCCATGAAAGGACATGCAACCATGCGCTTCAACTTCACCAAGGAAACACCCCAGGTCTATGACGCCATGCTGGCGCTCAACACCGCCATCTCGCAGGCCAATCCCGACAGCCGCCTGGTTCACCTGACCAAGATCCGAGCATCGCAGATCAACGGCTGTGCCTATTGCGTCAACATGCATGTGAAAGAGGCGCAGCAAGACGGGCTGCCCGACATGCTGCTGCACCTGATCGCGGTCTGGCGCGAAACAAGTGCCTTCACCGCCCGCGACCGGGCCGCGCTGGCCTGGGCCGAAACGCTGACCCGGCTGGAAGACTCCGAAGTTTCGCAGGCCGATTTCGACGCCGCGCGCGCCGAGTTTTCGGAACAGGAGGTGGCCGCCCTCACCGCCTCGATCGCGATGATCAATCTGTGGAACCGAATGGCAATCAGCGCCCATCTACCGGTCTGAACGTCTCCGGCCCCTCATCCGGCAGCCTCCACGCCGGATGAGGGCGCCAGGAGCGCGCCGTTTCCGGGTTAAGAACGGGGCAAAGGGCAGGACGGACCCGAGAACAAACCGCGCCGGTCGCGCATCCCGCGCAACTGCCGTTTCGAAATGTCAGAAGGGGTTTGGGCATTCATGCCGGCTCTAGGAGCCAATGGTGCGGTCGAGAAGACTCGAACTTCCACGGGTGTTACCCCACAGCGACCTCAACGCTGCGCGTCTACCAATTCCGCCACGACCGCACTGCCAGTGACTTGGTAGAGCGGCGTATAGACGAGGGTCGGCGCGATGTGAAGAGACAAAAACACATGACTTTGATTTCTTGACCGGCGCCCTATCTGCTAGCGCAGAACAGCATGTATCCAATCCCCAGGAGCCCGCCGATGACCGCCCACCCCCCTCGCCCCGAACTTCAGATCGACATCGTCTCGGACGTGGTCTGCCCCTGGTGCATCGTCGGGTTTCGCCAGCTGGATCAAGCGCTTGCGGCGACCGGCGTGCTGGCGCGGCTGCGGTGGCATCCGTTCGAGCTGAACCCGCAGATGGGCCCCGAGGGGCAGAACCTGCGCGAACATATCATGGAGAAATACGGCTCGACGCCAGAGCAGAGCGCCGAGGCGCGCGCCCGGTTGACGGCAATCGGGGCCGAGCTGGGGTTCACCTTCAACTTCACCGATGACAGCCGCATCGTGAACACCTTTGCCGCGCATCAACTGCTCGACTGGGCCGAGGGCCAAGGCCGTCAGCACCCGCTGAAACAGGCGCTGTTTGCGGCCTATTTCACCGATGGGCGCGATGTGTCCGACCTGTCGGTGTTGCTTGACGCGGTCGAGGCGGCCGGGTTGGACCGGGAGGCCGCGCAAACGGCGCTGACTTCGGGCGCGCATCAGGCACCGGTGCGCGAGAAACAGAAGTTCTGGGCACAGCACGGGATTTCCGGCGTGCCCTCGATGGTGTTTGGCGGCAAATACCTGCTGACCGGCGCGCAGGGGGCCGACACCTATGCGCAGGTGATCCAGCGGTGTCTGGCCGAAGCGGCCTAGGGTCGCCCCCCTTCCCCTGCCCCAGTCGCCGCGATATGACAGCGCCATGGAATGGAAGATCACCGACGGGCTGACCGATTACGACGCGGCCGTGGCCTTTATGGAGGCGCGCGCCGCGGCCATCGCGGCGGGCGAGGCCGAGGAATGTATCTGGCTGCTGGAGCATCCGCCGCTTTACACGGCGGGCACCTCTGCCCGGCCTGCCGATCTGACCGATCCCGACCGCTTTCCCGTCTATGAAAGCAAGCGCGGCGGCCAGTATACCTATCACGGCCCCGGTCAGCGGGTGGTCTATGTCATGCTCGACGTGGGCAAGCGCGGCCATGACGTGCGCCGTTTCGTCGAGCAGCTCGAGGAATGGGTGATCGCGGCCCTGGCCGAGTTCAACATTCGCGGCGAGATTCGCCCGGGCCGGGTCGGTGTCTGGGTCAGGCGCGAGGACAAGCCGCTGACCCTTGGCGGCCAACCCGCCGAGGACAAGATCGCCGCCATCGGCATCCGCCTGCGCAAATGGGTCAGCTTTCACGGCATCTCGATCAATGTGGAACCGGATCTGAGCCATTTCTCGGGCATCGTGCCCTGTGGCATCACCGAATACGGGGTGACCTCGCTGGTCGATCTGGGCCTGCCGGTGACCATGGGCGATGTGGACGTGGCCCTGCGCCAGAGCTTCGAACGGGTGTTCGGCGCCGATTGAGCGGCTCAGCGTGGGGGCAGCATCGCCTCGATCGCATCCAGCACCGCATCGGGGCGTTCATAGATCAGGAACTGCCCCACATCCTCGAACCGGCGGAAACTGGCGCCCGAAATGCTGGCCGCGAAACGGGCCGTTTCGGCCGCCGGCACCACCGGGTCGAGCGCGCCATGCAGATGCACCACCGGACAGGTGCCGCCATCGCTCAGGCGCTGCCAGGGGGACACCATGGTCAGCGCGTCGGCCTCGAACCCGGCGGTGCCGGATTGGGCCGCGAACCGGTATCCCGCATGCATCAGCGCGGCAAGCTCCAGCCGGTCGACCACCTGACGCTCGTGGCTGCCGGGCGGATAGAGCGCGTCCATGAAACGCCCCACCTCTTCACTGTCGATCAGGGCGATGCCGGCCCGCACGAAAAAGGGCAACAGGGCGGGTGTCCACCTTGCGGTCATCGCCATCATCCGTTGCCGGCGCGCCATGCCGCTGAGCTGCGCACGCCGCAACAGCGGGCCACTGGCGGCGACCGCGACCATACCCGCAAGGCGCGGATCGCCGCCCGCGCGCAGCACGTAGCCGGTCACCGCCCCGGCCATATGGCCCAGGATCGCCACCCTGTCCAAGGCGAAGCGATCGATCAGCTCGACAGCATGAGAGGCCATGGCCCGCAGCCCGGGCTCGACCCCCGCGACCGGTTCGGACAGGCCATAGCCGGGCCGCACCGGCGCCAGCACCCGCAATCCGCGCCGGGCGAAGTCATGCTTGAGATATTCCAGCGGGGCCATCCCGTCGAGCATGCCATGCAGGTAGAGAACCGGCCGCCCGCGGGGATCGCCGCATTGATAGAGCTGCATCCTGAGCCCGGTGCCCATGTCCAGCACATCGTCGTTCAGGTCGACCGCCCCGGGATGCCCGCCCAGCCGCAGCTGATTGCCACGGTCGATCAGAAAGGCGACCAGCCGGATCAGGTCCACCTGCCCCGGCGCGCCGGTCTTGGCCAGCACCGATTTCGCCTGATTGCGCACCGTATGTTCGGACCGCCCCGAGCTCTGGGCGATCTCGCGCAGGCTGCGCCCCTCCATCAGGTTGCGCACGATCTCGACCTCGGCGGGTGACAGGCCGAACGAGGCCACCAGCACCCGCTCGGCCGCCGGGGTCCATTGATAATCAAGCCCCTCGATCATCACCTGGCCAGCGCCGTCCGGGCAGGTGATCACCCGCGCGATCAGATGACGTGGCCGGATATCGGTGGTCAGCACCACCGCCGGAACCCGGAGATCGCCGCTGCGCGCGGCCTCGACCATCCGGTCGAGCATCTGCGCGCCGCTGCCGGCAAGATGGCCACTGACCAGCGAGAGGTCCCGGGCCCCGCCCAGCACCGTACGCGCCCGCGCGCTGGCGGCGCGCACCCTGCGGTCCGGCCCGGCCAGCATCACAAGACCCGGTGCCCCTTCGACCCGCAGCTCCAGTTCGGATTGCGGCGATTTGCGGCCCAGTTGTTCCAGGATCACATGGGCCCGTTGGAAATGTTTTTGCAGTTCGCGATCGAGATCGATATCCGTGGCGCTGCCCGTTTCGGGATCGGCATCGCGGGTCAGTGCATCTATATGCGCTTCCCACATCGCCATGACATGCTCATAGAGGTCGGGCCGCAGCACCGTCTCGTAGATTGCCGCAATCACCTGTTCCCGGCTGGGCGGCGTGAGATATGTCGCTTCGTCCCGGATCGTGTTTTCCTCTGCCTCTACTACAAGACTAGTACGTTCTTCGCAGGCGGCAATCACCCGAATGGGTCAGAGGGGAGAACCGTTTTTTTTCTGCAACGGCACAAAATGACCCAAATGGGTCATGTGAGGAAAAAACTCCTGTGGCAGGTTGAGCTTACCGTTCAGTGAGTGAGTGGTGTTTTCAGCAAGTCCGGCGCGGTTGCCAGTCCCCATGACGAGCGCTGTGCCTATTCTTCCGGTTCTGCCGTCCCGCCCCAAGCGGGACGGCAATTTCTTTTGCGGATGCGACTCAGGCGCTGCCAATCCGCTGTGCATCGTGACAGGCATGGGCGGCGCATTCCGTCTCGAGCGTGACATGGGCGATGCCGTGCTTGTCCTCCAGCAGGGTCTTGACCCGCGCCTTGATCGCATCGGCCTGTCCCCAGGCGCCGGGTTCGATCACCAGATGCGCGCTGAGCGCGGCCGCATTCTCCTGCAGGCTCCACAGATGTAACAGATGCAACGATTGCACGCCTTCGACGGCCTCGATCTCCCGGGCTACGGTCTCGGGCTCGTAGCCCGGCGGCGTGCCCAGCATCAGTACCCCGATGGCGGCGCCGATCTCGACCCAGACATGCCACAGGATATAGGCCGCGATCATCAGCGTCACCAGCGGGTCGACCCAGGTCCAGCCGAACCAGATCACCGCCGACCCCGCCACGATCACCGCAACCGAGCCCAGCGCATCGGCCAGGTTGTGCAGAAAGGCGGCGCGGATATTCATCGAGGTCTTGGCCATCGACCAGGTCAGCGCCGCCGTCACCAGATCGATGACCAGCGCCAGCGCGGCGATCCAGACCACCAGCCAGCCGTCGATGGGCTGCGGATCGAGAAAGCGCATGATTCCCTCGTAGACGAGGTAAAGCGCCAGCACGATCAGCGTGGTATAGTTGATCAGCGCCGCAATCACCTCGGCCCGGCCATAGCCATAGCTCATCCGCGCATCGGCCGGGCGCCGGGCGATACGACGGGCGCCAAAGGCGATGATCAGCGCCACCGCGTCCGAGAAATTGTGCAGCGCATCGGCGATCAGCGCCAGCGAGCCCGACAGGAGGCCCCCCACCACCTGCGCAAGGGTCAGCACCATGTTGACCGCAATCGCCCAGGTGATGCGCGCATCGCCGGCGGCCGGGTCGATATGGTGGTGGTGATGATGGTGATGATGCCCGTGGGCATGGGAATGGGCCGGTGCGGCCCCGTGATCGTGTGGCATGAGAAAGCGTTCCTGATTCCGGTTCGCTTTCCCACCTAATTGCTACAGCGGCTGTAGGTTCAAGAGGCGATCTGACTTTTCACCCCAGGGCGGCGCGAATCTTTTCAGCCTGTTCGGCAATCACCGCCATGTCACCCATCTGCCCCGGCGGGCGCAGGCGCTCGCCTTCGTGGCGTGGCAGGACATGGAAATGCAGGTGGAACACCTCTTGCCCGCCCGCCGCTTCGTTGAACTGCTGGATGGTCACGCCCTCGGCACCGAAGGCGGCCATCACCGCATGGCTCAGCTTTTGCACCGTCGCCATCACGGCGGCCAGCTGCGCGGGGCTGGCATCCAGCAGGTTGCGGCAGGGTGTCTTGGGGATCACCAGCAGATGCCCGTCGGCCCGCGGCATGATATCCATGAAGGCAAGCGTGTCGTCATCCTCATAGACCCGGGTCGAGGGGATCTCGCCCCTGAGGATCTTGGCAAAGATGTTGTCGGGATCATAGGCCATGGTCATCCGTCCTGTTCTGTACGTCGCCCGAGTAGTGGGCGAGGCATCCGATCTGGTCAAGCCGCCGCCATGGGTTTTTGCCGCCCCAACGGACCCCGGGTCGTGCGGCATCTCAGGGGAACCGAAAGGAAGGCAGAGGGCGTGAGCGGGTCCGGCCTTGATTAGGTTCGATGTAGAACCATATATAGTTCTACATCGAACCTAAGGAGCTTTCCCATGAAACGTAGAGGTTTTCTGAAACTTGCAGGTGGCGGCGTCATACTCGCGGCAGGCGGAGCGGCGTTGTTCGCGGCAACACGCAGCCCGGGCAAGGCGCTCGCACCTTGGGCGACAGCGGGTGGAACCGCCTATGCCGACCCGCGGATGAACGCGTTGTCTTATGCCATTCTCGCCCCAAACCCGCATAACCGGCAGCCCTGGCTGGTCTCGCTGGAGGGCGAGAAGACCGCCGTTCTGCGCTTTGATACCGAACGTCAGCTGCCCCATACGGACCCGTTCGACCGGCAATTGACGATCGGCCTGGGCTGCTTCCTCGAACTGATGGTGATGGCGGCGCAGGCAAACGGGTATGCCGTCACGCTCGACCTGTTCCCCGATGGCAGCTCCGAAACCGGCCTTGACGACCGGATCGTGGCCCGGGCCCGGTTCAGGGAGGATCCGACGCTGGCACCTGACCCGCTCTGGCCTTATGTGCCGGCACGGCGCTCGAACAAGGAACCCTTCGACACCGCGCGCGCAGTGTCCGCGACCGACCTCGACGCGCTCCTTGCCAGCACCAAACATGGCACCCGCCTTGGCGGGTCGGTCGCCCCGGACGAGATCGGCTTTTGGCGCGAGTTGTCGGCGCAGGCCCTGCGGATCGAAATCGAAACCCCGCGGACCTACAAGGAAAGCGTCGAGCTGTTCCGCATCGGCAAGGCGGAAATCAACGAGAACCCGGACGGGATCGACTTTTCCGGCCCGATGTTCGAATCCCTCCGGCTGGCGGGTCTTTTCGACCGCAACGTCGCGCTGGACACCGGCTCGGTAGCCTATTCGCAGGGGATCGAGGCTGTCATGGACAATTGCCGCAGTGCCATGGGGCATATCTGGATGACCACCGCCGCCAACACCCGTATGGATCAGATCGCCGCCGGTCGTGACTGGTTGCGGGCCAACCTCGCCGTGACCCGGGCCGGTCTTGGCGTGCAACCGCTCAGCCAGGCCTTGCAGGAATACCCGGAGATGGCAGAGCTGTATCACCGGGTTCACAACCGGCTGGCGCCGGATGGCGGCACGGTTCAAATGCTGGCGCGCATTGGCTATGGTCCGGATATTCCGGTCAGCCCCCGCTGGCCGATCGAGGCAAAGATGGTAACGGATTGAGCAAGAACGACAAAAGCGGCGAAGTCTCGGCAAGCGATATCTTCGCCTTTTTCAACGAGATCGGGATCATCAACCAGCTGTCCTCGACATTGCTGGCGCGGACACTGCCGCAGGGGGTCCACCCGTCGCATTTCGGGATCGTCAACCACCTGTATCGGCTGGGAGACGGCAAGACACCGATCAGCATCGCATCCGCGATGCAGGTCTCGAAGAACACCATGACCCATTCGCTCAGGGTACTGGTGGACCATGGCCTTGTCACCGTGGTCCCCAACCCCGGTGACGCGCGTGGCAAGCTGGTGTTTCTGACGCCCGAGGGGCGGCGCTTTCGCGAGGAGTCCATCCAGCGCGTCGCCGCGCGCTTTGGGCATCTGTTCAAGCCCGAACATGTCGAGGCGATGCTGCGCATCCGCGAGGATCTGAGCAGTATCCGCCGCCATCTCGACGAAAACCGCTGATCCTGTCTGCCAATGGCGGCGCCTCTCGGTCGCATGTTGTCGGGCCGGTCCGTTTCGCGCCCGAAAGGCGACCCAAGGCGGCAAGAGCGGTCGTCATTCAAGAGGGGTGCGGCCATTTATCTTGATCCAGATCAAACTCGGCCATTGATGCGCCCTGCCTCACATTCTAAAACCGCAAGGAATCCGCGCGGCCCGGAGCGTTTCGGCTGTGCGTAGAAATCTGCAAGGAGGCACCTAAATGGCAGACGCAGCCATTCATGGTCACGGGCATGAGGACAATCGCGGTTTCTTTACCCGCTGGTTCATGTCGACCAACCACAAGGACATCGGGATCCTGTACCTGATCTTTTCGGCGCTGGCCGGTCTGATCTCGGTGCTGATGACCGTCTACATGCGGCTCGAACTGATGGAGCCGGGCGTTCAGTACATGTGTCTGGAAGGCTTCATGGCCGATCCCTGCACGCCGAACGGCCATCTGTGGAACGTGATGATCACCTATCACGGCGTCCTGATGATGTTCTTTGTCGTCATCCCGGCCCTGTTCGGCGGTTTCGGCAACTTCTTCATGCCGCTGCAGATCGGTGCGCCGGACATGGCGTTCCCGCGCATGAACAACCTCAGCTTCTGGCTCTATGTCGCCGGCACCTCGCTGGGCGTGGCCTCGATGCTGACGCCGGGTGGCAACGACCAGCTGGGCTCGGGCGTGGGCTGGGTTCTGTACCCGCCGCTGTCGACGACCGAAGGCGGCATGTCGATGGATCTGGCAATCTTTGCCGTGCACCTGTCGGGCGCCTCCTCGATCCTGGGTGCGATCAACATGATCACCACCTTCCTGAACATGCGCGCGCCGGGGATGACCCTGTTCAAGGTACCGCTGTTCGCATGGTCGATCTTCGTGACCGCCTGGCTGATCCTGCTGTCGCTGCCGGTTCTTGCCGGCGCCATCACCATGCTGCTGATGGACCGCAACTTCGGCTTCACCTTCTTTGATCCGGCAGGCGGCGGCGACCCGATCCTGTACCAGCACATCCTGTGGTTCTTCGGCCACCCGGAAGTGTACATCGTGATCCTGCCCGGCTTCGGCATCATCTCCCACGTGATCGCCACCTTCTCGCGCAAGCCCGTCTTCGGCTATCTGCCGATGGTCTGGGCGATCATCGCGATCGGCGTTCTGGGCTTCGTCGTCTGGGCGCACCACATGTACACCGTCGGCATGAGCCTCAACCAGCAGGCCTATTTCATGCTGGCCACGATGGTCATCGCGGTACCCACCGGGGTGAAGGTGTTCAGCTGGATCGCCACAATGTGGGGCGGCTCGATCGAGTTCAAGACGCCGATGCTGTTCGCCTTCGGCTTCCTGTTCCTGTTCACCGTGGGCGGCGTGACCGGCGTGGTGCTCAGCCAGGCGGCCGTGGACCGGGCCTATCACGACACCTATTACGTGGTTGCGCACTTCCACTATGTGATGAGCCTGGGTGCCGTGTTCGCCATCTTCGCCGGCATGTATTTCTACTTTGCCAAGATGACGGGCCGCCAGTACTCCGAGTTCTGGGGCAAGATCCACTTCTGGATGTTCTTCATCGGCGCAAACCTGACCTTCTTCCCCCAGCACTTCCTGGGCCGTCAGGGCATGCCGCGCCGCTACATCGACTACCCGGAAGCCTTTGCCTATTGGAACAAGATCTCGTCCTATGGCGCGTTCATCTCCTTCGCTTCGTTCTTGCTGTTCTTCGGCATCGTGTTCTATGCGCTGACCCGTGGCGCCCGCGAAACCCGCAACAACTACTGGAACGAGTATGCGGATACGCTGGAGTGGACGCTGCCCACCCCGCCGCCGGAACACACGTTCGAGACCCTGCCCAAGCAGGAAGACTGGGACAAGGGCCACGCGCACTAAGCGCCTGAGCCAAGGAAATCAGAAAGGCCCCCGGCGCAACCGCCCGGGGGCCTTTCTTTTTGTCTCATGCGCGCGGACATGACCGCCCCAGTTGCAAAATACCAACGTTGTGATCCGCAGACGGTCACAAATTCGTACCAGGGCTTGCGCCGCTGCGCCCAGTGTTGAAGATTTGCTGAAAATTAGAAGCAGATTTGAGGCAGATCATGAAAGCGACCTGGAGCGTCTTCTCCATGGTCAGGGAACCGGTTCATATCCTGGGCCGCTTCGTGGAGCACAACCTGAGTGCCGGCGCCAGTTATGTGCATCTTTTCTTCGATGATCCCGATGACCCGGCCTATGATACTTTCGCCAACCAGCCCGGCGTAATCGCTCAGCGCTGCGACAGCGCGTACTGGAGAGGTCTGAACCGGCGGCGCCCGCCCTATGTCGAGCGGCGCCAACTGGTCAATGGGCGCGTCGCCTATGAACGCTGCCTGACCGACTGGCAGGCGCATTTCGACGCCGACGAGTTGGTGGTGACACGGGACAGCGCGTTGGGTTCACAACTGGCCACCGTCCCCGACAGCCACCAGACGGCGCATCTGGGCACGCTCGAACCGATGGTCCCGCCCGAGGATCATGACGGGCCGGTTCCCTTTCGCCGCTCGGTCCGGCACCTGAAATTCCGCGCCCGCCTGCATGTCTATGGCGACGATCTGCAGGTGTTTCGCAACGGGCTGTTCGGGCATTACCAGGGCAAGTCGATCCTGCGCGCCGGGCTTCAGGGCTGGGGCCATGGCATCCACTTTCCCCGTCCCGCCTCGGCCGAGATCGAAAACGCCATTCATGAGATGGACAATGCCTGGATCGCGCATATGCATTGCGAGAACCGCGATCTGTGGGTGAACCGGACGCTGAACAAGATGCGCGACGGGTCGTATAACCTGCGCACCGGCAATTACGACATCCTGCCCTATGTGGCGCCCGAGGCGGCGGCGCTGGACAATCCCACCGAAGAGGATCTGCTGCAACTGCTCACCGGCTTTTACGACCGGGTCAGCGTGTTGTCCGAGGATCTGCGCCAGCGGATGGAGGATCTCGACCTGCTGCAATATCACGAGGTCAGGCTGCTGGACTAAAGCGGGGATGCAACCGTTCTGCGGCATCCGGGGCTCTGGACGGCGGCCGCGGACGTGATACCTAGACACCATGCCCTATGACTGGAAACGCACCGAAACCCGGCAAGAGCTGCGCCTGTGGCCGCATAATTCGCTGCCACCGCGCGGGGCGGCGGGGTTTGTCCTTCTGGTCTTTGCGCTCGGGCTGCTGCCGCTGATCGCGGTACTGGGGTCGCCGCTGCTCTGGGGGCTGTTGCCGTTCCTGTTGCTGGCGGTGGCCGGGCTGTGGCTGGCCATCGAGGCCAATTACCGCCAGCGCCGCATCCTCGAGGTGCTGACGCTCGACCCCGAGCGCGCGCATCTGGTGCGCCACAACCCGCGCGGCGCGGTGCAGGAATGGGATTGCAACCGCTATTGGGCGCGCGCCACCCTGCATGCCCATGGCGGGCCGGTGCCCCACTATGTGACCCTTCAGGGCTGCGGGCGCGAGGTCGAGATCGGCGCCTTTCTGTCCGAGGATGAGCGGATCGCGCTTTACGATGATCTGCGGGAGATGCTTTCGAAGTAGAAAGAAAAACGGACATGTATTGGCCCAAACCCGGCAGCAAGAGAGACCTCAAAAAACGTTGGCAAAAGCCGGACCGGATATTCTTTGGCTTTGGGGCCTGTCACATTCTGTGCGGAGCCTATCTGAAATGGCCCCCGCTGGAAGGGTTCTATGCCGAACAGATCCTGCCAGCTTCCGGGTTCCCTGGCAGTCATATCTATGCCACGGATGGGGTCGTAAGTTTCGACTATCACGGATATGCGCTGCGCGAAAACCTGCTGCGCCATTACGAAGCGGGATGGCAGGCACGCTATCCAGGTTGGACCGGACGCATTGAACTCGTCGATTTTGATTTGCTCGACACCACCGCACTGAACATGCGCAAGTTTTGGGGGCCAGATCAGTACCCGGGAGATGCTTTGAAGCGGGCTTACAACTCCATTGCTCGGATCGACCACGTCACCGCACGTAACAAAGCGCTACAAACTCGCCCGCGAAACGCGGTGATTGACAGGCCCGCTGCCGCAAGCTAGGCAAGCCACATGCAACAGACACGCGCCTTTATCAGCACCGTCTATTATCCGCCGTTCACATAACGGCGGCTGCATTTCCTGTTCAACCGCCGCGATCCGGCGGTCCGAACAGCTTCTCACATGACCACACGACCCGGCATCGCGGCCCCTTCGGAGCCTGTCATGTCCTGTCACCTTACCTTTCGCTCGGTCGGCCTTTTCGGTTTTGGCGCCTTTGGCCGGCTGATCGCGACGCATCTGACCCCGCATCTGCCCTGCCTGGTCCACGATCCCGCCCTGCCCGATGGTGCGAATCTTCCCGCAGGCCTCAGCATCGCCTCGCAGGCCGAGGCGGCGGGCTGCGATCTGGTCATTCTGGCGATGCCCGTGGCGGGCATCGCCGAGGCCTGCCGCGCCATCGCCCCGCATCTGCGCCCCGGCGCGGTGGTGGCCGATGTGGGCTCGGTCAAGATGACCCCGGCGGCGATCATGCAGGCGACCCTGCCCGGCCATGTAGCGCTGATCGGCACCCACCCCCTGTTCGGCCCGCAAAGCGCGCGACATGGCATCGCCGGGCACAAGATCGCGCTTTGCCCCTTGCGGGGTCGCGCCCATCTGCCGGTGGCCGCGTTCCTGCGCGCGCGGCTGGGGCTGCGGGTGATCCTGACCACACCCGAGGCCCATGACCGCGAGGCCGCCACGGTACAGGGGCTGACCCACCTGATCGCGCAGGCAATGAACCGGATGGGCCCCCTGCCCGACCGCATGACCACCGCCAGTTTCGATCTGCTGAAACAGGCGGTCGAGATGGTACGCCACGACCCGCCCGGCGTGCTGGCCGCCATCGAAAGCGCCAATCCCTTCGCCCCGCGCGTGCGTGAAGAATTCCTGGGCCTTATCGAGGGACTGGACCGCGCCTATGCGGGGCGAGACTAGTAAAGGCCCGCGCGGGCGCCAGCCCTTTGCGGTAAGTGGTGCAGTTGAGACCCTTGAAGGCTCGAAGCGCAATTGCCGCTTCGAGCCCTTGCGTGACATTGGTGCACATGCAGAAATGTTGCCGGAAAGGATACCCTAAGTATGGTAAATGAAGAAGCAAGGGTGGCGGCGGAAGGCATCTGGATGATCGCCTTTTTCAGCTTTATGGTTTTCGTTTTCTACAGACATTTTTTTGTTCAACCGTTTAACCATTGGGAACTTCTTGATCCAACTCACGAAAACTACAGGTTTAACCGGAAGGTGTTCTTGGTATTTGCAGCAATACTTTCAAGCGGTTTTCTGTTGTTTGCCGTATTTCCTCGCACATAAGCTTTGAGCGTGAGCGACACCTTTGGTAAATTGGTAGATTAGTGGCGGCTAAGTCCGCTTCACCGACATCCGACGCAGACAGCTCCCGAAGATATCTTCGCAAGCTGCTATTCGACATGGCGTCACGGCTACAATGCGACCGGCCCGACGTTGCACCATTTTCGCAAAGGCCCGCGCGGGCGGGCCTTTTCTATTGGTCCTCACAAGGTCGGATCAGCAATTGCCGGCGGCGCAGAGCTGATCCTTGACCATCGGGCCGACCTTGCCGAAATCCATCTGGCCGGTATAGCGCGCCTTCAGCTCGCCCATCACCTTGCCCATGTCGCGGATCGACCCGGCGCCGGTCGCAGTGATCGCGGCACGCACGGCGCTTTCGACCTCGTCCTCGTCCAGCTGCTTGGGCAGAAACTCCTCGATCACCGAGATTTCCTGACGCTCGCGCTCGGCCAGATCCAGCCGTCCGCCCTCTTCATAGGCGCGCGCGCTTTCCTGGCGCTGCTTGGTCATCTTGCCCAGAATGGCCAGAACCTCGGCATCGCCGCAACAGGCGGCCTCTTCATCGCCGCTGCCGCGCACCGCGATATCGCGATCCTTGATCGCCGCATTGATCAGGCGCAGGGTCGACAACCGATCGGCCGCCTTGTCCTTCATCGCCTGTTTCAGCGCGGTATTCACACGTGCCCGCATATCCATTGGAACTGCCCATCCCCTGACATTGTTCAAGTTCCCGAACATAGCGAAAGAAAAAGCACGACACAACCGGGGCGCAATATAGTTAAGTTATTGAAAAACAACAAAAGCACAAAAATTGATCAGGGTTGACCCAAGGCCACAAGACCCTTAGGTATGCGCCGATTTACCCAGAGATAGAGAGTCGCGCCATGGCCCAGAACCCCCTGTCCAAGCCCACCGCATGCCTGGTTCTGGCCGATGGAACAGTGTTTTACGGCACCGGCTTCGGCGCCACCGGCCAGACCGTGGCCGAGCTGTGCTTCAACACGGCGATGACCGGCTATCAAGAGATCATGACCGATCCCTCTTATGCGGGCCAGATCGTGACCTTCACCTTCCCCCATATCGGCAATGTAGGCGTCACCCCCGAAGATGACGAAACAACCGATCCGGTTGCCGCCGGCATGGTGGTGAAATGGGACCCGACCGCTGCCTCGAACTGGCGCGCCGCCGAAGAGCTCAAGGGCTGGCTGGCCCGGCGCGGTCGCATCGCCATCGGTGGTGTCGATACCCGCCGCCTGACCCGCGCCATCCGTCAGCAGGGCGCGCCGCATGTGGCCCTGGCCCACGATCCCGAAGGTAAGTTCGATCTGGCCGCCCTGATTGCCGCCGCGCGCGGCTTTGCCGGGCTCGAAGGCATGGACCTGGCCAAGGACGTCACCTGTGCCCAAAGCTATCGCTGGGACGAGATGCGCTGGGCCTGGCCCGAGGGTTATGCCCGGCAGGAGGCGCCCAAGCACAAGGTTGTCGCCATCGACTATGGTGCCAAGCGCAATATCCTGCGCTGCCTTGCCTCGTCGGGCTGTGACGTGACCGTGCTGCCCGCCACGGCCACCGCGGCCGAGGTGCTGGCCCATGCACCCGACGGCGTGTTCCTGTCCAACGGTCCCGGCGACCCGGCAGCGACAGGTGAATATGCCGTGCCGATGATCCGCGAGATCCTCGATACCACTTCCCTGCCCGTCTTTGGCATCTGCCTGGGACACCAGATGCTGGCGCTGGCGCTTGGCGGCCGCACCGTCAAGATGAACCACGGCCATCACGGTGCCAACCACCCGGTCAAGGACCTGGAAACCGGCAAGGTCGAGATCACCTCGATGAACCACGGCTTTGCCGTGGATGCGCAAAGCCTGCCCGAGGGGGTGGTGGAAACCCACCGCTCGCTGTTTGACGGCTCCAACTGCGGCATCCGCATGAGCGAGCGGCCTGTCTTCTCGGTGCAGTATCACCCCGAGGCCAGCCCGGGCCCGCAGGACAGCTTCTATCTGTTCGAACGCTTTGCCGCGGCAATGGATGCGCAAAAAGCGGAAGTCTGACAAAGAAGTTGTTTTCTCAGACGATTTTGTCTGCTGTTAACGCTCTATTAACCTGAATTGAGCAACCCTGACTGCCGGAACGGTTGTCGGGGCTGCACATCATGAGCGACCTACATCTCAGGCTAAGCTCTGCCAGCCTGGCCCATCCGGCGCCGGAACCGCATCTGCCGCTGGGGCGCTATCTGGTGCGCAGCGGGGTGATCAGCCAGGCGCAGCTGGTGCAGGCCCTGCAGATGCAACTGCGGCTCGATGCGCCGATTGGAGAGATCCTGATCGCCGAGGGCTGGGCCGAACCCAATGATATCCTGCGCGCGCTGGCCCTGCAGAACGGGGTGCAATGGGCCGATCTGGCCTCCGACCCGCCGCGCGCCGAACTCTGCGGTCTGATGCCGCTCGATTTCTGGCTGCGGCATGGGGCCATCCCCTGGATGCGTTTGGGGCCGATGGTGATCATCGCCACCGCCCGCCCCGACCGGTTCGACCAGTTGCGCGCCGAAATGGCGCAGACCGGCATCCTCCTGATGCCGGCACTTTCCAGCCGCGACCAGATCGACACCGCCCTGGCCCGGCATTACGCGCCGACCCTGGCACAACTGGCCGAAACCCGGGTCGCGCCGCTCTACAGCTGCCGTACCTGGAACTGGCGCAGCCGGATCGCGGGCAGTGTGGTCCTGCTTTCACTGCTGATCCTGCTGCTGCTGGCACCGATAAAGGGCCTTACCCTGCTGTTTCTGGCCGCGGTGTTCACCTTGTCCTTGTTCGCTGGCCTCAAGGCGGTGGCCCTGTTGGCGCATCTGATGAACCAGTCCCATTTGACCGCGCCGCATGCCCCCGGGCTGGCCGCAGAGATCCAGGGCCTGCGACTGCCCAAGATCTCGGTCCTGGTACCGCTTTACAAGGAGCGCGAGATCGCCACCGCGCTGGTTACCCGGCTCAGCCGGCTGACCTATCCCAAGGCGCTGCTGGATGTCATTCTGGTGCTCGAGGAAAAGGACGAAGTGACCCGCCAGACCCTGTCCCAATGCACCCTACCGGCCTGGATGCGGGTGATCGAGGTTCCCGGCCATCAGGGGCTCACAACCAAGCCGCGGGCGATGAACTATGCGCTCGATTTCTGCCGGGGCGAGATCGTCGGCGTCTGGGATGCCGAGGACGCGCCGGTGGCCGACCAGCTCGAACATGTGGCGGCCCATTTCGCCCAGGCGCCCCAGGAGGTGGTCTGCCTGCAGGGCATCCTCGATTACTACAACCCGCGCAGCAGCTGGCGGGCGCGCTGTTTCACCATCGAATATGCCAGCTGGTTCCGCATCGTCCTGCCCGGAATCGCCCGTCTGGGCCTGGTGGTGCCGCTGGGCGGAACGACCCTGTTCTTCCGCCGCCGCGTGCTTGAGGAGCTGGGCGGCTGGGACGCCCATAACGTGACCGAGGATGCCGACCTGGGCGTGCGCCTCTGCCGGGCCGGATACCGGACCGAACTGATCGACACGGTGACCTATGAAGAGGCGAATTTCCGCCCCTGGCCCTGGGTCAAGCAGCGCTCGCGCTGGCTCAAGGGGTTCATGGTCACCTATCTGGTGCATATGCGCGCGCCGCTGCGCCTGTGGTCCGATCTGGGCACGCGGCGGTTTCTGGGGGTTCAGGCGTTTTTCCTTGGAACGCTGGGCCAGTTCCTGCTGGCGCCGGTGCTGTGGTCCTTCTGGCTGATCCTGTTCGGTCTGCCCCATCCCATGGAGGGTGTCTTGTCGGCGCCGGTGCTGTTCCTGTGCACCGCGATTTTCGGGGCGACCGAGCTTCTGGGGCTGGCAATCGGGTTGGTCGCCGTGTCCGGCGCCCAGCGGCGGTTCCTGATCCCCTGGGCGCTGACCATGCCGCTATACTTTCCACTCGGTGTGCTGGCGGCCTACAAGGCGCTCTACGAGTTGATGGTCAATCCCTATTTTTGGGACAAGACCCAGCACGGCCAGGCCTGCGAGGAAAAACCAGCCCCGCCGCCGGGCAGTTCCCTGGAGGGCGCGCGCCAACAGGGTTTTCATTAAAACCCTGTCAGCAGGATTTCGTCGAAATCCTGCCCCCCACCCCCCGTCAGCGTCGCTCGCGGCTGTCGGCGTCCAGCTTGAGGCGGGTCATGAAGGCGATCGAGATGTGGTCCTTGAGCGCCTTTTCGGCCGCGTCCTCGTTGCGCGCGGCGATGGCCTCGACGATCCCCTTGTGCTCGTTCTGCGCGATCTCGCCGCGCCCTTCGGCGGCCAGCGAGGTGGTCGCCATCAGCGCCATGGTCCGGTGCACCAGGTCAAGCTGCTGCACCAGGTAACGGTTGTGCGAGGCCAGATGGATCTGTTCGTGAAACCGCCGGTTGGCCCGGCTCAGCGCTTGCGGGTTGCCCACCAGCTTGTCATCGGCCACCACCATGTCGCGCAGCACCGCGATCTCTTCGGCGGTGGCATGGCGCGCGGCCAGCCGCGCCGCCAGCCCCTCCAGCTCGCGCCGCACCTGATAGAGCTCGGCCATCTGGTTATGGTCCAGCGAGGCCACGATCATCGAGCGCCCATCGCGTTCCAGCAGCGACTGGGTCTCAAGCCGTTGCAGCGCCTCGCGGATCGGTGTGCGCGACACCCCGAACCGTTCGGCCAACTCGCTTTCCACCAACCGGTCGCCGGGTTTGTAGATGCCGCTGTCGATAGCTTCGAGGATCAGGTGATAGGCGTCTTTCTGCGCCGGGCGGCCCTGGGTCATTGCTGTTCTCTTCTCCCTGTTCGGACTTGTGTATCCGCCGGGACCCGCCCGGATCAACCCTGCCATTGCGCACACGCGCTATCTGCCCTAGATCCGGGCCATGGTGCGCGAAGCTTTCTCTCATGTGACGACCTGGGTGTTCGATCTGGACAACACCCTTTATCCGCCCGCGATGCGTCTGTTCGACCAGATCGAAGTGCGGATGACAGCCTATGTGATGGAGGCGCTCGGCGTCACCCGGGCCGAGGCCGACCGCCTGCGCGCGCACTATTGGCGGCAATACGGCACCACGCTCGCCGGGTTGATGCGCGAACACGGGCTCGACCCCGATCCCTATCTGGTGGCGGTGCATGAGGTGGACATGAGCCACATGACCCCCGACACCGCGCTGGCCAGCCATATCCGCGCCCTTCCCGGCCGCCGCATCGTCTATACCAACGGCTCGGCGCCTTATGCCGAGCGGGTGCTGGCCGCGCGCGGGCTGACCGGCCTCTTCGATGCCATCTATGGGGTCGAGCACGCGGGATACCGACCCAAGCCCGAGCGCGCCGCATTCGAAGAGGTGTTCACCCGCGACGGGGTGATCCCCGAGCGCGCCGCCATGTTCGAGGACGACCCCCGCAATCTGACCGCCCCGCACGAGATGGGGATGCGCACGGTGCATGTGGCCCCCGATCCGCATCCGGCCGACCACATCCACCACCATACCGACGATCTGACCGCCTTTCTCTCGCGGCTGACCTGACGGCGCTCAGTGCCCGTCACCCAGCACGGGCAGGAAACCGCCGCTGTCAGGGTCGCGCCGCATCTCGTAATAGAACCAGCGCCGGTGCGCGGGCGCCTTTTCCTTGCGAAAGGCGATCACCGCGTCGCGCCCGTCGGTGCGCAGGTTGATGGCACCGTAGACGCCGACATTGCGGCGGAACACCTCGTCCAGCAGCTTGCGCTTGGCCGCGCGCATCTCTTTCAGCGCAGTTGCATCCGCCGCCGCGCCCCTGGCCAGCTCTGCCTCGATCCGCCCGTTCAGCCGGTCGAGCGTCGGGCGCAGGTCGTCCCGCTCACGCTCGCGCGTCGAACGCAGAAGCTCGGTCGACAGCAGCAGGGGCCGCGCCCCGGCGCCCATCTTGCCCAACAGACCCAACAAGTCGGGGCGCGGATGCACATGCCCCTCCTCGTCGCCTGACGAGACCACATAGGCGGCGGCATGGGCGGCCTGCAGAAACTCCTCGGTCACGTCCGAGGACCCGTGATGACAGATCTTCATCAGATCGACACCGAACCGTTCACCGGCGGCGGCGATGGCCTCGGGCCGGGCGATGGCCGCCAGTTCCGCCGCGCTTGCCGCCAGCGGTGCCGAGACCGGCACGCCGCCATAATGCTGCATCAGAAAGCACTCTGCCGAGGTGTTGAGATCGCCGCCGAACAACACCCGGAACCCGTTGAAATCCAGCCGCAACAGCACCGAATGGCCGTTCTTGGTCTTGCCTTCATCCATCGACCGTGAGGTCGGCCTGTCGCCAAAGGCGCGCAGGCGCGGCTGGCCTGCGGCATCGGGTTCGACCACCGGCCCCAGAACCTCGATGGTTATCAGCCCGCCATCAGCGGGGGCAAACCCCGGCAGCCAGGCACGCCCGTTCTCCTGTACCGCATGGGTGGTAGTGAGCGCGGTGACAGGGCCGATCCGGTCGGTCTCCAGCGCGGTTTGCATCAGTTTGGGATAAAGCTTGCGTCCGCGCCGCGCCGGATCGGCCAGCAGCGGGCGCAGCTGTGCGTCGCTGGCCACGATATCGCTCAGATAACCGCCCTGCTCGGGTCCCAGCAGATCGTCTCCAACCCGCTCGACCAGCCCGCTGTGATAGACATGGTCGATCCGCAGGCGGCGGTTCTCGAAGATCGGTTGGAAGCCGCGATAGTGGTCGGCATCCGGATGGGTGACGATGGCGGCATGGATCTGGCCCGAATTGTCGAAATCGCGGAACCGCCAGTTCAGAAACCCGTTGGTATTGCGCCCGATCCCGGCGTCGATCACCATCACCCGGGGCGGGTGATGGTGGCCCGGCTCGGTCAGGATACAGGCGTCGCCCTGCCCGATGTCGAGAAAGATCAGCTCCAGCACCCGCTCGTCCTGCAACTCGGCGCGTTTCATCAGATAGGGTTTCTTGCCATAGCGGACATGGGCCCAGGTGGCATCGATGGGATCGCGCACGTCGATCCAGTCGCCCCAAAGCACCTGTTTGACCTTGCGGCGACTGGTCTTGCCGTTCTTTTCAACGTCGCGGTAAAGGTAGCTGACCGGACCGCGCGCATATTTCAGCGTCATGGGAAATCTCCGCCTTTAATACAATTTCCGGATGATAGCACAGAATATGCCCGGCTGCGCGTCTCGGGTCTGTCCCGTTGGCAAGCGGCGCCGCGCCGCAGGGGCTGCGGCATCGCGCTGCACTGCGGCAAAAGGTGATCTTTTGACTCAGGTTCTAACACCTATCTGACCCCTGACAGATTTCAGAAAGGACCTGACATGAGCGCCATCGACCTGCCCCGCAACCTGCCCCTGGGCCAGCGCCTGCTGTTTTCCGTGCCGCTTCTGGGGCGCATTGCCAAGGAAGTGGCCTATGGTGACAGCGACAACATCTATTACGCCATTGTTGCCGGGCTCAGCCTGTGGGGCATCGCGATCCTGCTGTTTGGCATTCCCGGACTCTATATCCCCGCACTGGCACTGGTGCCGGTGATCTGGACGCTGCTGATCCTGATCACCCGGGGGTGAGCGCGCCCGGACAGGATGTCGCTTGGAACCTGGGCGTGTTCCGGCATAGGGTGCCGCGCAACAGACGGAGCCTGCCCATGCACGAGAGCTGCGACATCCTGATTTCCGGCGGCGGCATCGCCGGGCTGACTGCGGCGGCGGCCTTTGGCAGCGCCGGATTTTCGGTCATCTGCGTCGATCCGGCCCCGCCGGTGACCAAACGCGACGTGGATGGATCGGATCTGCGCACCACCGCCTTTCTGCAACCGGCGCAGGTGCTGCTGGACAATTGCGGCCTCTGGGCCCGGCTGGCCGATCATGCCGCGCCCTTGCAGATCATGCGCATCGTCGATGCGGGCGGCGAGGTGCCCGAACCGCGTGTGGTGCGCGATTTCAACGCCGCCGATCTGAGCGACAGGCCCTTTGGCTGGAACCTGCCCAACTGGCTGCTCCGGCGCGAGATGGTGGCGCGGCTGGCCGAACTGCCCAATGTGGATTTCCGCCCCGGCACCGCCACCAGCAGCCTGTTCACCCGCACCGCCGAGGCACGGGTGGGGTTGAGCGACGGGTCCCGCGTCACCTGCAAGCTGGTGCTGGCTGCGGACGGACGTAGCTCGCCCATGCGCGAGGCGGCGGGGATCGGGGTCAAGACCACCCGCTATGGGCAAAAGGCACTGGCCTTTGCCGTCACCCACCCGATTGCCCATCAGAATGTCTCGACCGAAATCCACCGGTCGGGCGGACCGTTCACGCTGGTGCCACTGCCCGACTGGCAGGGGCAGCCCTCGTCTGCGGTGGTCTGGATGGAGCGTGGACCAAAGGCGCTGGAATTGCTGGACATGGCGCCCGAGGCGTTTGAGGCGGCGATGACCGAACGCTCCTGCGGGTTGTTCGGGCCGCTGAAACTGGCCTCGCGCCGCACCATCTGGCCGATCATCAGCCAATCGGCAGAACGGCTCTCGGGCGAGCGTATCGCGCTGATGGCCGAGGCCGCGCATGTGGTGCCGCCGATCGGCGCCCAGGGGCTGAACATGTCGCTGGGCGACCTGCGTTCATTGCTGGAGCTGGCGCAGGCCCGGCCCGAGGACTTGGGCGATGCGCAGATGCTGGCGGCCTATCACAAGGCGCGCCACGCCGAGATCGAGTTGCGGGTGAAGGGCATCGACCTGCTCAATCGCGCCTCAATGGTCGAGGCGCGTCCCTTGCGGGACGCGCGCGCTATGGGGCTCAACGCGCTCTATTCGCTGGCACCGGTCCGCCGAACCCTGATGCAGATGGGTCTGGGCGTACGCTAGAACGCTCAATCCGCCCTTGCGGGCGTCTTCGCAGCGAGGACGCCCGCAAGGGCGGAGGAGCGTTTCAGAGCACCTGGTCCAGCACCCGCTTCAACCGGGCAATCGTGCCCTCGACATCATAGAGCTTGTCGAGGCCGAACAGGCCCAGCCGGAAGGTACGGAAATCGGCCGGCTCGTCACATTGCAGCGGCACACCGGCGGCGATCTGCATGCCCAGCGCGGCGAATTTCTTGCCGTTCTGGATATCGGGATCGCTGGTATAGCTCACCACGACGCCAGGAGCGCCGAAGCCGTCGGCGGCGACCGAAACGATGCCCTTGTCCCTGAGCAGCGCGCGCACGCCGTTGCCCAGCGCCCATTGCGCCTCGCGCAGCCGTTCGAACCCATAGTCGCGGGTTTCGGCCATGGTGTCGCGGAAGGCGCGCAGCGCGTCGGTGGGCATGGTGGCGTGATAGGCGTGACCGCCGCCTTCATAGGCCTTCATGATGTCGCGCCATTTCTTGAGGTCGATGGCGAAACTGTCCGACTGCGTCTCGGCCAGCCGCGCCTCTGCGCGCTCGGACAGCATCACCAGTCCGGCGCAGGGCGAGGCGCTCCAACCCTTTTGCGGGGCCGAGATCAATACGTCGACGCCGGTCGCCTTCATATCCACCCAGACACAGCCGCTGGCGATACAGTCGAGCACCATCAGCGCACCCACCTCATGCGCGGCGGCGGCCATGGCGGTGATGTAGTCATCGGGCAGGATCACCCCGGCGGCAGTTTCCACATGCGGGGCAAAGACCACATCGGGTTTCTGCTCGCGGATAGCCGTCACCACGTCCTCAATCGGGGCCGGCGCAAAGGGCGCGGTGCTTTCATTGCCGCTGCGGCGCGCCTTCATCACCGTGGTTTCGGCGGTCAACCCGCCGGTCTCGATGATCTGGCTCCAGCGATACGAGAACCAGCCGTTGCGCACCACCAGCACCCGTGCGCCCCGGGCGAACTGGCGTGCGACCGCCTCCATCGCATAGGTGCCACCGCCTGGAATGACCGCGACCGCGTCGGTATTATAGACCGCGCCCAGCATCCCGGAAATGTCGCGCATCACCTGCTGGAACACCGACGACATGTGATTGAGCGAACGGTCGGTGAAAACGACCGAGAATTCCTCGAGCCCCTCGGGGTCGACAGTCTCCAGTAATGCGGCCATGGCGGGCTCCTCTCCTTGTTCCGGCGTCTTTCATGGCGCCTTTGCAGGGCCGGGTAAAGCACCCGCGTGTCCTGCGCCGATTGGCCGCGCGAACGGAGCCGGGGCTTTGCCCCGGACCCCAAGGTATTTTCGAACAGAAGAAACAGAGGCGCGTCACCTTTGGGGGCCGCCAGATGGACGAAAGGCGGCTTTGGTCGAACAAAGGCGAATCGTGAACCGGAAACGGCGACCGTCCCAACCCGCTTCCTGATCTCACGGCAAAATGATGCCAAACGTGACCGGATTTGTGTCAACCAACCGCACAAACCTCGAAGCGGCGACATCAAACGCCGGTCAGCTGGCACAAGGTCTCACATGTGTTAACCACGATTTTCCCGGTATCGCGATGTTGAATTGAATATGCCTGTGCTTGAACCAGATATGACGCTAGTTAGGATCAACTCCCCTTTACAGCTTCCGCTAAATGCGGGCACAAACACACACGCAATACAGGCAGAGGACAACCTACCCTTGAAACAGCAGAAGCGAACCAGCTTTCATGCCGTCCGTGACGAGGTGAAACGCCGGATCGAAAGCCGGATCTGGCCGCAGGGAACATTGCTTCCGACCGAGTCGGACCTGGCCGAGGAATTCGGCTGCGCCCGGGCCACCGTGAACCGGGCATTGCGCGAACTTGCCGAACAGGGATTTGTCGAGCGCAAACGCAAGAGCGGCACCCGGGTCAAGACGGCGCCCGTGCGCCAGGCCCGTTTCGAAATCTCGCTGGCCCGCCGCGTGGTCGAGGAGCAGAACGGCGATTACCGCTATGCCCTGGTCGAGCGGGCGGAGATCGCCGCGCCGGCCTGGCTGAGCTCGCAACTGGGTTTACCCCCTGGCACCCGCGTGCTGCATCTTTTGTGCATGCATTACGCCGATAACCGGCCCTTCCAGCTGGAGGAACGTTGGGTCAGCCTGGCCGCCGTGCCCGCGATGGAGCAGGCGGATCTGAGTCGGATCGGCCCCACCGAATGGCTGATGACCGCGATTCCCTTTACCGATGCCGAGATCGCCTTTGGCGCCATCGGCGCCGACAGCCGCCTGGCCGAGTTCCTGTCGACCTCGGTCGGCATGCCGGTGATGCAGATGGAGCGCACCACCTGGCTGAAGGGTCAGCCGGTGACCTTTGCCCGGCTGACCCATCACCCGGGCTTTCGCGTTCGGACCGCCTATTAACCGATCGGCCCCGGCAGGCGCTCCTCGCTGAGAAGTACGTTGGCCTCGACCTCGCCCGCCCCGGGCAGGGTCATGATGCGCCGCCGCAGGATGCGTTCGAAATCGCTCAGATCGCGCGCCACCACCCGCAGGCGGTAATCGTACAGGCCCAGCACATGCTCGACCGTCTGCACCTCGGGGATGGCGCTGACGGCGCGTTCGAAATCCTCGAGGCTGACGCGGCCCTTGCGTGCCAGCTTGACCCCCAGAAACACGGTGACGCCAAATCCCAGCGCCTCGGCATTCAGGCGCAGGCGGCGGCCCTTGATCACGCCCGCCTCCTCCAGCCTGCGGATGCGCCGCCAGGTGGCGGGTTGCGACAGGCCAAAGCGGCGCCCCAGCGCACCCGCGCTTTGGGTCGCATCCTGGGCCAGCGCGCGCAGCAGCTTGCGGTCGATCTCGTCGAGTTCCGTCATACCGGCAGCACCTCGTCCCGCTTGAGCCGCGCGATATGCATCAGCGCCTCGATATCGGCGATATGCGGCAGGGTCAGGATGCGGTCGCGATACAGCTGCTGGTAATGGGCCATGTCCCGCGCAATCACCGACAGGCGCACATCGACCCGGCCCAGAAAGGTCTGGATTTCGATGACCTCGGGCACCTTGCGGGCGGCCTCGATGAAATCGTCAAAGGCGCGCGGCTGGGTCTTGTCGAGCGTGACACGCAGGCTGACCTCGACCGCAAAGCCCAGCGCCGCCCAGTCGATCACCGCCTCCTGCCCCTGGATGATGCCGGCCGCCTGCATCTTTTCGATCCGCCGCCAGCAGACGCCCGACGTGATCCGGCAGCGCTCGGCCAGTTCACCGGCGCTGAGGCTCGGGTCGGCCTGATAATGGCGCAGAATGCGGCGGTCGATATCATCGAGCATGAATTTTCCGTATTTCCCAAACTTGACGAATTATCTTTCATCAAACCGGCGAAATCTCAACCTCATTCCTCTCGAACCTCGGCGTCACAGCCGATAGAAACGCGGCAACCGAAACAGAAAGGACCGGCATCATGCGCGTCTATTACGATCGTGACTGCGACATCAACCTGATCAAGGACAAGAAAGTGGCCATCCTGGGCTATGGCTCGCAGGGTCACGCCCACGCGCTGAACCTGCGCGACAGCGGTGCCAAGAACCTGGTCGTCGCCCTGCGCGAAGGCTCGGCCTCGGCCAAGAAAGCCGAAGGCGAAGGGCTGACCGTCATGGGCATCGCCGAAGCGGCGGCCTGGTGCGACGTGATCATGTTCACCATGCCCGACGAACTGCAGGCCGAGACCTACAAGAAATACGTGCATGACAACATCCGTCCCGGCGCGGCGATTGCCTTTGCCCACGGCCTGAACGTGCATTTCGGCCTGATCGAGCCCAAGGAAGGCGTCGACGTCATCATGATGGCGCCCAAGGGCCCCGGCCACACCGTGCGCGGCGAATACACCAAGGGCGGCGGCGTGCCCTGCCTGGTGGCCGTTCACACCGATGCCACCGGCAAGGCGCTGGAAATCGGCCTGTCCTACTGCTCGGCCATCGGCGGCGGCCGTTCGGGCATCATCGAGACCAACTTCCGCGAGGAATGCGAAACCGACCTGTTCGGCGAGCAGGCCGTGCTGTGCGGTGGTCTGGTCGAGCTGATCCGCTGCGGGTTCGAGACCCTGGTCGAGGCCGGATACGCTCCGGAAATGGCCTATTTCGAATGTCTGCACGAGGTGAAGCTGATCGTCGACCTGATCTATGAAGGCGGCATCGCCAACATGGATTACTCGATCTCGAACACCGCCGAATACGGCCAGTATGTCACCGGCCCGCGCATCCTGCCCTATGAGCAGACCAAGGCGTCGATGAAGGCGGTTCTGACCGACATCCAGCAGGGCAAGTTCGTCCGCGACTTCATGCTGGAAAACGCGGTTGGCCAGCCGACCATCAAAGCCTCGCGCCGTGCCAATGACGAGCACCAGATCGAACAGGTCGGCCAGAAGCTGCGCGACATGATGCCCTGGATCTCGGCCGGCAAGATGGTCGACAAGTCGAAGAACTGATCCGGGTTCAGACCCATCGAAACGGGCGCCCCTGTGGCGCCCGTTTTCGTTACCGAACGAAGCGTTCCGGATTGACCCCGGCACCGGAGCGGGGTCAAGTGAGCGGATCCCAGCGAAAGGCCACCCGTGACCCAATCCCCTGACATAACGGCGAAAAGCTGGGCGATGGTGGCGACGCTGGGCTTTGTCTGGGGCGGGACCTTTCTGATCAACGAACTGGCGCTCGAGGGGATCACGCCCTTTTGGCTGGCCGCCGGGCGGGTCTGTTTCGGGGCGCTGCTCAGCACCCTGGTCTGGCGCGCGATGGGCGGGCGGTTGTTCTCGGCGCCGCTCAGCGGGTCAGAGCGTCTCTCGCTCGTGATCATCGCGCTGCTCAGTTCGGCGGTGCCCTTCTCGCTGATCGCCTGGGGCCAGCAATATGTGACGGCCGGGTTTACCGGCGTTTCGATGGCCTCGATCGCCCTGATGGTGCTGCCGCTGGCGCATTTCTTTGTCCCGGGCGAGCGGATGACCTGGCGCCGCGCGCTGGGGTTTGCCATCGGCTTTGCCGGGGTTGCGCTGTTGATGGGCGCGCAGGCGTTCGAGAGCAGCGGCGCCGCGCTGGAACTGCCCGGGCGGCTGGCCTGTCTGGCGGCGACCGCCTGTTATGCGGTGGCCTCGATCCTGATGCGACGGCTGCCGGCGGTCGATCCGATGGGCCTGTCAACCGTGCTGTTGCTGATCGGGGTGGTCGCGGTGCTGCCGATGGCCTGGATCGCCGAAGGCCCGCCGCCCTCCACCGATCTGCGCACGCTGGGCCTGATCGTGTTCCTGGGCATGGTGCCCACGGCCGCGGCCAATCTGTTGCGTGTCACCCTGATCCGCAGCGCCGGGCCGGTGTTCATGAGCCTGACCAACTATCAGGTGCCGATCTGGTCGGTCCTGCTGGGCGCGGCCCTGCTGGGAGAGCCGCTGCCGCCGGTGCTGCTTTGGTCGCTCTTGCTGATCCTGGGCGGGGTCGGGCTCAGCCAGTATGGCGCGCTCAGGCGGCTGTTCACCCGTCAATAACGGCCGATCTTCAGCTTGACCCGCTCCAGCACCTTGCCGTCGGCACCCACCGCCTGCACCACCGCCTCATAGGTGTTGCCACGCCCGCCCGAACAGGGCGGCAAATAGCCCTTGGAGGCGTATTCACCGGTGCTGCGCGCCGGGGCCACAACCCGAGCCCCACCGGGCAGTTTCGCGGTCATGCCCGGCACCGCGGGCAGCTTGGCGCTGGCCCCCTTGACCGGATAGCCGATGGTGCCATGCCCGCCCTTGCTGGACAGCGGTTTGTAGGTCTTGTCGTTATATTCCACCACCAGCATCACCGTGCCGGCAGGAATGCCCGCAACCTGCATCGGCGGCGTCGCGCCCTTGCCGCCCTGCAACTGGCAATGCTGGCCCTTGGGAATCTTCTTGCCGTCCCAGGGCGGCAGCAGATCGACCGTCATCCCGGCCTGGGCCATTCCGGCCGAAAGCAGCAAGGCAAAGGTGGTCAAAGAACGAAACATCCCGAATTCTCCCTGATGATCGGGGGCAGGATGCGCAGGGCGACAGCTTAATTCAAGCCTGGACCGCGTCGGCCACCGCCTCGACCACGCTGTCGACCGCCCTGGTCAGCAGCGCCTCGTCCTCACACTCGGCCATCACCCGGATCAGCGGTTCGGTGCCCGACTTGCGGATCAACAGACGCCCAGAGCCGTTCAACACCCCCTCGGCCTCGGCTATCGCCGATTGCACCGATGCGGCGTCAAGCGGGGTCTGCCCCTTTGCAAACCGCACGTTCTTGAGCAGTTGCGGGACCGGAACGAACTGGCGCACCAACTCGGAGGAGGGCTGACCAGACCGCATCATCTCGCCCAGGAAATGCAAGCCCGCCATCAGCCCGTCACCCGTGGTGGCGAAGTCGCTCATCACGATATGGCCCGATTGCTCGCCCCCCAGGTTGAAGCCACCTTCGCGCATCCGCTCGACCACATAGCGATCACCGACCGCGGTCCGCTCCAGCCCGATGCCGCGATCGCCCAGAAACCGTTCAAGCCCCAGGTTCGACATCACGGTCGCCACCAGGGCGCCGCCCTGCAATCGGCCCTCGGCCGCCCAGCGCGCCGCCAACAGCGCCATGATCTGGTCGCCATCGGCAACATTTCCAAGTTGATCGATCACGATGACCCGGTCGGCGTCCCCGTCCAGGCAGATCCCCACATCCGCGCCATGGGCCACCACCGCCTCGGACGCGGTGCGCGGACAGGTCGAGCCGCAGCCACGGTTGATGTTGAGACCGTCCGGCGACGTCCCAATCGGCACCACATCGGCACCCAGTTCCCACAGGATTTCAGGTGCGGTGCGATGCGCGGCCCCGTTGGCGCAATCCACCACCACCTTGAGCCCGTCGAGCCGCAGCCCGCGCGTGAGCGAGGATTTCACCCGCTCGCCATAGCGAAAGCGCGCATCATCCACCCGGCGCACACGGCCAATATTATGCGCCTGCGCCAGCCGCACGCCGGTCGCGACCATCTCCTCGATCTCCATCTCGGCCTGATCGGACAGCTTGAACCCGTCGGGACCGAAGAACTTGATACCGTTATCCTCGGCTGAATTGTGGCTGGCCGAGATCATCACGCCCAGATCGGCGCGCATCGAACGGGTCATCAGGCCAACGGCGGGTGTGGGCACAGGCCCCAGCAGCAGCACGTTCATGCCGGTCGAGGCAAGGCCCGCGGTCAACGCGTTCTCGAACATGTAGCCAGACAGGCGGGTATCCTTGCCGATGACGACACGATGCACGCCGCCAGCCTCGCGCCGGAAATAGCGCCCGACGGCCGCGCCGATCCTGAGCGCCATTTCGGCGGTCATCGGATGGGTATTCGCGGTGCCCCGCACCCCATCGGTTCCGAACAGCTTACGCATACCGCCTCACTTTCTGTTTACCCCCTGTGGAGCAAGCTTTACCGGACGGCGGCCCACAGGCGCAAGGCCTGTGCCGTTTCGGCCACGTCATGCACGCGCAAAATCTGGACCCCCTGCGCAAGCCCCGCCAAACCAACGGAAATCGAGCCCGGCCCGCGCGCCTGCGCGCGCGGTTCCTTGCCGATGGTGCCGATGAAGCGCTTGCGCGAGACCCCGAGCAGGATCGGGCAGCCGATACCGTGAAACAGCGACAGGTTGCGCAGCAGGGTCAGATTGTGGTCTTGCGTCTTGCCGAACCCGATACCCGGGTCGATCACGATCTGACCGCGCGCCATGCCCCGCGCGACCAGCCGGTCCACCTGTGCGGCCAGAAAATCATACACATCGAGCAGGACATCATCGTAATGCGGGTCCTGCTGCATGGTCGCCGGATCGCCCTGCGCATGCATGATGCACACCGGTGTTCGCGTCTCGGCGCAGAGCGGCGCCAAAGCGGCGTCAAAGGTAAACCCCGACACATCGTTCACCAGGCTGGCACCGGCGGCCAGCGCCGCCTCGGCCACGCTGGCCTTGCGGGTGTCGATCGAAATGGCGGTGCCGGTCTCGGCCCGGATCGCCTCGATCACCGGTGCGGTACGATGGATTTCGTCCTCGGCGGGCACTTCGAGCGCGCCAGGCCGGGTCGATTCCCCCCCCACATCCAGCAGGCTGACCCCCTGCGCCACCATCTCCAGCGCGACGCGGCGGGCGGCCTCGATCCCGAAATGGCGTCCTCCGTCCGAGAAACTGTCGGGCGTGACGTTGAGGATACCCATCAGATGCGCCTGCCCCATGTCGAGCCCGGCCAGCGCCGCGCGCCCGGCCGTCAAGCGCTCCATCTGATCCGGCGGGATATCGGCGGCGGCGATCACCCTGCCCGGCCGGTCGCGGCGCAGATGTTCGGCATGGGTGAACCAAAGCGCGCCGCCCGCCAGCGTCACCGCGTCGCTGGGCCGTTTCGCGCCCTGCTGTACCAGGGGGCGGAAGTAGTCGCTCACAACTCGGCCTGCTCCACCGGTACCGCACGCAGCGGCACCTCGGTCCCCTCGGGCAGGGCCGCACCGATCACCAGCATCTCGCCCGCCTCGAAGGTAGCGGCGAACCAGGCCGCCAGTGCCACCGCCTCGGAAGGTTTGGCCGAGGGGCCATCCACCGCGTCCAGCACGATCTTGGAGGGTGCCCAGACGCAGATCTGGCCGTTCTTCATGGCCCAGTCCAGCTCGGTCCGGGTCGAGACCACCTTGCAGCGCAGATCACGCGCCGCCAGCCGCCAGGCGTTCTGCTCGATGGCCAGCAGGTCGATCCGCCGCTGGGTCATCGCGTGACCGGTCTGCGGCACCGCCAGGGACGAGGCGCCGACGCAGATGATCAGCGGCCGCTCGCGATGTTCCAGCTGGTCGATCCAGCCCTTGAGATGCGCTGAATCGATCGCCGCGTTGGACAGGTAGACAAGGCGCGGGTGCGGGCGCAGATCCTCGTTCTGATCCACATGCAGCTTGTCGCGCCCGCGCACGATTTCGACCCCCAGCGCGCCGGGGCCGCGATCCAGCTTTTCGATGCGGACAAAGACACGCACCGCCTGGGGCTCGTGCAGGATCAGCTCGGCCACCCGCGCGGCCAGGGTTTCAAGCAGGTTAAGCCGCTCTTCGGCCAGGGCGCGGGCAATCGCCTCGGTCACCCGGTCATAGGACAGGATGCGGTCGACATCGTCGTCGATGGGGCCGGTCAGCGGCATCACCTCGACCACCACGTTGAAACAGATGCGCTGGGTGGTGCCCCGCTCGGCCTGAAAGGCGCCGATCTCGACCTCGACCACATGGTCACGCAGCGAGATACGGTCCAAAGGACCGCGCGATGCCGTCGCTTCGGAGCGTTCCGAAGGATGGGCAAAGGCAAGGCGGATTTCGGAACTCATCGGGCGGGCCTTTCCGGGGTCGTGTCAGTCTGCCCTCAATAGGCGCTTAACCAGCCTATAGCAGGGCGACATGCGCCATACCAGTTCTCGAATGCGGCATCAGGTGACGCGAAACCAGCTTGTCATGCCCGCCGCCGCATGGCCCAGCATGTGGCAATGCAACAGCCAGTCGCCCGGATTGTCGGCGACCAGCGCGATCTGCCGGGTCTCGCCCGGCGCCACCAGCACCGTGTCGCGCCAGGGACCCAGCGCGCCATTGGGGGCGATCAGGCGGAAATGATGGCCATGCAGATGCATGCCATGATCGAAACCGGTCTCGTTGACAAAGGCGATCCGGTGCAGGCTGCCGCGCGCGGCCTCCAGGAACGGGGTCGCGGACCGGTCGGCGCGGCCGTCGAGCGCCCAGAACTTGCCCAGCTGCGCCAGTTCGCGCCCGCTCATCTCGGTCTCGCCCAGCAGGGCGCTGTCAAGCCAGCGCATCGCGCCCCCCTGCAGCCGCATCTGGTGCAGCGGGCTGTCGGCCAGCCCCTCGATGACCGGCAGCGGGTTGGGCGGCAGCGGCGCCGGCGCCGCGCGGGCCGCGCCCGCGCCCTGCCCCGAGACGTCGAACCGGCACAACCCATAGCCGCCGTCGCGCTCGATGCTGAGCAGGCTGGCACTGGCGCCAGTCTCGGCGGTGATATCCACGATCAGGTCGGCCCGCTGCGCCGGGGCCAGCGGAAAGGCGCCGCTGACCACCAGCGGTTCCTCCAGCGGCATCCCGTCCAGCGCCACGATCCAGCCCTGCATGCCGTCCAGCCCGACCTCGAAGACCCGCGCATTGGCGGCATTGATCAGGCGCAGGCGCAGGCGCTCGGCAGGTCTGGCCCTGAAGGCGGGGTCGAACCGGCCATTCACGGTCAGAAGGTTGCCAATGCGCCCGGCATGGCTCAGGTCGTGGCCATTGTCGAAATTCGCGCCGATCGCGGCCGTGTCCGGGTCGAGCCGCCAGTCATCCAGCACCAGCACGTGCTCACCGTCGATATCGGGCGCACTGGCCTCGTCCACGATCAGCGGGCCATGCAACCCGCGCGCCACCTGCTCCATCGAGCGGTTGTGCGAGTGGTACCAATAGGTGCCCGCGTCCGGCAGGGTGAAATCGTAATCGAAACTGCCCCCGGTCGGCACCGCCTGCTGCGTCAGGCCCGGCACGCCATCCATCGCATTGTCGATGCGGATACCGTGCCAATGCACGGCAGTGGGCTGCGGCAGCCGGTTGATCAGGCGGCGGCTGAGACGTCCGCCCTGCGCGACCCGGATTTCAGGGCCCGGCGCGCCGCCCTCATAGCCCCAGATCGCGGTGTCGGGATACCCTTCGGGCGCGATCTGCTGGCGGGCCTCCATGGCGGTCAGCGTGATCGGCGCGGCCTCAGCCAGACGTGGCATCAGCGCGCAGGCGGTGGCTGTCTTCAGAACATGTCGGCGGGTGAATGTCATCGCGGGCCTCCCTCGTGGCCCGCAATATAGCCCTGCGCCGCGCCCCTGCCAGCAGGGTTGCGACGCGGCGGCGTCACTCAGTTGCTCGCGGTGCGCTGGCCCTGCCGATAGAACAGGTGCACGCCGATCTTGGTCGTCTGGGTAAACCGGCGGGCCCAGCTGGGGCGCACGGCGGTGGTGTGGTAATAGGTGGCCCCGTCTGTCAGGCTCTCGGCGGCCCCGTCCATGGCCAGGCGCGCGACCTTGGCCACCCGCTCATAGGCCTGTTTCTCGGCGATGACTTCCTTGCGCCCGTCGCAGGTATAGGTGAACTGGCACTGATACTTGCGCCCGGTCCCCTGCCGGATGACGCCGCAGGGCGTGTTCGGGAAGCGCTCGCTCTGGACCCGGTTCAGGATCACCTCGGCCACTGCGAACTGACCCTTGATGGTCTCGCCCCGCGCTTCGAAATACAGCGCCTCGGCCAGGCATTGCCATTGCTCGCCGCCCTCGGCGCGAGGCTGCTGGTCGATCCACGAGCGCGAGAAATCGACCGCGGTCACCGGGGCCTCTTCCTCGGGCTTGGGCAGCAGCGCCCTGAGGTAGTTGCGAAAGCTCTTGCCCTTGCGGGGCGCTTCGGCCTGCTCGGCGGCACCGACGGCCTCGGACCCGCGATCAGCAAACGCGAATTCCGGCAGCGTGACAGCAGCCGACAGTAAAACTGTCAGAACAAATCTCTTCATCTTCTACCCCAAATCAAGCGTCGCGCGCCGGTTCCTCCCCAGTCGGCGCAGAAAGCCCATACTCCAGACGGGCGCAAAGATCCAGTTTTTGCAAATTTACAAGGAATTTCGAAGGCAGGCCTGCAAAAATGCAAGACCCATACACGCCCCGAAAACCACTAGATATTGACACTCTAGTCGCTTGAAATACCAAGTTTATCCGAAATCGCCAGCTGCGCGGCGGCCAGTCGCGCGACTGGCACCCGGAAGGGTGAACAAGAGACATAGTCGAACCCCGCCGCCCGGCAAAAGGCGATTGATTCGGGGTTTCCGCCATGTTCACCACAGACCGAAACGGTCACCCCGGGCTGGCCCCGGCGGCCCCGTTCGACCCCCAGTTTCAGCAATTCGCCCACCCCGTCCCGATCCAGCACATGGAACGGGTCCTCGGAAAACACGCCCTGGCGTACATAGGCCGACATGAACCGCCCGGCATCGTCGCGCGACAGGCCATAGGTCATCTGGGTCAGGTCGTTGGTGCCGAAGCTGAGGAACGAAACACAGGCGGCGATCTCGTCGGCGCGCAGGCAGGCGCGCGGGGTTTCCACCATGACGCCCAGGCGATAGTCGAATTCCTGACCCCGCTCGGAGGCAACGGCCGAGGCCACCGCGTCGATGCGGGCCTTGACCAGCTCGACCTCGCGCTTGGCCGAAACCAGCGGGATCATCACCTCGGGCACCACCGGTTCGCCCTTGCGGCTGGCCTCGAGAGTGGCCTCGAAGATGGCGCGGGCCTGCATGTCATAGATCTCGGGCACGGTGACCCCCAGCCGCACGCCGCGCAGGCCCAGCATGGGGTTGTATTCGCTCATCGCCTCGACCCGGCGGGTCACGTCACTGACCGGCAGGTCCAGCGCCTCGGCCAGTTCGCGCTGGCCGCTGCGGGTGGTGGGCAGAAATTCATGCAGCGGCGGATCGAACAGGCGAATGCAGACCGGCTTGCCCTCCATGATACGGAACAGCTGCACGAAATCCTGCCGCTGCATCGGCAGCAGCCGCTCCAGCACCGCCTTGCGCCCCGAGGGGGTGGCGGCAAAGATCATCTCGCGCATCACCGTCAACCGGCCCGGCTCGAAGAACATATGCTCGGTCCGGCACAGCCCGATGCCCTGCGCGTCGAAATTGCGCGCGGCCTGGGCATCTGCAGGCGTGTCGGCATTGGCGCGGATGCCGATATCGCGTTCGGCATCGGCCCAGGCCATCAGGGTCTGGAAACTGTCATCCAGCGCCGCGTCGATCATCTCGGGCTGGCCGGCCAGCACCTGACCGGTGCTGCCGTCGATGGTCAGGATATCGCCGGTGCGAAACACCCGCCCGTCAGGCGCCTTGATCTGGCGTGCCTTGGTCTGGAACTCCATATCCGAAGCGCCGACGATACAGGGCAGGCCCAGGCCGCGCCCGATCACCGCCGCGTGGCTGGTCATGCCGCCCCGTTCGGTCAGCACCGCCACGGCGGCATGCATGCCGCGCACATCCTCAGGCGAGGTCTCGCGGCGCACCAGCACGCAGGGCTCGCCGCGCGCCGCACTCGCCTGCGCCTCGGCGGCGGTAAACACGATCTTGCCGGTGGCGGCCCCCGGGCTGGCCGCGATCCCTGTGGTCAGCACATCGCGCCTGGCCTGCGGGTGCACCTGGCGGTGCAACAACTCGTTGACCGAATGCGGGTCGATGCGCATCACAGCCTCTTGCTGCGGGATGATGCCGTCCTCGGCCAGCCGCACCGCGATGCGCAGCGCCGCGCGGGCGCTGCGGGGTACTCGCACCCCGTCGAGAATGTGCACGCGCCCGGATTCGATGACGAATTCGACCTGCATCTCCTCGCGCAGCTTCTCGCGCATCAGCGCCGCGTGCTGCTTGAGCGCGGCAAAGGCCTCGGGCGCCACATCCTCGAGCGAGATGCCGCGCGGGTCCTTTTCGAGATAGAGCGCCTCGGCCCCTGCCCCCAGCGCGTCGCGGCCCTGGCTCTGACTCAGGTAGCGGCCGGTGATCTGAGGCAGGCCGGTGGCCGGCTCGACCAGTTGCAGCACGCCCGAGCCGCATTCGCCCTGGCCGAGGCCGGGGATCATTTCCTGCACCACAAGGCCCAGCCCGGCATCGGCGGGCGCCCCCTTGGCCTGACGCAACAGCCGGGCCGAAGTGCCCTCCCAGGCGCGCGCCATCGAGCGCAGCACGGCGGCCAGCTGCTCGCCCGGGTCCTGGGGAAAGCTCTCGTCGGTCTCGTCCTCATAGGCGCGCAAGGACTGGCGCAGCCCCTCGCGCCCGTCGGCCTCGATCTCGTCGAAGACATCCGGGTCAAGCCGGGCCACGTGAATGGCAAAGGTCTGCACGAAGCGCAGATAGAGCGCCGCCGCCGCCTCGGCCCCCATACGGTCGCTGAGTTCGACAAAGCGGGCATCGTTCATGCCGATGTTGAGCACCGCGCCCGGCCCGCCCCAATCGGGGTCCTCGGAACTGGGACGTACACACAGCAGTGCGGTCGGATCGAACTGGCTGACGATGGCGGCGATATCGGGCAACTGGCCCTGCGCGATGTCATGCACCGCTCCAAAGGACAGCGCCACCGTGCGCGGCACCGGAAGGTCGAGCCGCACCAGTCGCTGCAGGCATTTGGCCCGCCCGCCATGGGTGGAGGTGGCCACCGGAGCGGTTGATGTGATCAGCGTGGTGTTCGGATTATTCTGCACTGCGGCACCCCTCGTTTGCGTGCAGAATAAGGGCGTTTGAAGACGGCGCAAGCACCATGTGCGCACAGGCAGCACCCGTGGCTGCCGGGGCTATGAGTATTTGTGACCAGAAAGAAGCAGCAGAGCGGGGCCACGGCAGACCGAGCGCCTGACAAGGCCCGATGCGCGCCACAAGGGGATGGCGCGTCGGATGCCTCAGCCGTCGATACGGGTCAGGTCGGCGACACTGGAGCAGACCTTGCGGATCTGGCTGAGCAGGTTCAGGCGGTTGCGGCGTACCACCTGATTGTCGGAATTGACCTGCACCTGATCAAAGAAAGCATCCACCGGCGCGCGAAGGGCGGCCATGGCCGTCATGGCGGCGGCGAAATCCTCGGCCTTGAGCGCGACGTTGATTTTCGACTCGGCCTGTTCGAGCGCGGCGAACAGGGCCTTTTCGCTGTCGGCCTCGGCGAATTTGATATCGGCGCCAAAGGAATATTCGACCCCGTCCTTTTCCTCGGCCTGGGTCAGGATGTTGTTGGCGCGCTTGAAGCCCTGCACCAGGTTCTCGCCATCTTCGGTCGCGATCACCGTATTGAGCGCGCGGGCGCGTTTGACCAGCAGGTTGAGGTCATCATTGCCCGCCATCGCGATACAGGCGTCGATCACGTCGTGGCGGATGCCCTCGTCGCGCAGGAAGACCTTGAGCCGGTCGTGGATGAAGGCGAGCAGGTCAGCGGAAAGATCGGGCACATCGCCTGCCAGTGCCTCGAGCGCGCCCGCATCGCCCAGCTTCTCCTTGATCGTTTCGAAGGCGGCGCCGAAGACGCCGTGATCGGCGATTTCTTCGATCAGGTCGCGCAGCGCGGCCTCGCCGTTGCTGGCGTGGTACTTGTGGCGCAGCAGTTGCGCGTCGATGGACCGATCCAGCGGCAGGCGCAGGTCATTGGCCAGCACCAGCCGGATCACGCCCAGCGCCGCGCGGCGCAGCGCGAAGGGGTCTTTCGAGCCGGTGGGCTTTTCGTCGATGGCCCAGAAGCCTGTCAGCGTGTCGAGCTTGTCCGCCAGTGCCACGATGACCGAAAGCGGTGCGGTGGGCACCTCATCAGAGGGGCCAAGCGGCGAGTAATGGTCCTGCGCGACAGCGGCGATGGCGGCGTCCTGACCTGAGGCAGCGATGTAATAACGCCCCATAAGCCCCTGAAGTTCTGGAAATTCAAAGACCATCTCGGAACTCAGATCGGCCTTGGCAAGGGTCGCGGCCTGTTCGGCCTGATCCGCCTCGGCACCCACCACCGGGGCCAGCTCGCGCGCCAGTGCGGCGATGCGGCGGATACGGTCGCCCTGGCTCCCAAGCTTGTTGTGGAAGGTCACGTTTTCCAGCGCCTGCACCCAGGCATCCATGCCCGCATGCGCCGCGCGCAGATCGTTGTCCCAGAAGAACTTGGCATCTGCCAGACGCGCCGACAGCACCTTCTGGTTGCCCGCAAGGATGGTGGCGCCATTGTCGGCGGTCTCGCGGTTGGCAACGGTGACAAAGCGTTCGATCCGGCCGGTCTTCGGATTGCGGACCGAGAAGAACTTCTGATGCTCGCGCATCGAGGTTTGCAGCACTTCCGCTGGCAGGTCCAAGAACTCACTCCCGATCTGGCCCATCAGCACGACGGGCCACTCGACCAGGCCCGCGACCTCGGCCAGCAGGCCCTTGTCCTCGACCAGTTCCAGCCCGGCGGCAAAGGCCATGTTCTGGGCGTCGTTCCAGATATGCTCGGCCCGCTCTGCCGGGTCCAGCACCACGAAGGCGCGTTTCAGCTTGACCTGATAATCCTCAAACGAGGTGACGGAGAACCGGGCCGGCGCCATGAAGCGGTGGCCCGCGGTGCTGTCGCCTGCCTTGATCCCGTCGATATCGAGCGGCACCACCTCGGCCCCGGCCTCGGTGGTCAGGATGCACAGGATCGACTGCAGGGGCCGCACCCAGCGCAAGGAGCCCGCGCCCCAGCGCATCGACTTGGGCCAGGGGAAATTGCGAATGGTGTCTTCCAGCACCTCGGCCACGATCGCGGCCGCCGGGCGGCCCGGCTTTTCGATGGTGGCGAAATAGATCGCGCCCTTGGGCGTTTCCCGCTCTTCCAGCTGGTCACGGCTGATGCCGGCGCCACGCAGGAAGCCCTCGACCGCCTGCTCGGGCGCGCCGACCTTGGGGCCCTTGCGCTCTTCGCGCTGGGTGGGGCTTGCGTCCAGCAGCCCCTCGACCGCCAGCACCAGGCGGCGCGGGGTGCTGAGCGCGGCGGCATAGGCATAGGTCAGCCCCGCCTCGACCAGACCGTCGGTGATCCGCTTTTTCAGGTCCTCACCGGCACGCGCCTGCATGCGGGCGGGGATTTCCTCGGAAAACAGTTCGATCAGCAGGTCGGGCATGGTCGGTCCTTAGAAATTGACGATCATCTGGATGACGACCGCATTGGCGATATCCACAAAGAAGGCGGATACAAGGGGGAGCACGATAAAGGCAAGAGGCGACGGGCCATAGCGCTTGGTTACGGCGGTCATATTTGCAATCGCGGTAGGCGTGGCGCCCAGCGCGAAGCCACCGAACCCCGCCGCCAGCACCGCCGCGCGGTAACCGCCGCCCATGGCGCGGAACAACACCAGCAGGATGAAGCCCAGGGCAAACAGCGTCTGCGCGGCGATGATCACCGCCAGTGCCAGGCCGGTCTCGGCGATGGTCCAGAGTTGCAGGCTCATCAGCGACATCGCCAGAAACGCGCCCAGCGCGAATTCCGAGATCAGCGCCAGCGTCGGCGTGCGCGACACGCGCAGGGCACGTGGGAACAGCGCCGTGCGCAGGTTGCCGACCACGATGGCCGACAGCAGGCAGGGCACGAAAAGCGGCAGTTTCAGGCCCAACTCCTCGATGCTTTCCTGCAAGCCATAGCCCAGCAGGATCGCCACGTTCAGCGTCAAGAGCACCCGCATCAGCGACTTGTGGTCGATCTGCGGTGGCTCCTCGTCCATCTCGTTGGGCAGGCCGACCGTCAGCTCTTCGTCCGGGCGGTTCGGGGTCAGCTTGCGGCTCTCGACCAGATAGGTGGCGATCGGGCCGCCGATCAGCGCCGCGATCACCAGGCCCAGCGTCGCCACCGCGACCCCCAGCTCGGTAGCCGAGGCCAGGCCGGTCGCCTGCGCCACCTCGGGCGCCCAGGCGATGGCGGTGCCGTGCCCCCCGATCAGCGCGGCCGAGCCGAACAGCACCCCCGCCTGCGGCGGGAAGCCGAACACCACCGCGCCCAGCACCCCGATGACGTTCTGCGCCAGGATGGTCAGCAGGGTCAGCACCAAAAGGATCGCCAGCGGTTTGCCGCCCGCGATCAGATCACCAAGCCTCGCGTTCAGCCCGATCCCGGTAAAGAACAGCACCAGCAGGAAATCGCGCCCGGTCAGGTCAAAGGCCAGTTCGATCCCGAACACGGAATTCAGCCCAAGCACCACCAGCGAGGCCAGCAAACCACCGGTCACCGGCTCGGGGATGCTGAAGCGTTCCAGAAACGGCAACCGGTCGTTGATGCGCACCCCCACCAGATAGACTGCCAGACCCAGGGTCACGGTCATGAAGGCGGATATGTGCAGCGTCTCGGTCACCTGCCCGCGCCTGTCGCCTCAGTTTTCGGGGCGCGGCGGACATTCCTCGCCCACCACGGTGCCATCATAGGCCTTCTTCCCGCAATTGTTGAGCACGTGCCAGACATAGCCGCGCCCCTCCTCTGTTACCGTAACGATCCGGTCCACCCCGTAATGGATGTTCTTGGCCCCCAGATAGGCCCGCGCCGTCCCTGCTTTCAGTGCGGCATCAATGGCCGCGGCATCATAGCAGCCAAACCAGGTGGGGGCGGTCAGCGGCTCTGGCGCCTCGACAGGTTCATAAGCGGCACTCAGCGCATCAAGGCTCAGATCCGTGGTAAAGCAGGCGCGATAGCGAATGGGCGAGCTGTCGGCGTCGATGGCCTGAAATCCGTCATAGGCGATGGGCCGGGGGGCATCGCCGCCCAGAGGCATCAGCGCCACATCCTGTCCCGGTCTGGCCGCGACCTCGTAATAAAAGCCGTAGACCTGAAAATAGTACATCGCCGCGCCCGCAGCCGCGCCGCAAAGCAGCAGCACAATGACCAAGACCTTGCCTGTCATGGGTTTCTCCGATTGACCGACCGGACCTGATCTCAGATCCAGTCGAGATTGACCTTGCTGGTGGCGTATTTCTCTCCGATCCGCTCTTTCAGCGCGCGAAAGCGCGGGCGCAGATCGGGGAATTTGCGTTCATGGGTCTCGACCAGCGTGACCCGGACCGAATCGAACAGGTCGCGCTCTTCCATCGCTTCCAGGATGTCCAGCTCGGCCCCTTCGATATCCATCTTGAGCATGGCGATATCGCCATGTTCGGCGATCAGCCCGGACAAAAAGGCGGGAAAGTCGATCATCTCGACCTCGATCACATCCTCCGCTTGCGCGCTGATGCCCCGCCCTCCGGGCAGTGTGGTGCTCATCACCGTGTTCTTCCTGGGGTCTTCGCCAAAGCTTTCGGCGCGCATCAGGCCGATGCTGCCCGCCGCCACCCCGGCGGCCTGATTGTGCAGATGCACATTCGTGGCCTCGCCAAAGCGCTCTTCGAGCAGGGAAAAGGCATAAGGGTCGGGTTCGAAGCAATGGACGGTGGCGCCGGTCGCGGACAAAACCGCCGTCACATCGCCGACATTGGCGCCGCAGTCGATCACCACATCACCCGGGCGCAGCATCGCGGCGGCCCCGGTCATGAAGCCCTCGCTTTGGGCGGTCCGGACGTGGCGTTTCAGCCGCCGCCGCGCCTTGCGCAGCTTCTCTTCATAAGAGTCGCGAGTTGCCTGATCCATGGCGGTTGCCCCTGCCCCGTTATCCTCAGGCCGCAGCATAGCCCCCGGCGGTCGTCTGCACAAACGCATCCGCGCATTGCTTGGCCAGCGCCCGCACCCGGCCGATATAGGCCTGCCGCTCGGTCACCGAGATCACGCCGCGCGCATCGAGCAGGTTGAAGATATGGGATGCCTTGATGCACTGGTCATAAGCCGGATGCGCCATCACGATGCGCTTGCCAGTCTTGGGATCGTCATGGGTTTGCGCCAGGATCGCGGCGCATTCGGCCTCGGCCTCTTCGAAATGCCTCAGCAGCACCTCGGTATTGGCCACGTCGAAGTTCCAGCGCGCGTATTCCTCTTCGGTCTGCTTGAACACGTCGCCATAGCTGAGCGGGATGGGCGATTGCGGATCGTTGAAGGGCATGTCCATCACGTGGTCGATGCCCAGCACATACATCGCCAGACGCTCCAGACCATAGGTCAGCTCGCCCGAGACCGGCGCGCAGTCATGGCCGCCGACCTGCTGGAAATAGGTGAACTGGCTCACCTCCATCCCGTCGCACCAGACCTCCCAGCCCAGGCCCCAGGCGCCCAGCGTCGGGCTTTCCCAGTCGTCCTCGACAAAGCGGATGTCATGCAGCGCCATGTCGACGCCGATCGCCTCCAGCGAGCCGAGGTACAGCTCTTGCAGATCGGGCGGGCTGGGTTTGATCAGCACCTGGTACTGGTAATAATGCTGCAACCGGTTCGGGTTCTCGCCATAGCGCCCGTCGGTGGGACGGCGCGAGGGCTGCACATAGGCGGCGGCCCAGGGGCTGCTGCCCAGCGCGCGCAGGGTGGTGGCCGGGTGGAACGTGCCCGCGCCCACCTCCATGTCATAGGGTTGCAGGATGGCGCAGCCCTTGGACGCCCAATAGGTCTGCAGCCGCAGGATGATCTCCTGGAACGAGCGCGGAGCGGTGGGGGTCGGATGGGTCATGGCGGCCTCGGGCGCTGGATGGCGATAGGATCGCGCCTTTCCTATGCAACCGCCCCCCCAGCGTCAACGGCACATCTGCCCGGTCCCGGCGCTGGCGGCTGCGCTGATATCGCCACACCGCCCCGCACCGCGCGCCTGCCCCATGGCAATTGCCGCGATTTCCTGCATAACCTGCGGGGACGATACGTATTTGAAGGTACGAGACCCAACAATGATAAGACCGCTGATCGCCGTTCTTTCGCTTTTTTATCTGATTTCCTCTGCCGCACTGGCCCAGCAATCCGCCGACGAGGTGGTCTGGGTGCAGATCGAGGCGCAACCCAATCTGCGCACCGCACAGGAGCGTGCCCAGACCTATGCCGCCGACCTCTCGGATGTGGCCGGATTCTCGCTGGGCGGGGGCTGGTACGGCATCGTGCTGGGCCCCTATCTGCGCGAGGATGCCGAACAGGTGCTGCGGGTCTATCGGGCCGAGCGGCGCATTCCCGGTGACAGTTTCATCGCCCTGTCGGGCGCGCTGGGGCAACAGTTCTGGCCCGTCGGCTCGGATCTGCTGAACCGGGGTGCGGCGGTGGCGCCGGTCGAACAGACCGCGCCCGAACCGGTGGCCGAAGCAACGCCGCAGGTTCAGCCGGAACCGGCGGACGAAACCCCCGCCCAGGCCCGCCGCAGCGAACAGGCGCTGAGCCGGGAAGAGCGGCAGGCACTGCAGATCGCGCTGCAGGCGGCCGGTTTCTACAATGCCGCGATCGACGGTGCCTTTGGCGCCGGCACCCGCCGCTCGATGGCCGATTGGCAAGGGTTCAACGGGTTCGAGGCAACCGGCGTTCTGACCACCCGCCAGCGCAAGGTGCTGATGGATCAGTATAACGCGCCGCTGATCTCGACCGGTATGGCACGTCACCGCGACACCGCAGCCGGGATCGAGATGGACCTGCCCCTGGGCGTGGTCCGGTTCAGCCGCTACGAGGCGCCCTTTGCCCATTTCGATGCGTCCGGCGAGCTGGGCGCACAGGTGCTGCTGATCAGCCAGCCGGGCGACAAGGCAACGCTCTATGGGCTTTATGACATCATGCAGACGCTGGAGATCGTGCCGCTGGATGGCCCGCGTGAGCGGGGCAGCGACAGCTTCACCCTTGAGGGGCGCGGCAATGGCATCGTCTCCTATACCGAGGCGGCGCTGAGCGGCGGTGAGATCAAGGGCTTTACCCTGATCTGGCCCACCGGCGACGAGGATCGCCGTGCCCGGGTGCTGGCCGCGATGCGGGCAAGCTTTGCCCGCACCGACGGTGTGCTCGATCCGGCGGCGGGTGGCGACGCGGTGCAAAGCGTCGACCTGGTTTCGGGGCTGGAAATCCGCAAACCGCGCCTGTCGCGCTCGGGCTTTTATGTCGATGGCAAGGGCACCGTGCTGACGGTGGCCGAGGCGGTGCAGGGCTGTACCCGGGTGACGCTTGACGGCAGCTATGGCGCGCAGGTGGTCGATCGCGATGCCGGGCTGGGGGTGGCGGTGCTGCGGCCCGAACAGGCGCTGGCCCCGATGGTGGTGGCCGGGCTGGGCCAGGAAATGCCGCGTCTGGGGGCCGACATTACCGTGGCTGGCTATTCCTACGAAGGCATCCTGGGCGCCCCGACACTGACCTTCGGTACGCTTGACGACGTCAAGGGGCTGCGCGGCGAGACCGAGCTGGCCCGACTGGGCCTGATGGCGCAGACCGGCGATGCCGGCGGTCCGGTGATCGACGATCAGGGTACGGTGGTGGGCATGCTGCTGCCCGCACCCGCGACGGGCCAGCAACTGCCCCGTGGCGTGAGCTTCGCCGCCAAGGCGCAGGCCCTGCGCGATGTGCTGAGCGCGGCCGGAATGGGCGCGCAGCAGGCCGAGACAGCAGGCCGGATCACCCCGGACGAGCTGAACCGGCGTGCCAGCGGCATGACGGTTCTGGTCAGCTGCTGGGATTGACCCCCGACGGTCCGGCAGAGCCGGAATTTTGCAAAAATTCCGGCCCGGAAAACACCTGTTTTCCGGGCCGTTTTCCGTGACGGAAAACGGCTAGCCCCGTTCAGGCCCGCCAGAACTGCACGGTGAACAGGACATAGACCGACATCACCTCGAGCCGCCCGATCAGCATGCCCACGCTCAGCATCCATTTCGCGGCGTCGTTCAGCCCTGCGAAGTTACCCGCCGGCCCGATCTGCTCGCCCAGCCCCGGACCCACATTGGCAATCGCCGTCGCGGCCCCCGACAGCGCGGTGATGAAATCGAGCCCGGTCAGCGCCAGCCCCCAGGCCAGAACACCCAGGGTCACGATGAAGAACACAAAGAAGCTCATCACCGAGCCCAGCACATCCGGCCCGATCGGGCGGCCCTGAAACCGGGGCAGAAACACCCCGTGCGGCGTACGGATCCGCTGCAACTGTACCTTGATCGAGGCAAAGAGCAGCTGATAGCGGAAGATCTTCACCGAACAGGCGGTCGATCCGGCACAGCCTCCGATCAGACCGATGACAAAGAACATGGTGACCAGAAACCCGCCCCAGCCCATGTAATCGACACTGGCGTACCCTGTGCCCGAGATGATCGAGGTGATGTTGAACAGCGCCTCGCGAAAGGCCTGTTCCACGTGATGGGGAAACACCGTGGTCAGCACCACGGTGGTCACCCCGACCAGCAGCGCGATCACGATCAGGAACACATGCACCTGGCTGTCCTGGAACAGCGGCGCCGAATGCCCGTTCACCATCTGCACATAGCGCACGAAGGGCAGCGCCGCGAGGATCATGAAGACCGAGGCCGCGTATTCCGGCAGGCCCGAAAAGGTGCCGAAGGAGGCGTCATAATTCGAGAATCCACCGGTCGAGATCGTGGTCAGCGAATGCACCAGCGCATCGAAAAAGCTCATTCCCAACGCGCCATAGACCAGCGCGCAGGCAAATGTCAGCGCCACATAGATCACGGTGATCTGGCCGGCGATTTCCTGGGCACGGGGCAGGATCTTGCCCATCGTGTCGAACCCTTCCGAGCGGAAGATCTGCATGCCCCCCACCCGCAGTTCGGGCAGGAACACCATCGCCACCACGATGATGCCGATCCCCCCCAGCCATTGCAGCACCCCGCGCCACAAGAGCAATCCGCGCGGCAATCCGTCCAGCCCCGAGATCACCGTCGACCCGGTGGTGGTCAGGCCCGACATCGCCTCGAAGAACGCATCGACAAAGCGCAGCTCGGTGGCGCCGAACATGAAGGGCAAAGCGCCGAACAGGGGCAGCGCCACCCAGACCAGCGTGGTCAGCAGAAAGGTCTGCTGGATGGTCAGACCCTCGCGCACGCCATTGGCGCAGCTCAGCGCCAGAATCGCCCCGGTCAGCACGGTGATCACACCGCTTTGCAAAAAGACCGGCCACTCGCCGCGCCCCTCGATCAGGTCGGCGGCAAGCGGAAACACCATGGTGGCACCAAGAATGGCAACCAGCAGGCCGATCACATATCCGACGGGGCGCATGTCCAACATGAGGCGCAGGGTTGGCGCCCCGCGCCGCCGGAGTCAAGCGGCTGCGCGCCCCTCACTTGCCCGCGGGCTGCCCCTTGGACGGCAAGGGCGCCGGGGTCGCGGGCTTGCGCCGCCGACGCGGGGCCGGATGCGCCGCCGCAATCGACGCCTTGGCCGTCTCGGGCGCGGGCGCCTGCAGCGCTGTGGGGGCTGCTGTGGCCGGCTCGGCCGCTACCGGTGCGGCCGCGTCCTCCGTCTCGACTGCGGCCAAAGCGGCGGGAGCGGGTGTTGCCGCGCGCTCTGCCTCGGGCGCCTTTGCGACCACGGCAGCGGCCTGTTCGGGCGCCAGGGTCGGTTCAGGGGCGAGGCTCTGTTCAGGGGCGGGTGCGGCGGACTTGGCTGCGGCCTGTTTGGCTGCCGGTGCCTGTGCCCGGGCCGGGGTCGCCTTTCTGGGCGCGGGAACCGATGCGGCCGCCTGCAGCGCCTGCACCTGCGCAAGCGGCGCATTCAGCGCCGCGCGAGACAGGATCTGCATCACGCGCAGCTGGTTGCTGATCGCATAACCGGCCAGCCGGAACGCGGCGGCCTGGACATGCAGCGGAGAGGTCATCTGTAGCATCGCCATCTTACTCCATCAGACAGGTCGGGGCGGATGCAGCACCCGAACCGCAAGCGGGATCACCCCACAGGCGCGAATCTGCATCAGCGCCAGTCTACGGCATACAACCCATGCTTGTGCAGCAAAAAATGCCGCAGCGCGGCAAAAACCCGCCGATCCCCGGCCCCCTGCCCAAGAAACCGGCTATCCGACGTGGAACAGCGTGGCGAAGAGGCGCGGATCGAGACTGGCGGTGGCAAAGGTCGCCCCCTCGGTCAGGACCGAGACCGCATCATGGCTGTGCAGGCTTTCCTGGTGGCTCGCGACCACCCGGAAATCGCCGATCCGGTGGTCGGCCAGCAGCTCGGCGCAGAACAGCCGCGCCGCGTCCTCGACAAAGATCGGGTTGGCGGCGTTCAGCTCGGCGAATGCCTGCTCGTCCTCGCGCTTGACCATCACCTGCGTCTCGGTCGGCACCGCCCGGCGGCACAGCGCGATCAGATCCTCGAACCACAGACAGCTGGCATCGCCATCCACCACCACCGACAGCCGCGCGACCGAGCGCTGCGAATGCGGCGTGGCCAGCTGCCCCCGGCTGGAGCGCGCATGTTCGCTGAGTTCCAGCGAACAGGGGCAGGTCGAGGAATAGACATAGTCCAGATGCATGATCTTGAGCCGCTCGCCGCCCTGTTCGACCAGTTCCAGCGCGATATCGTAGTACTGATAGCCGCTCAGCCCCGAACGCAGGCTTTCGATCCGCTCGGGATAGGAGAACCGCATCTGGATACGCGCGTCGAAACTGTCCAGATCGGTCATGTAATCGTCCAGCGCGGCCTCGATCACCTCAAAGCTGAACGTGCGCTCGGCATGTTTGTAGAAGGACCGCATGATGCGGGACATGTTGATGCCCTTCTTGCCCGCCTCCAGGCTGACGGTGCCGGTCACCGAGGTTTCCAGCGTCAGGTCGTCGCCCTCCTTGCGGTGAAAGCGGATCGGCAGGCGGAAATTCGAGATGCCCACATGCTGGATCTGCTGCTTTGCCCCGCGGATCAGGCTGGACGGGCCGTTCTGCAGGTCAGGCAGCCCGGCGCGATAGGTTGCATCGACGGTGAAATCCTCTGGGTACTGCCGGCTGAGATCGGGATAGTTCGACAGGGCCGCATCCGGCAGCAGCCGTGCGACCGAGGGGTCAAGCTCGCTGATCTCGGTGCTGGTGGCACCCGAGGCCCAGCGGCGCAACACCGCAAGCGCGGCGGCGGCTGCGTCGCGGTCGGGTGTCTCGTCGATATCGCGGGGGTGTAGGTTCATCGCACACATCCTCGGTCTTGTCCGTCCATCAATATGGACCGGCCCGGCGTTCCAATCCACCTGATTACGCGGGATATTGCCGAGTGGATCAAGAAAACCGATGGAAAACGACGCTTGTGCGGCATTTTGGCAGCCCGGGCGGAGGCCGGAGGTGACGGCACCTCCGGCGATTCCCTGCTAGCCGGCGGAAGAGTCGAGAGCAGCCCGAAGATCAGCCAGCAAGTCGCCCGCATCCTCGAGCCCGACCGAGAAACGGATCAGGCCCGGCGTGATGCCCAGCTCGGCCCGCTGCGCCTCGCTCAACCGTTGATGGGTGGTGGTGGCGGGATGGGTGGCGATGGATTTGGCATCACCCAGATTGTTCGAGATCACCGGGATAGTCAGCGCGTTCAGAAAACGGAACGCCGCCGGTTTGCCGCCCCTGAGGTCGAGCGACAGCACGGTGCCCCCCTTGCCGCCCAGCTGGCTCTGGATCAGCGCGTTCTGGGCATGGCTCTTCAGCCCGGGATAGAGCGTGCGCACCAGCTCCGGGTGCCCCTCCAGCGCCTCGGCCAGCTTCTGCGCGGTTTCGGCCTGGGCATTCACGCGCAGCGCCATGGTCTCGAGCCCCTTGAGCATGATCCAGGCGCTGAACGGGCTGAGCGCGCCGCCGGTATGTTTCAGATAGGGCTCCACCGTGCCCCGGATGAACTCGCGGCTGCCGATGATCACCCCGCCCAGCGCGCGGCCCTGCCCGTCGATATGCTTGGTCGCGGAATAGACCACCACATCGGCACCCTGCTGGATGGCACGCGAGAAGACGGGCGTCGAGAACACGTTGTCCACCACCACCTTGGCGCCCACCGAATGGGCGATCTCGGCCACGGCGGTAATGTCGATCACCTCCAGCGTCGGGTTCGACATGCTCTCAAAGAACACCGCCTTGGTTTCGGGCCTGACCGCCGCGCGCCATTGCTCCAGATCGGTGCCGTCGACAAATGTCACCTCGACCCCGTAGCGGGTCAGGATATTCTCAAGGATATAGAGGCACGACCCAAACAGAGCCTTGGCCGAGACCACATGGTCGCCCGCCTTCAGCATCGACACCAGCGCGCCGTTGACCGCAGCCATGCCCGAGGCGGTGGCAAAGGCGTCCTCGCCCCCTTCGAGCGCGGCGATGCGCTGTTCGAACATGGCAACCGTCGGGTTGCCGTATCGGGCATAGATGAACTCGTCCGGGCCACAGTCGATGAACCGCGCCTCGGCCTGCTCGGCGGTCTCGTAAACAAAGCCCTGCGTCAGAAAGATCGCTTCGCTCACCTCGCCCCACTGGCTCCGGCGGGTGCCGCCATGGACTGCCTGCGTGCGCTTGCTCCAATCCGTGCTCATATCCGTTCCTTTCGGCCCCGGAACCAGAAGGGCAAAGAAAAACCCCAATCGCGGGTCAAGCGAAAGGGGGTCTTTCATCCTGACCTTTTAGCGGTGATGTTTAGCGTGGCCCGCAATCCGGTAACAAATCGCCACGTGGTTCCTGAACACGGGCTTTAGCCGCGCGCGCGCGTTGCGTCAAGCCTGTGCAAAGCGTCTCACAATCCTGTCATGAGGAAATCTCGCGCGTGGCGGGGGCGGAATTCTGCAAGAATTCCGATCCGGAAAACGTGCCGTTTTCCGGGCCGGTTTTCATGTGAAAACCGGCGCCGTCAGCCGCGATCGACCGCCACCAGCCCCAGATCGCGCGCCGCCGCGCGCGAGAGAATGCCACTGTCCAGCCCCTGCGGTTCCTGATAGCGCCGCACCGCTGCCCGGGTGCGGGCATCCATCTCGCCGCTGGGCGCACCGCGATAGAAGCCACGCGCCGCCAGCGCCCGCTGCACCGAGGCGACGAAATCGGGCGTCAACTCCTGCGCGCAGAGCGTCTCGAACCAGGTTTCCTTGCGTTCGCGCACGATCTCCTGGCGGGTCTCGGTCTTGTAGACCGCCGGCTGCAACACGCTGCCGTCGCTCTGTATCTCGGCCGGTTGCAGCATCACCTGATGGGTCACCGTTTCGATGATCGCAGGAGTCACCTGTTTGCCCCAGCAGGTGCCCGGCGCCGCCCCCGGCGGCGCCTCGGCGGTAAAACGCGACACTTCCGGCTCGCGCAGAGCATCCACATCCGGCAAGCCGGTATCGCAACCGCTCAGCCCGACAAGGGCCAGCGCACAGAAAAGGGCGGATCGTGACATCATGCTCGGGCCTCTTGGGCTTTTGGCTCACTCTACCCCATCTCGGGGGCCCGCGCAAAGCCCCGCAAGACCGGGGCGCGTGCACGCCAAATCAGGAAGAGACCGGTCCGGCTGGCAAAACGGGCTGGCCAGACCTAAATGGCTTGGCTATTGGAGTCAGCGCAACGTCACAAAGGAACATCCGAGCCATGGCAAAGATCACCTATATCGAGCATAACGGCACCCAGCACACGGTCGAGGTCGCCAACGGCCTGACCGTGATGGAAGGCGCCCGCGACAATAACATCCCGGGCATCGAGGCCGATTGCGGCGGCGCCTGCGCCTGTTCCACCTGCCATGTCTATATCCATCCCGACTGGGTCGAGAAACTGCCCGCCAAGGATGACATGGAAGAAGACATGCTCGATTTCGCCTACGAGCCCGACCCGGCCCGCTCGCGCCTGACCTGCCAGTTGAAGGTCACCGATGCACTGGACGGTCTCGTGGTGCAGATGCCCGAAAAGCAGATCTGATGACCGGCGCGATGCCGGCCCCCGCAGGGACCGGGTTTCCCGACGGCATTGCGCGCAATTCAGACAAGGCGCCGCGTCGACCGCTGCGCCCTTTGCACACGCTGTTGCGCGGCGCGGCTTTGACGTGGTGCCTGTGGCTGGCCCCGGTCGGCGCCTGGGCCTGCGAGGCGCGCTATGCCGAGCACGGCCTGCCCGGGCGCGGGGCCGAGACCTCCTTCTCCAACCGCACCGCTGCGGGCCGGCACGAGGCCTGGGCCCCGCGCGACGCGGATCTGCGGTTCCATGCCGCCTATGCGGTGGAGACCGACGAATACGGCCATGGCGTGCTGGGCGGGCTGAAGGATGCCAAGGCGCTGACCATCCATGTCTCGCGCCCCGGCGATCCCCGCATCACCTGCCCGGCAGAGGCCACCCTGCCCCCCGGCGCGGTGTTCGAGGATATCGCGCCGCATCTGGCCGATCTGGACGGCGACGGCCTGCCCGAGGTGATCGCCGTGCGCAGCACGGTAAACGACGGCGCCCGGCTTGAAATCTATGACCGTCGCGCCCGCCTTCTGGCCGCGACTCCGCCGATCGGGACCCGCAACCGCTGGCTGGCGGTTCTGGGCGCCGCCGATCTGGACGGCGACGGGTTCATGGAAATCGCCTATGTCGACCGCCCGCACCTGGCAAAGACCCTTCGCATCTGGCGCTACCGTGACGGCAGCCTGACCCAGATCGCCAGCCTGCGCGGCCTGACCAACCATCGCATCGGCGAGGAATTCATAACCGGCGGGCTGCGCGATTGCGGCAGCGGCCCCGAGATCATTCTGGCCAGCGCCGATTGGCGTCAGGTCGTCGCGCTGCGCCATGACGACGAGTGGCAAAGCCGCGCTCTTGGCGCCTTCTCGGCCGGTGCCGTTGCCGCCGCCCTGTCCTGCAAGACACGATGAGGGCCGATCACCCGGCGGACGGCACCACATGTTCGCCGCCGATATCGCCCAGCGACTGGAACAGGGCGGCGGTATTGCTGACCCCGAACTTCTTCAAGAGCCGCGCCCGGTGCACCTCGACCGTGCGATAGCTGAGGTCCAGTTCGCGCGCGATCTCCTTGCTTGTCTTTCCCTCGCCCAGCAGCGAATAGACCTCGCGCTCGCGCCGGCTCAGCGGCTGATAACGGCGGATCTCGGAAAGGTCGGCAAAGGTCCAGACCGCGCGCGCCAGCGGTTCCTCGGGGGTAAAGGTCTGGCCGCGCACCCGACACCAGAACAGCTCGCCATCGCGACGCCGCATCACCCGCTCGTCCCAATAGAGATTGCCCTCGCCCAGATCCTTGTCGCCGCGATGCAGGATGTTCTGAAACTCCTCGTCCGAGGGGTAGAGGAACACAAACAGCCGGTCCAGCAACTCCTCGCGCTCATAGCCGAACATGGAGCAGAAGCGGTGATTGACCTCGCGGATCACCCGCGCCTCGGTCACCACGATGCCGACCGGCACCCAGTCAAAGGCCAGCCCGCGCAATTCGCGCGTGGCATAGGCGTTGTCCAACAGATCCTTGTCGACCGGTCCCGGCATGCCGTTCCTCCCTGTCCCGATCATATCGTGCGACCAAGGTGAATGAAAACCTCTCTCCGGGCCGCACCGCTCCCCCTTCATTTCGCGTCAAATACTCCGGGGGAGCCTACAAAATTCGACGAATTTTGTAGGCCGGGGGCAGCGCCCCCCGCCCGGTCAGAGCGCACGCCAGCCGATATCGCGGCGATAGAACCCACCCGGCCAGTCGATCGCCTCGACCATGGCATAGGCCCGGTCACGCGCCTCGGCGAGGCTGTCGCCGCGCGCGGTCACGTTCAGCACCCGGCCGCCGGTGGCAACAATCGCGCCCTCGCGGGCGGCGGTACCCGCATGGAAAACCATATTGCGGCTATCCTCGGGCAAGGTATCCAGCCCCTTGATCTCGCTGCCTTTCTGATAGGATCCGGGATAGCCGTTCGCGGCCATCACCACGGTGATCGCGTGATCCTCTGCCCAGTTCACCCGGGCCTCGCGAAGCCGGCCCTCGGCGGTGGCATGCATCAGGTCCATCGCCTGCGCACCCAGCCGCAGCATCAGTACCTGGCATTCCGGGTCCCCGAAGCGGACATTGTATTCCACCAGACGCGGCGCACCGTCCTTGATCATCAGCCCGACATAGAGGACGCCCTGGAAGGGCACGCCGCGCCGCGCCATCTCGGCCATGGTCGGCTTGACGATCTCCTCCATCGCGCGCGCCTCGACCTCGGCGCTCAGCACCGGCGCGGGCGAATAGGCACCCATGCCGCCGGTATTGGGGCCGGTATCGCCCTCGCCCACCCGCTTGTGGTCCTGTGCGGTGCCGATCGACAGCACCTCCTCGCCATCCACCAGCACGAAAAGCGAGGCCTCTTCACCTTCCATGAATTCCTCGATCACCACCTCGGCGCCCGCATCGCCAAAGGCGCCGCCCAGCATGTCGTCGATTGCCTCCAGCGCCGTCGCCTCGTCCATCGCCACGATCACGCCCTTACCTGCGGCCAGACCGTCGGCCTTGATCACGATGGGAGCACCCTGCGCGCGGATGTAATCCTTGGCAGGCCCGGCCTGGGTAAAGCGCGCATAGCCCGCGGTCGGGGCCCCTGCGGCATCGCAAATCTCCTTGGTAAAGCTTTTCGAGGCCTCCAGCCGCGCCGCCGCCGCCGAGGGGCCAAAGACCAGGAACCCCGCCTCGCGCAGCCGGTCGGCCACGCCGGCGGCCAAGGGCGCCTCGGGGCCGACGATGACAAAGTCGATGGCATTCTCCTCGGCGAAAGTCGCCACCAACCCGCCATCCATGATGTCCAGCTCGGCGCATTCGGCGATCTGCGCGATCCCCGCATTGCCCGGCGCCACGATCAGCTTGTCGCATTTGGGGTTCTGCATCACCGCCCAGGCCAGCGCGTGTTCGCGCCCACCGCTGCCGAGAATGAGGATGTTCATGTAATGCGCTCCGATCTGCTTGGCCTTGGTTGTCGGGCGTTCTAAGCTGCGCCGACGTCTTACTCAAGTCACCAGCGGAGCGCCCAATTGTCCGACCTCCTTGATGATCCCCAGCCGGGACAGAATATGCCCGAATTCACCGTCACCGAGATCTCGGGCGAGGTGAAGCGCACGCTCGAGGGCAGCTTTGGCCGCATCCGGGTGCGCGGCGAGGTGGGGCGCGTGTTCCAGGCCCGCTCGGGCCATCTCTATTACGACATCAAGGACGACCGTAACGTGCTGGCCTGCACCACCTGGAAGGGTCAGGTCGCCAGCCTGTCGGTGGTGCCCGAAGAGGGGTTGGAGGTCGTCGTGACCGGGAGGCTGACCGCCTTTGGCGCCCAGTCGAAATACAACCTGAACGTCGACGAGGTGGCGGTTGCCGGTCAGGGCGCGCTGATGGCGCTGCTTGAAAAGCGCAAGAAACAGCTCGAGGCCGAGGGGTTGTTTGCACCCGAACGCAAGCGCCCCCTGCCCTATCTGCCACAGATCATCGGGGTGATCACCTCGCCGCAAGGGGCGGTGATCCGCGATATCCTGCACCGGTTGCGCGACCGCTTTCCGCGCAAGGTGCTGATCTGGCCGGTCGCGGTGCAGGGCGCCAATTGCGCCCCCGAGGTGGCCCGCGCCATCGAGGGGTTCAACATGTTCAGCCCCGGTGGCGCGCTGCCCCGGCCCGATCTGCTGATCGTGGCGCGCGGCGGCGGCTCGATAGAGGATCTCTGGGGCTTCAACGAGGAAATCGTCGCCCGCGCGGCGGCGGCCAGCCAGATCCCGCTGATCTCGGCGGTGGGGCACGAAACCGACACCACGCTGATCGACTTCGTTTCGGACCGGCGCGCACCGACCCCCACAGCCGCCGCCGAGATGGCCGTTCCCGTCCGCCTCGAACTGCTGGCCTGGACCGGCGAACAGGGGGCTCGGCTGTCGCGCGCGGCCTCGGATGCGGTGCAGCGGCGCGCCCAGCGCCTGCGCGACCTGTCGCGCGCGCTGCCCCGGCCCGACAGCCTGCTGGACACGCCGCGCCAGCGGCTCGACCGCGCCGCCGAACGTCTGCCCGCCGCCCTCACCCAGGGGGTGCAGCGGCGTCGGCTGCGGCTGGCCGAACTCTCGGCCCCGCTGCGCCCCGCCAGCCTGCGCGCGCTGGTCAGTGCCCGCCGCGACCACCTTGCCCATCTCGGCTCGCGCCTGTCGCCGCGCGCGCTGGAACGCGAGATCGCCGCGCAGGGTGAGCGTCTGACCCGGCTGTCCGACCGTCTGAACAGCGCCCAGACCACCCGCATCGAGCGCCTGCGCCAAAGGCTGGAATCCGCCGACCGGCTGCGCGAGACGCTGGGCTACAAGGCAACGCTGGCGCGCGGTTATGCAGTGGTGCGCGACGATCAGGGCGCGCTGCTGACCACCCGGGCGCAGGCCGCCAAGGCGGCCGCGCTGCAGATCGAATTCGCCGATGGCACGCTCGACACCGGCGGCGCCCCCGCAAAACCCGCCAGCAAGCCGAAACAGAAACCGCCCGAACAGGGCTCGCTGTTCTGATGCTGACGATCTGGGGCCGCCGGACATCGTCGAATGTGCAGGCGCTGATGTGGTGTGTGGGTGAACTCAACCTGGCCCACATTCGCCATGACGCCGGGCACCGCTATGGCGGGCTCGACACGCCCGAATTTGGGCGCCTCAATCCCAACCGCACCATCCCCGTGCTCAAGGACGGGACCAACCCGCCGATCTGGGAAACCGGTGCCATCCTGCGCTATCTTGCCACCCGCTATGGCAAGGACAGCTTCTGGCCGAGCGATCCGGTCCGCCGCGCGCGGGTGGATCAATGGGCCGAATGGGCCAAGCTGAACGTGGCCCAGGCCTTTACCGCGCCGGTCTTCTGGCGCGTGGTGCGTACCGCACCGCAGGATCGCGACCCCGCCGCCATCGCTCGCGCCCTTGCCGAGCTGGAGGCCAAGCTCGCCCTTGCCGAAGCCCAGCTGTCGCGCCATGCGCATATTGCCGGAGATGCCTTCACCCTCGCCGATATCCAGCTCGGCCATATCCTCTATCGCTATTACGATATCGGCATCACCCGCGCGCCGCTGCCGCATCTGCATCTCTACTATCAGCGCCTCAGCGCGCGCCCGGCCTTCCGCCAGCACGTGATGGTCCCTTACGACGAACTCCGGGTTACCTGAGCCGCATCATTTCGCCGAAAATACTCCGGGGGAATCGCCGCAGGCGATGGGGGCAGCGCCCCCTTTGATCGGCCTCAGACCCCGACGTCCGGCCCGTAACAAAGCATCTCTTCGCCGATCTCCTCGGCCTCGTACAGCTCTGTCTGGGTGGGATCGCCCTCGAACTGCGCCACCAGCCCGCCGCCGGTATCGCGGAACACCCAGCATTGCGGATCGGGCCGGTCCTCGTAGACGAAACAGATCTGCCCCGCCGCCTCGTACCAGATGCCTTCCTTGCACTCGCCATCCAGGAACGACCAGATCACCCGCCGCCCGGACAGATAGCGTTCCACCCCATAGGCGGTGCCGTCAAAGCCGTAGAACAGCGTCTTGCCCAGCGTGTAGCGGTCGAACTCCTCCGCCGACATCACCGGCTGGGCCACCGCCGCCGGGGCCATCAGGGTCAGAATCAGGGCCAAGCGCATCATGAGGCCCAGTGTGGCAGATGCGGGCGCGTGCGGCTACTCACGTGCTCCGCAAACAGCGTGAACGCGCGGATCCATCACCCGCCGCCACAGCGGCGGCACGGTGGCCAGAACCGCCATGATCGGCATCGCATAGGGCCATTGCGGCATCTCGGGGTCCAGCCGCAGCGCCGCGAAATCGCGGCCCGGATTCTGGTGATGGTCGGAATGGCGCGGCGCGTTCAGCATCATCGCCGAGCTGTACCAATGCGGCGCATTCCAGGAATGGTGCGCGCGCGCCGGTTCGTATCTGCCATTGGCCAAGGCTTTGCGTTCAAGCCCGTAGTGCTGGATGTAATCGGCCAGCAGCAGCTGTATCTGCGCATAGCCCGCCAGTAGCACCAGCGCCAGAATCCCGCGCCCGCCCGCCAGCAGCCAGGCCGCTGCCAGCATCGCCCCCGCCCCTGCCAGATAGGCCCGATAAGGGGTCGCGCCCCGGCCCTTCCTCAGCGCCCGCTCGGCCGTCAGCCCGGCTCGGAACGAACCGACCCAGGCGCGCGGCAGAAAGGCCCAGAACCCCTGCCCCAAGCGGGCCGAATTCGGATCGCGCGGGGTGGCCACCCAAAGGTGATGCACCCGCATATGGGCCGAGGTGTGATGACCGAACAGCAAGCTGACATAGATCGCCGCCCCCAGCCAGTGCTGCCAGCGGTCGGCCCGATGGATCAGCTCATGCGCGTTCGAATTCGACACCTGCCCGAAGCAGAGCGCCACCGCCGCGCCCAATGCCACCGCCTGCGCTCCGGTCAATGCCCCCTGGACCAGCGCCGGGATCGCCAGCGCCAGCAGCGCGAAATGCGCCCCCGCCAGCACCAGCGGCAAGACCTGCGCGCCCGCCCAGTCGGCCGCCGCCAGCGGCCGCACCGGCAGCTTGTCCATCACCGCCACATAGACGGTCATCCAGATCAGCGCGCCCCAGGCCCAGCCGCCCCCCAGCAGACAGGCCGCACCCAGCACCGCATAGGGCGACAGGCTGGCAAGGATATAGCGATACATGCGGGCTCCCTCGGTATCGGTGCTTCTGCTTAACATCGCGTCACCCGCGCGAAAATCCCCTTGCTCGCCCGGTGCCGCCCACGTCAACTGGGCGCAAAGACCGGAGGACCCCGTGAGCCAAACCCTGTTCTGGATCGCCGCCGCCTGCGCGCTGGCCTATCTGGCGATGACCGCCCGCCCCGCCAGCCTGATGCGCAGCGCAGTCAAGACCGCCTCGGTCGCACTGCTTGCGCTGATGGTGCTGGTCTCGGGCGGCCCCGTGCTGCTGGTGCTGGCGCTGGCCCTCTGCGCGCTTGGCGACTGGCTCCTCTCGCGCGAGACCGAGGCGACCTTCATGGCAGGTGTCGGCGCCTTTGCCGCCGGTCATCTGGCCTATGTCGCCCTGTTCCTGACCCATCCCGCCAGCGATACCGGGCAGCTTGCCGCACAATGGCCGCTGGTGGCGGGCCTCGCGGCTCTCGGGCTGGTCATGGCCAGCCTGCTCGCCCCCCGCGCAGGCGATCTCAAAGGGCCGGTACTGGCCTATGTCCCGATCATCCTCGGCATGGGTCTGGCCGCGCTGACCCTGCCGCAGGCCGGCGTGCTGGCCTGGGTCCTGCCCGCTGCCGCCGCCTTCATCGCCTCGGACATGATCCTTGCAACCGAGAAATTCCTGCTGCCGCCCGGTCACCCGGCCCTGCGCCTGACGCCTTATCTGGTCTGGCCGCTCTACTGGGGGGCGCAGATGGGCTTTGCCCTTGCGCTCACCTGACCCTTTGCAACCGGCGCCAATCCGCATTAGGTGAGACTAAACCGCAAGCGGAGGCCCGGACATGGCGTTTTTCTCGAAACTCAAGGACCGTCTGTTCAAATCGTCCTCGAAGATCGAACAGGGGCTCGACGCCATTGTCGAGGATGGCGGGGTCGAGGAAGCGGTCACCGCGACCCAGCCAGATCCGGTAATCCCCCAGCCCGACCCGGAACCGCAACCGGTGCCGGAACTGCCCGACACGCCCGAGATGCCGGAACCCCAACCGGTCGACCCGACCCCGGCGCCGATGCCGCCCGAGGCACCGCAGCCGATCGACCCGGCCCCGCCCGCTGAAGCCGGAACGGGCCGTGGCCTGCTGGGCCGCCTTTTCGCCCGCCCCGGCGGCGCGACCGTGGTGCGCCGCACGCTGGATGACGACATGCTGGAACAGCTCGAAGAGCTGCTGATCGCCGCCGACATGGGCGTCGACACCGCCCTGCGCGTCACCGCCAACATGGCCGAGGGGCGGATCGGGCGCAAACTCTCGACACAAGAGATCAAGGCACTGCTGGCGCAGGAAATCACCCGTATCATGGAACCGGTCGCCCGCCCGATGCCGCTCTACCCCAAGCGCCCGCAGGTGGTGCTGGTCGTGGGCGTCAACGGTTCGGGCAAGACCACCACCATCGGCAAGCTCGCCAGCCAGTTCAAGGCGGCGGGCAAAAAGGTGGTGATCGCCGCCGGCGACACCTTCCGCGCCGCCGCCGTCGAACAGCTCCAGGTCTGGGGCGACCGCGCCGGCGTGCCGGTGCTGACCGCGCCCGAAGGCTCCGATCCCGCCTCGCTTGCCTTTGACGCCATGACCCGCGCGCAGGAAGACGGCGCCGACCTGTTGCTGATCGACACGGCGGGCCGGTTGCAGAACCGCGCCGACCTGATGGAGGAACTGGCCAAGATCGTCCGCGTCATCCGCAAGAAGGACGACACCGCCCCCCACAACACGCTTCTGGTGCTCGACGCCACCACCGGCCAGAACGCCATCAGCCAGGTCGAGACCTTTCAGAAACTGGCCGATGTCTCGGGCCTGGTGATGACGAAGCTCGACGGCACCGCCAAGGGCGGCATCCTTGTCTCGCTGGCCGACCGCTTCGGCCTGCCGATTCATGCCATCGGGGTGGGCGAACAGATCGACGATCTGGCCCCCTTCGACCCCGAAGACTTCGCCGCCGCCCTGACCGGGTTCGAGCGCGGATGAGCCGGTCGGCCTGCATAGGGGCACGGTAGCGCCATGTCCGACACCAGCCCTGGGCACAGACTGCTGACGCGGATTTCGGTGGCGGCCTTTGCGCTGGTTACGCTTGCCCTTCTGCTGCCGGGTCATCTGAAACGCTGGCAGGCCCCCGTGCCCCGGGACGGCGCCTTCTACACCACGCAGGCGTTCGAGCGGCGTACCCGTGTCTTTCACGGCGACGGTCATTTTGGTCGGCTTGCGGCGGGCTTGCGGCTGGGCGAGGTGGTGTCGTTCGAGTGTATCTCTTCGGCCGCGGCCCGGCGGGAATTCGGCTGGCGCGGCGCGCGCGAGGTCATCTTTGATTGCCCCACCGTGTTCCGCGACACCGGCGGTGCGGAATACACCTGGGTGTTCCGGCTGATCCCGAACGATGACCCGCTGACCAACCCCGCGCCCGAGGGCTATGGCACTTTCCACATAGATGCCGGAGAGGCGCGCGCCATTCTGGAAGCGCAGGGAATGTTCCCATGATCCCACCCTTTCGGGCCCTTGTGCCGGGCCACGAATGAGCGATTGGCTGATCTCCCTCGAAGGCACCCCGGCAGGGCACGATCTGGCGCTGGCGCTGGCCATCATGGCCGCCTTCCTGCACGCGGTCTTTGGCGCGCTGCAAAAGGGCCGCCACGATCCCTGGCTCAGCCGGGGCGCCATCGACGGCGCCTATGCGCTGATGGCCGCGCCCTTTGCCCTGTTCGTGGTGCCCTGGCCCGAGCCGCATATGTGGCTCATCTTCGCCACCGCCTGGCTGATCCATGTCTTTTACAAGCTGTTTCAGGCCATGGCCTATACCAGGGGCGCCTATACGGTGGTCTATCCGGTGGTGCGCGGCACCGGGCCGCTGTTTACCGTGATTGGCGCCTATCTGCTGTTTGGCGAGACCTTTACCGCCCTGCAATGGCTGGGCGTCGGTGTCCTGCTGGCGGGGATCTTCGGCCTCGCGGTCTATAACATGATCTTTCTCGACACCGCGCGCGAAACATTGATGCCCGCGCTGGGGCTGGCCGTGATCACCGGCCTCTTCGTGGCGCTCTACACCACCTATGACGCCTATGGCATCCGGGCCACCGCCGATCCGTTCACCTTTCTGGCCTGGTTCTTCTTCATCGACGGGCCGGTGTTTCCGGTCATCGCCGGGCTGCGCTGGCGCGCGATGATCCACCGCCCCGCACCGGGCCCGCTGATCCTGCGCGGCTTTGCCGGGGGCATCACCGCCTTTCTCTCCTTTGGTGCGATCATGCTGGCCACAAGGCTGGACAAGGTGGGCGAGGCCGCCGTGCTGCGCGAGACCTCGACCGTGTTTGCTGCGCTGATCGGCTGGCTGGTGCTGAAAGAGACGGTCGGACCGCGCCGGATCGCCCTGATGGGGTTGATCGCAGCGGGTGCGGTGATAGTTGAGATGGGTGGATAAAAGACAGGCAGAGGCCCATGGCAGCGGACAAAGACATCAACCCCATCCTCAAGCAGGTGCTGGAACTGGGCCCCACCGTGGCCTTTTTCCTGATCTACCTGAGGCTCAAGGAAAAGACCTTTCAGATCGCGGGCACCGATTATTCCGGGTTCATCGTGGCAACGCTGGTCTTCATCCCGATCCTGCTGGCGGCGATGGGGGTGCTCTGGGCACTGACGGGCAAGCTCAGCCGGATGCAGATCTTCACCGCCTTCATGGTGATCTTCTTTGGTGGGCTCACCGCCTGGTTCAATGACGAGCGGTTCTTCAAGATGAAGACGACGCTGGTCTATGGTGTCTTCGCGATCCTGCTGGGCATCGGGCTGATGCGGGGGCGCTCTTACCTGGCCTATGTGCTGGGCGATGTGCTGCCGATGCGCGACGAAGGCTGGATGATCCTGACCCGGCGGCTGTGCGGCGCCTTCACCGGGCTGGCGGTGGCAAACGAGCTGGTCTGGCGCAACATGTCCACCGATCTCTGGGTCAAGATCGAGACCTTCGGCTTTCCGATCCTCTTGATGGGCTTCATCATGCTGCAATTCGGCCTGCTGCAGGCCCATATGATCGACCCCGACCAGGAACAGGGCTGATCCACCGCGCCGCTTGAGTGTCGCACTCTCCCGGCTTAGGGTCGTCATCTGTAACCAGTGAGAGGCCCAAACCCATATGATTTGCCTGCCCGAAACCGGCTTTCTGGCCGAGGCCTCGCCCCGGCTGAAGCAGATGCTGGCCGCCCAGGCCGCCGAGATCGGGCTGGCGCGCGGCGACACCCTGTTCAAGCAGGGCGATCCGGGTGACGCGCTATATGCGGTGCTGTCGGGCGCGTTGGAGATCTCGATCCTGTCGCTGGACGGGCGCAAGCTGTCGCTCGATCTGGTCGGCCCCGGCGCGGTGTTCGGAGAGATCGCGCTGTTCGACCCCGGCCCGCGCACTGCCACGGTAAGCGCGGCGGAACCGGCGCGGGTGCTGCGCGTGCTCAGCGCCGATGTGATGGCCGAGCTGCGCCGGCATCCCGAACTGGCAATCGACATGGTGCGGCTGGCCGGACAACGCATGCGCTGGATGGGCGGGCAGCTGAACGAACAGGTGTTTCTGCCGGTCCCGACCCGGCTGGCGCGCAAGCTGCTGCACCTGGCCCCCCATCACGACGCGGGCGGTGCCACGGTGCGGCTGTCGCAGGCCGAGCTGGCCGAATATGTCGGCGCGACCCGCGAGGCGGTGTCCAAGACGCTGGCCCATTGGAAGCGCATGGGCGTGATCGAGGTCGCGCGCGGCACGCTGGCAATCCGCGATCCGCAGGCGCTGCGTGCGCTGGCCGACCCCGATCAGATCTGATGCGCGCCCGGTCTGAAACGACCCCGTTCGGCGCAGGTTCTTCACCCGTTGTGATGTGGGTCACAGACCCGAATCGTCACCCGCGGCAAACCTGTCCGTGGTTACCGTCCTGAGGTTGGGGAGCATCCCCAGTGTTCCGTCCCATACCGACCTCTGTTACCTCACTTGAGCCATGTGCCCCCGCACATGGCTCTTTTTCTTGCCCCGCTCAGGCCAGCGACGGTGTGTCCTGGCTGAACAGGTTGCACCAGGTGCCATCCGGCTGCTGCCGCCAGATCGAGCTGACATACATCTCTTCGTCGGTCTCCCGTCCGACCCGGCGGAACCGGGCCGCATAGCTGAGCAGCGCGCAGCCCGGCGCCAGGTCCAGTACCCGCGCCTGCGACAAGGCGAACCGGGTCATCGTGGGGCCATCGGCCAATTGTCCCGCATGCTCAGCGCGCCCCGAGAACCCGTCGGAATAGACCCCCAGAAAACCGGGATCGAGCGCTGCCTCATCCGCAGCGGCATCACCATCGACCAGCGCCTGCCAGACCCGGGTTTCGCAGTCGAGCAGGGTTTCAAGCAAATCCGTCATCATAACCTTCCGTACAAACGAAAGGCGGCCGGGAAACCCGGCCGCCTTGCTGTCGATCCTTGTTGGTGTCACTGGCCGAGGCTCAGCGCCACGAAGCGGGGTTCACCGCCCCGGCGCACCAGCAGCAGCAGCGATTTGCGCCCCGCCTCGCGCGCCTCGTCGATGCGGGTCTCCAGATCGGCCAGCGTGGCCACTTTCTGCTGCCCCGCCTCGGTGATGACATCGCCGGTGCGCAGCCCCTTTTCAAAGGCTTCCGAAGCCTCATCGACCGCGACAATCGCCAGACCGGTCGCATCCTCGGCCAGGCCCAGTTCGGCCCGCATCTCGGCCGTCAGCACGCTGACCGTCAGGCCCAGGAACTCTTTCTTGCTGGCCTCTGGGGTGGTCTGGCCGCCTTCGCCCTCTTCCTCAGAGCCGGAACCGGCGCGTTCGGCATCCTCGCGCCGGCCCAGCGTCACCAGAATGGTCTGGGTGCCGCCATCGCGGAACACCAGCACGCGCACCGATTTGCCGACCTCGCTCTCGCCGACGCGGCGCACCAGATCGCGGGTGTCGCGCACCTCGGCCCCGTCAAAGCTGACGATGACATCGCCGGCCTTCAGCCCGGCCTCTTTGGCAGGCCCCTCGGGCACATCGCTGATCAGCGCGCCACCGGTCTTTTCCAGCCCCATCGCCTCGGCCATGTCCTCGGTCACGTCCTGGATGCGCACGCCCAGCCAGCCCCGACGGGTCTCGCCATATTCGCGCAGCTGGCCCACCACCTTGGTGACCACGTTCGAGGCCATCGAGAAACCGATGCCGATCGAGCCGCCATTGGGCGACAGGATCGCGGTGTTCACCCCGATCACCTCGCCATCCATGTTGAACAGCGGGCCGCCGGAATTGCCCCGGTTGATCGCCGCATCGGTCTGGATATAATCGTCATAGCTGCCGCTGAGCGCCCGGTTGCGGGCCGACACGATACCGGCCGAGACCGAGAAGCCCTGCCCCAGCGGGTTGCCCATCGCCATCACCCAATCACCCACGCGCGCGGTGTCGGAATTGCCGAACTTGACATATTTCAGCGGCCCGTCCGCCTCGACCTTCAACAGGGCGATATCGGTGTTCTCGTCGGTGCCCACCACCTTGGCGGGCAATTCGCGCGCCGGCTGACCATCGCCGGGAAAGAACTCGATCAGGATCTCGTCGGCCTTGGCGATCACGTGATTGTTGGTGACGATATAGCCATCCTCGGAGATCACGAAGCCCGACCCAAGGGCCGAGCTGCGCCGGGGCCGGTCCCCGCCGCCATTGCGATCCTGGAACTCGCGAAAGAAATCCTCGAAGGGCGAACCTTCGGGCACGATCCCCTGCGGACCGGTCGAACCTTCGACCAGGGTCGAGGTGGTGATGTTCACCACCGCCGGGCTGACCTTGTCCGCCAGCGGCGCCAGGCTCTCGGGCCTTGCCTGCGCGATGAGGGTCTGGAGCAGGAGGAACAGCACGCTCAGACCTGCCAGCGCCATCAACCGGGCGTTTGTGGTCATCCTGCTGTCCTGCGTCCGGGCGATGCTGCGTGCCTTTGGCTGCACTGGGGGTCTCCTTGATACCTACCTGCCGACCGGAGGGCACGGCCCTGCCCGGTCACTGTCTCGTTCAACAATGTAGTCAGTTTGCCTCCGCCCGCAACTCGGGATCGCGGGGAAATGAAGGCGCGAGCGCCCCGGCGTCCGCAAAAGCGGTCAAAACCCGATCTGATAGGCGGCCCAGACAAGGATCAGACCGATCACCATGCTCAGCAATCCGGTCTGGCGCCGCGCCGCCAGCGGCAGGCTGCGCAGGATGTCCAGCAGCCGTTCGACGATACCCGGTGCCAGCGCATAGACCGCGCCCTCGACGATCAGCACCAGCCCAAGGCCGAGCAGCAGCAGGCCGCTCATCCGGTGGCACCCCGGTTGCGGCAGGACTTGATACCGCCATCGCCCTGATAGCGCATTGCATAGGTGACCAGCAGCTCGGCGGCCGCCTGCGACAGCCGCCCGTCGGCCGAGGTCAGATGGTCGAGTGCGGTGAAATACTCACGATCGCAGGAATAGGAGGGGAACTTGCGGCTTTCGCTGACCCCCAGCCCCATGTCGCGGGCCGATTGGGTGGTGATCTCGCCGCTTTCGCCACCGCGCTCGGCATCATCCGCCCCGGTCAGCCGGGCCGAGACGACACCCTTGCAGCTGTCATCCTCGTGACTCAGCCGTTCCCAGATCTCGAAGAAACGCGCGCCCTCGCCGGGCAGATCCTGCACATAGCGCAGGGCGCGCATCTGCATCCCCTTGGGATAGCTCGTGCTTTTGGCGTAGGTCGCGGTGATCTGAAGCTTGGCGTCGATCGCCGAGAGCAATCCGCCAACCCCCGCCGCCAGCTCTATGCCAGCGCTCTGTTCCAGGGTGATCTCGTCGCTGCAATTCTTCTCTTCGACCAGCAGACGCTCAAAGAAATCGCGCGCCTCGCGAAAGCTTTGCGCGTCCAGATCGAGGCCGATGATATCCGCCCCCAGCCGCGCCAGCGCATCGCCCCGCGTCAGGGGCCGGATCGGCGCATAGCTGGTGTCGCTGCGCAGCTCGTCGGTATCGACAAAGACGAAATCGCTGTCCTCGCGCGGGATTTCGACCGTGGTGGCGGCGTCAAAACCCGGCTTGCGGTTCTCGGGGCCAACGGCCAGCGTCACCGTGTCCTCGCTGTGATCGACCAGCTGGTAACGCTCGGAGCTGCTGTATTCCAGCACCCTTCCATCGGTGGTTTGCACTGCCCCCGGACGCTGCGCCACGGCGATGAACCCGTCATAGCCATCGGCCTTGAAATAGCCCTTGCTGTCGGCCCGCACATAGACGGGCAGACCATCCTGGGTAACGGCAAAGCACCACAGATCGAGCGATTGCTTGCGGCACAGCGGGCCGCGCCCGACCAACAGGATCTTGCCCGCCGGCAGATAGGCGCGGGTCGCGCTCATGCTGGCGCGATCGCCGGTGATGGTGGCCAGGCGCACGACGCTGCTGACCGAGACCCGCTTGCCATAGGTGTCATAGGCGGTATCGCCCAGCACGATGGCAGGCTCCGCCAACGCCGGGGCGGCCAGGGTAAGGGCCGTCAAACAGGCATAAATCAATCGCATTTCAATTCCTGAATTCCGGTTTTGCCGCATTTGACGGCATTCATGCCCGGGGATCAAGACAACTGTCGGGAGAACGCGAAAAGGGCCGGCGCAATGGCCGGCCCTTTCCCTGTCTGTGACATGCCCTGAGGCTTATTCTGACCGGCCCGAGGGCGACTTCAGATAGTTGAAGAACTCGGAATCCGGGCTCATCACCATCGAGCTGTTGCCCCCTTGCAGCGCCTTTTCATAGGCCGAGAGCGAGCGGTAGAACTCGAAGAATTCCGGGTCCTTGCCAAAGGCCTCGGCAAAGATGCCGTTGCGCTGTGCGTCGGCCTCACCGCGAACGATCTCGGCCTCGCGGCGCGCTTCCGAGACCAGTTCGACCACGGTCCGGTCGGCCTGGGCCCTGATCCGCTGCGCCGCCTCGTTACCGCGCGCCACCTCGTCGGCGGCTTCGCGTTCACGCTCGGCCCGCATCCGGGCAAACGTGGCGTTCAGGTTGGCTTCGGGCAGGTCGGTCCGCTTCAGCCGCACGTCGATCACCTCAAGCCCCAGATCGCGGGCCTCGAAGATGGCACCGTTGCGGATGCGCAGCATCAGCGCGGCACGGTCGGAACTCAGGATATCGTTCGAGCTGACCGAGCCGAGGATTTCGCGCGTCTTGGCGCGCAGGATCGAATCGAGCCGCGTTTCGGCGGTGGCGATGCCACCGGCACCCACGGCCTGACGGAACTGCCGCACATCGACGATGCGATAGCGGGCAAAGGCGTCGACCACCAGACGGCGGTCATCCAGCGGGGTGACTTCCAGCGGGCCGACTTCGCGGCTGAGGATGCGGTCGTCATAGCGCACCACTTCCTGGATGAGCGGGATCTTGAAGGCCAGTCCCGGCTCTTCCTTGACGTCGATCACCCGGCCGAATTGCAGCACCAGCGCCTTTTCGCGCTCGTCCACGATGAACAGCGACGACAGGCCCAGCGCAACCAGCACCACGACGATGGGCAGGAGAAAGGTCGATTTCCGCATCAGTTGTTCTCCTTGTCGCTGGATTTGCGCAGCTCGTTGAGCGGCAGATAGGGCACCACGCCCTGGCTGCCCGAGCCTTCGCCGTCCAGGATCACCTTGTCGATATCGCCCAGCACCTGCTCCATCCGCTCCAGATAGAGACGCTTGCGGGTCACGTCGGGCGCCTTGGAGTATTCCTCGAGCACCGCGAGGAAGCGGCTGGCCTCACCCTGGGCCTCGTTCACCACGCGGGCGCGATAGCCTTCGGCCTCTTCCAGCACCTGCGCCGCTTCACCGCGCGCGCCGGCCAGAACCGTATTGGCATAGGCATCGGCCTGTTTTTCCAGCCGGTCGCGTTCCTGACCTGCCGACTGAACCTCGCGGAAGGCATCCTTGACCGGCTCTGGCGGGTCGGCCCCGTCAAAGTTGACCCGGACGATGTTGATGCCCGAGTTATAGCTGTCCAGCGTCAGCTGGATCAGGTCTTTGAGCCGCTCTGCGATGACCGCACGGTCCCGGTTGAGGATCGGTGCCAGTTCCGACTGCGCGATGATCTCGCGCATCGCCGATTCCGACACCGCCTGAATGGTCTGGCGCGGGTCGCGCAGGTTGAACAGGAAATTGGCCGGATCGGTGATGTTCCACACCACCTGGAAGTCGATATCGACGATGTTCTCGTCCCCGGTCAGCATCAGCCCGGCATCGCTGCCGCGCCCGCCCGAGCCGATGGTCTCGGTCTGTTCGACCTTGACCGGGATCACCTCGGCAGTGACCAGCGGCCAGGGGGCAAAATTCAGACCCTCGGTACCGATGCCGGAAAACTCGCCCAGGAACAGTTCAACCGACTGTTCTTCGGGTTTGACGGTATAGAAACTCGCCATGCCCCAGAGACCAAGCGCAACCACAAGGCCCAGACCCACGGTGCCCCGGGTAAAGGCCGGGCCGCCACCGCCGCCGGTGCCGCGACCGTTGCCGCCGCCCCGGTTGCCGGATCCGCCGCGCCCGCCCATCAGGACGCGCAGCTGTTCCTGGCCCTTCTTGACCAATTCGTCGATCTCGGGGATCTGCGGGCCATCACCTTCGGGCGGCCGCTGACCGCCATTGTTTCCCCTGTTTCCGCCGCCACCGGAAGAGCCTCCGCCCCCCCAGGGGCCACCTGAGTTGCCCGCCATCTGGTTTCCGTCTCCTTGTTGTTCACACGGCCGTGACCGGCCTGTTCCTTAACCTGAGCATTTTGCTCCGTAAATCAAGCACTGCGGACCGGTTGCCGCAGGGTGACCAGTTCTTCGGCCATAACCGGGTGAACCGCAACCGTTCGGTCGAAGTCCTCCTTGGTGGCGCCCATCTTGACCGCGATGCCGACCAGCTGGATCATTTCACCCGCGCCCGGGGCCACGATATGGCAGCCCAAAACCTTGCGCGTGGCCTTTGACACGATCAGTTTCATCAGCACCCGCTGGCTGCGCCCGGCAAAGGCGGTCTGCATCGGCTTGAACGAGGTCGCATAGATCTCGACCGGCTCCTGCGCTGCGGCCTCCTCCTCACTCAAACCCACGGTGCCCATCTCGGGCTGGGTAAAGATCGCGGTCGGGATCAGCGCGTGATCGACCGGCGTCGGCTTGCCCCGGAACACGGTATCGACAAAGGCCATGCCCTCGCGGATCGCAACCGGCGTCAGGTTGACCCGGTCGGTGACATCGCCGATCGCATAGATCGAGGGCACCGCCGTCTGGCTGTAGTCATCCACCACGATCTGACCCTTGCGACCAAGCTCGACGCCCAGCCCCTCGAGTCCGAGGTGGTCGGCATTGGGCACCCGGCCGGTGGCGAACATCACCTGGTCGAACAGCTCTTCGTCGCCATTGGTAGCCTTGACCCGGATCCGGTCGCCTTCGCGTTCCATCTCCAGCACATTGGTGCCCAGATGCAGCTTGATGCCGTTCTGGCACATCTCCTCGCTGACCAGCCCGCGCGCCTCGTCATCGAAACCCCGCAGGATCTGGGCGCCGCGATAATACTGCGTCACCTCGACGCCCATGCCGTTCATGATGCCCACGAATTCACAGGCGATGTAACCGCCGCCCACGATCAGCATCCGCTCGGGCAGCTTGTCCAGATGGAAAATCTCGTTCGAGGTGATGGCCAGCTCTGCGCCCTTGATCTCGGGCTTGACCGGGCGGCCACCGGTGGCGATCAGGATATGCTTGGCGCTCTTGCGGGTGCCGTCCGACAGCTCGACCGTATGGGCATCGACCAGCCGCGCGCGCATGTCGAATGTCTCGACCCCGTTGTTCTTGAGGATGTTGCGATAGACGCCCTCCAGCCGGTCCAGCTCGGTATACAGCTTGCTGCGGAACACGTCCCAGTCGAACGCGCCCGGCTGGATGTTCCAGCCATAGGCCTGCGCATCCTCGACCATGCCGGAATATTCGCTGGCAAATACCATCAGCTTCTTGGGCACACAGCCCCGGATCACGCAGGTGCCGCCATAACGGTCTTCTTCGGCCAGTGCCACCTTTGCCCCGGTCTCGCCCGCCGCGACACGCGCCGCGCGCACGCCGCCCGAACCGCCGCCGATGACAAAAAGGTCGTAGTCAAAACTCATCTATTCGCCTCGTAGTCCCGCCGCTGCCCTGGCGGGCGGCGGCCTTTTGATCCTGTGCCGGCCGGTCGGCCCTGCGTGAGCTGTTCACATATGGCCGGCCCTGCCGAAAACAACGCCGATCACGCCCGCGTGAGCGCGCGCTCAATCCGCCAGATCGGTAAACAGGTTGTCGCTTTCGACAAAATCGAGCCGGTCATGTTCGACCGTGCCCTGGTTGATATCGCGGATTTCCACCCGCCCGTCGCCATGGCCCACCACAACGGTATCACAGATATCTATGAACAGGCCATTTTCCACCACGCCGGGGATCTGGTTCAGCACCAGCGCCAACTGCCGGGCATTGCCGATCCGTTGCAGGTGAAGGTCGAGGATATGATTGCCCTCGTCGGTGACAAACGGCGTGTCGCCATTCATCCGCAAGGTCGCCGTCCGCCCCAGCACATCCATCGAGATCAGCGTCTCCTCCAGCAGCGCCTGGGTGGTCTGCCAGCCGAACGGGATCACCTCAACCGGCAGGGGAAAAGCACCCAGCCGGCTGACCTCCTTGCCCAGATCGGCGATCACCACCATCTGGTCAGAGGCAGTCGCCACGATCTTTTCCTGCAGCAGCGCACCGCCGCCGCCCTTGATCAGGTTCAGGTCGCCGTCGAACTCGTCTGCCCCGTCGATGGTGATATCCAGCCAACGCGCCTCATCCAGCGTGATCACCTCGATCCCCACCTCTCGCGCCAGTTGCGCGGTCCGGGTCGAGGTCGGCACGCCGCGCATCTTCAACCCTTCCTTGCGCACCATGTCGCCCAGGCAGCGCACCAGCCAGGCGGCGGTCGAGCCGGTGCCCAGACCCACGCGCATCCCGTCCTCGACCAGATCGGCCGCCCGTTTGGCGGCAACGAATTTCGCCTTGTCGATGGGCGAGAGTTCTCCGGTCATGGCAGCATCCCCTGTTGCTGGTTGTCTGCCTTATACGCAACGACCCGCCCAACTGCGAGACCAAATCCTGCCGACAGGCGTCCGCTACCGAGCCTTACCCGCGCTGCATATTGGCAATGACCCGGCGCATCAGCCCGGTGAAGGCGGTCCTTTCCGCCTCCTCCAGCCCCGCCAGCGCCTGCGCATTCTGCATCTCTGCCGCCGCCTTGGCGCGGGCCTCCAGCGCGCGGGCGCGGTCGGTCAGGTGGATCAGCCGGGCGCGGCGGTCCTCCTCCGAGGGTTCGCGCCGGATCAGCCCGTCGCGCTCCATCCGTTTGAGCGTATTGGCCATGGTCGCCTGTTCCACATCCAGTGCGGCGGTCAGGTCGGCCTGGGTGCGCCCGTCGTCGTGCCACAGCTCCAGCAGCACCATGAACTGCGCAGGGGCGAGGCCCAGCGGCTGGATGCGCCGCGCCAGCCCCGCCGCAAAGAGCCGCGCCATGTGATTGGCCAGATACCCGGCCGAATTTTGCTGAAACTGATCCATGGCTCGGCTTACTCATTGCATAGTGTGCTATGCAAGATTATTTAAATAGCACACTATCCAAATGGAGATTCCGCGATGAAACGCAAACTGCATGCCTTGAGCGGGTCCGTGGCCCTGCTCACCATCGCCTGTTTCTGGACCTCGACCGCGCTGGTCGAGCTGTTTGGCACCCATGCCCAGATCGCGCAGGTCAAGATCGCGATCCTTTACGGCATGGCGCTGCTGATCCCCGCCATGGCCACTGCTGGCGCCACCGGTGCGGCCCTGGGCAAGGGCTGGCGCCTGCCCGTAGTCGCGGCCAAATCGGGCCGGATGAAGCTGATCGCCGCCAATGGTCTGTTGATCCTGCTGCCCAGCGCCGTGTTCCTGGCCATCCGCGCCAATGCGGGCCAGTTCGACACGCTCTTTTACGCGGTGCAGGCGCTGGAGCTTTTGGCGGGCGCCACCAACATCACCCTGTTGACGCTGAACCTGCGCGCCGGTCTGGCCTTGCACCGCCGCCGCATCGCGCGGGCCGCCTGATGCCAATGCATCCCCCCGTGCATACATGATGTAAAGATGCGCGTTTCCGATGGGAAACGTCGCAATCAGGGATTGGGGAATCGCCGATCCGCCCTATACCGAGGCGCATGACCGCGCCCTACCGCCTCCATTATGCCCCCGACAACGCCTCGCTGGTGATCCGGCTGGCGCTGGAGGATATGGGCCTGCCCTATGAAACCGTGCTGGTCGACCGCGCCAGCCGGGCGCAGGACGGCGCCGCCTATCGCGCGCTCAACCCCGCCGGGCTGATCCCGGTGCTGGAAACCCCGCAAGGCCCGGTCTTCGAGACCGCCGCCATCCTGCTCTGGCTTGCCGATACCCATGGCCGCCTGGCCCCCGCCCCCGCCGATCCGGCGCGCGGCGCCATTCTGAAATGGCTGTTCTTCGCCTCGAACACGCTGCATGCGGATATGCGCATGCTGTTCTATCCCGACAAATACATCGCTGAGGCCCAGGCCGAGACTCTGCGCGCGGGCCTGCGCCCGCGTCTGCGCACTCATCTGGCCCTGCTCGATGCGGTGGCGGTCGAGGCGCCGGACTGGCTGTCGCCCGAGGCACCCTCGGTGCTGAGCTGGTACCTGGCCTGCCTGATGCGCTGGCTGGCGCTTTATCCGCTCGACGCCGACCGCAGCTGGTTCGCCGCCGCCGATACGCCCCATCTGCACCGCATCCTTGCGGCGCTGGAAACCCGCCCCGCCACCCGCGCCGCGCAAGTGGCTGAGGGGCTGGGCGGCACCCCGTTCACCGCCCCCCATCACGCAAACCCGCCAGAAGGTTCGGCTACCTGATATGTTCCTCTCCGTCTTCGACATGTTCAAAGTGGGCATCGGCCCGTCCTCGTCGCACACCATGGGGCCGATGGTGGCCGCCGCACGCTTCCTCGACATGATGCGCGCCTCGCCCTTCGAGTTTCATGGGGTCAAGGGTTCGCTGCACGGCTCGCTGGCCTTTACCGGTGTGGGTCACGCCACCGACCGCGCCACCATCCTCGGCCTCGCGGGCTTTGTCCCCGACAGCTATGACAACGACAAGGCCGAAGCCGCGCTGGCCGCGATCCACGCGACCCATACTGTAACGCCCGAGGGCCTGCCGGTGCTGGCCTTCGACCCCAAACGCGACCTGGTCTTCGACTATGACCACACCCTGCCGGGCCATGCCAATGGCATGATCCTGATGGCCACCGATGCGCAGGGCGACGTGATCCTGCGGCAGGTGTTCTATTCGGTCGGCGGCGGCTTTGTGCTGACCGAAGAGGAACTGGCCCAGGGCAAGGACACCAATGACGGCCCGCCGGTGCCCTACCCGTTCAAATCCGCCGCCGAGATGCTGGAGATGGCCGCTGCCTCGGGCAAATCCATCGCCCAGATGAAACGCGCCAACGAGATCGCGCGCGGCTGCGAGATCTCCTTCGCCAAGGGCACCGCGCGGCTCTGGGAAGTGATGAACAACTGTATCGAACGCGGGCTGGCCACCGATGGCATCCTGCCCGGCGGCCTCAATGTGCGCCGCCGCGCCAAGGGCATCCATGACGCGCTGGTGGCCGAACGCGGCATGAACCTGAACGCACCGCATACGATCAACGACTGGATGAGCGTCTATGCCATGGCGGTAAACGAGGAAAACGCCGCCGGTGGCCAGGTGGTGACCGCACCCACCAACGGCGCGGCGGGCACCTTGCCCGCGGTGCTGCGCTACTACCTCGACCATGTGCCGGGCGCCGCCCCCAGCCATGTCGAGGATTTCCTGCTGACCGCCGCCGCCATCGGCGGGCTGGTCAAGTACAACGCCTCGATCTCGGGCGCCGAGGCCGGCTGTCAGGCCGAGGTCGGCAGCGCCGCCGCCATGGCGGCAGCAGGCCTCTGTGCGGTGATGGGCGGCACCCCCGAACAGGTGGAAAACGCAGCTGAAATCGCGCTGGAACATCACCTCGGCATGACCTGCGACCCGGTCAAGGGGCTGGTACAGGTGCCCTGTATCGAACGCAACGGGCTGGCCGCGATCAAGGCGGTCTCGGCGGCCTCGCTGGCCTTGCGCGGCGACGGCAAGCATTTCGTGCCGCTCGATGCGGTGATCGAGACGATGCGCCAGACCGGCGCCGACATGCACGAGAAGTACAAGGAAACCTCGCTGGGCGGACTGGCGGTCAACGTGCCGAACTGCTGAGGCTGGCGCCATTTTCTGACACAGAAAATGGCCCAGAAAATCTGCGATTTTCTGAACCGGAATTTTTGCAAAATTCCGGCCCCTTTGACTGTTCGCCGCTTGTATCGCCCCCACCGGGAAACTAGCGTGGCGCAATGACCGCCGACCGCCCCCTTCTCGGCATCTTCCTGATGCTTGGCTTCTGCGTGCTTGCCCCGATGGGCGACGCGCTGGCCAAGCTGCTGGGCGGCACCATGCCCACCATGCAGCTCTTGCTCGTGCGCTTTGCCATTCAGGCCGTGATCCTGATCCCGCTGGTCCAGGCCACCGGGCGCCCCTGGCAATTGCGCGGGCGGCTCTTGCGCCTGACCGCCCTGCGCACCCTACTGCATATCGTGGGCATCTGGGCCATGTTCACCGCCCTGCGCTATCTGCCGCTCGCCGATGCCATCGCCATCGCCTTTGTCATGCCCTTCATCATGCTGCTGCTGGGCAAATACGTTCTGGGCGAAGAGGTTGGCCCCCGCCGCCTTGGCGCCTGTATCGTGGGCTTTGCCGGCACGCTTCTGGTGATCCAGCCCAGCTTTGCCGAGGTCGGCCTGCCCGCCCTGTTGCCGTTGCTGGTGGCGGTGGTCTTTGCCCTGTTCATGCTGGTCACAAGGCAACTGGCCAAGGACACCGACCCGATCGCGCTTCAGGCGGTCTCGGGCGTCATGGCCTGCGTGGCCCTGACCCCGGTGCTGCTGATCGGTCACGCCGCAGGGGTCGAGGCGCTGACCCTGGTGACAGCCTCGGGCACAACACTCTGGCTGCTGCTGGCCATCGGCGTGCTCGGCACCGCGGCGCATCTGTTGATGACCTGGTCGCTGCGCTATGCGCCTTCGGCAACGCTAGCGCCGATGCAATATCTGGAAATCCCTGTCGCCACCGCCATCGGTTGGCTGATCTTCCACGACCTGCCCAACGGGCTGGCGGCATTGGGCATCCTGATCACCATGGCGGCCGGCCTCTACGTCATCCTGCGCGAGCAGGCCACCGCCCGCAGCGCGGCGACAGAAACCAGCGGATAACCCCGTCCAGCGCCCCGCGCGGCACCATCGCCAGCAATCCCGGCCCCGCCGCCTCGATCACCACCGGCCCGGTCGCCCGGTTCGAGGTGCCGATCTGGCCGTCGGGCGCCATATGCAGCCCTTCCAGCGGCCAGAACAGCCCCTCGGAGCGCGCCGTGACCGACGCCAGCGGAAACAGCGAGACCACATCATCGGGCACCAGGTCCAGCTCCAGCCGGGGCGGCAGGTGAAAGATTACCTCGGTCGCGCCGATCAGCGCGCAAGGCCGATCCGCATGCCGCACCATCGCGTTGAACGTGGCCAGCTGGTGATCCACCCGCGCGCCCAGAAACCCCACCCCCAGCACCAGCGGCGCCGCGATATGGCGCAGTGCCTTGTCGAAATCCGTGCTATCCTGTTCGGGCACGCGGTGCAGACGCTCCTCGGGAATGCGCACCCGATGCAGCGCCGGCAGGCTGTCCATGTCCCCGATCACCGCATCGGGCATCCGCCCTTGCGCCAGCGCCGCCAGCGCGCCACTATCGGCGGCGACCAGGGTTCTGGCGCGCTCCAGCGCCAGTTCCAGGTCTCCGATGCCGAGTTCACCGCCCCCGACCAGGGTTACTGGTTCCGATGCTTCAACAATCGCGGTTTTCATGGCGGGATTGTCGCCCTTTCCGGAAACAGGACATATTGTAGTCACAAAATGATACGCTCATTTGCACAGAATCGGGCCGAAATTGACGCCCAAGGGATGGTAAACGCTTAGGCACAACTATGTAGAGGACGAGCATCCCATGGTACAGAACAACAAGGTCTTGACCGTCTCGTATGGGACGTTTTCCTGCACCCTGGAAGGGTTCGAGGATTCCTTCGACACGATGAAGGCCATTGCCGAGTACTTCCGGGACCTCGCCGCCGATGACAGGTATTTCGGCGCCGAACCGCCGCAACCCGATGCCGAGATGCTGGCCCGCATCGCGGAACGCGAGATCGCCCGCCAGGTCGAGGCGCGACGCGATGACAAGGGAATCGTGCTGCGCGCAGCCGCCGCTGCGCCCGCCGCGCTGGCCGCCGTCGAGGATGCACAGCCCGTCGCCGCAGAGCCTGCGCCCGCAGCGCCCGCCGCTGTCGAAGCTCCCCTCGAAGCCCCCATCGCAGAGCCGGTCGCCGAAGCTCCCATCACAGAGCCGGTCGCCGAAGCGCCCGCGCCCGAACCCAGTGATCTGACCCCCGAACCGGCGCCCGAAGAGACACCGGTGATCGCAGAGGTCGAGGCGGAAGACGCGGTCGAGGCAGAGGCCGAAGCAGAGGCAGAGACCGAAGCGGAAGCCGAAGTCGCGCTCGAGGCAGACGCCGAAGAGATCGCCGCTGCGGCAGAGGATGAAGAGGAGGCCGATGCCCTGCTCGCCAGCATCGCCTCCCAGTTCGAAAACCTGCCCGAGGACGAGGCGGTGGACGAAGAGGACGAGGTTCTGGCCGAGATCGACCTCCTGCCCCTGGCTGAACCCGTCGAACCCGCCCCCGAAGTTGCTGCGGAACCCGATTCCATTGCCGCCAAACTGCAGCGCATCCGCGCTGTGGTCTCGCGCAACGAACAGGCGCACCAGGCCGAGGCGGCCTATTCCGAAGACGAACATGCCGATGACGTGGCCGAAGAGGACGCGGCCCCGCTCGATCAGATCGACAGCGCGCTGGCCGCGCGTTTCGCCGGCGGCATGGCAGAGGCCGAAGAGGCGCTTACCGAAGAAATCGCCGTAGAGGCTCTTGCCGAGGAGGCCCTCGCCGAGGAGGTGATGGAGGAGGCCGCCAAGCCCGAGGTCGAGGCCGAGGACGAGCCGCAACCGCGCGTCGCCGTGCGTGTCGCCAAGATCAAGCGCACCGAGATCGAGGCTGTCGAGGTTGAGGCCGTCGACGAAGAGGACGCCGCCCCGATGGCCGGCTCTCTTTCGCCCGAGGACGAGGACGACCTGCTGCGCGAACTCGCCGCCGTCGAGGCGGAATATCTGGCCGAGCGCGCCGTGGGCGAAACCGCTGAAGACGATGAGGACGAGGATGACGATATCGACCTGCTGAGCATGGACGATGACGAAGACACCTCGGATGTGGACGGATCGCTGTTTGCTGAGGCGGATGAGGATGCCGAGGACGACGATCAAAGCGGCCGCGCGATTGCCGAATCCGCGCTTGCCGGTGGCGACGACGATATCTCGCGCCTGCTGGCTGCCGCCGACGAGAAACTGGACGACCCGGATCTGTCGAGCACCCGCGAGACCTATTCGCAGATGCGCGCCGCGGTCGCCGCGACCCGCGCCGAACGGTCGGCCGGTGGCACGCTGGGCAGCCATTCCAGCGAGGACGCCTATCGCACGGACCTGTCCGAAGTGGTGCGCCCGCGCCGCCCCGTCGCCAGTGGCAACACCCCGCGCGCGCGCGGCGAGGATCATCCCGCCCCGCTGAAACTGGTGGCCGAACAGCGGGTCGACATCAAGCGCGGCGCAAACAGCGGTCCGATCCGCCCGCGCCGGGTGGCCAACCTGGTGGCCGAAGCGCCCGCCGCCGCAGCCTCGGCGGATGGCAGCTTTGCCGATTTCGTCGCCGAAACCGGCGCCAGCGGCCTGCACGAGCTGCTGGAGGCCGCCGCCTCGTACCTGTCCTTTGTCGAGGGCCGCGACCAGTTCTCGCGCCCGCAACTGATGAACAAGGTGCGCCAGCTCGACGATCAGGAGTTCAACCGCGAGGACGGGCTGCGCTCGTTCGGGCAGCTCCTGCGCGAGGGCAAGCTGAAGAAAACCGCCAACGGTCAGTTCACCGCCTCGGGTCAGATCGGGTTCCGCCCCGACAGCCGCGCCGCCGGCTGACCCTCTGACAGACGCAGAAATGCAAAACGACGCCCCGTAGCAGGGGCGCCGTTTTGCATTTCAGGGGTGATATCTACTCGTCCACATCGTCGACATCGGATTGCCCGGCCAGGTGGCGCCGCACATGGCTCCAGCTCAGGCCGATTCCCAGCACCACCGACAGCGCGAAAATACCCAGCCAGACATTCACCGTGGTGTTGTCCAGATGCAGCAGGCCGAAATCGAACAGGACCCACAAGAGCGAGGCGATGACCGACAGGACCAGCGCCATGCCGAACGGGCCGATCGAGCGCAGGGTCGCGCGCAGATAGATGATATAGCCGATGGTCAGCAGCAGCCCCATGAACACCGCCACCGACAGATGGGTCTGGTAGTTCCAGTATGCCCATCTGACATAATTGATCTCCGTCGGGTTGTAGGTCAGCGCCAACAACCCGAAGGCAAACATCCATCGCAGGAAAATGCCCATGTCCCGAACCGCCTGTTCTTTTTTTGCCGCTGAGAATCGCGCATATAGACGAATCTGTCCAGTGATTCAGATCACATGCGGCGAAAATGCGGTTTCCCTGCCGCGCGCGCACCGGTATATGGGCGCGGGTTTGTAACACCAGCAAAGGACCAGATATGGCCAATGTCGTCGTTGTCGGCGCCCAATGGGGCGACGAGGGTAAGGGCAAGATCGTGGATTGGCTCAGCGAGCGCGCCGATGTGATCGCGCGCTTTCAGGGCGGCCATAACGCCGGTCATACGCTGGTGATCGACGGCGAGGTCTACAAGCTGCACGCGCTGCCCTCGGGCGTGGTGCGCGGCGGCAAGCTGAGCGTGATCGGCAATGGCGTGGTGCTGGATCCCTGGCACCTGGTCAAGGAAATCGCCACCATCCGCGACCAGGGCGTCGAGATCACCCCCGAAACCCTGATGATCGCCGAGAACACGCCGTTGATCCTGCCGTTTCATGGCGAATTGGATCGCGCCCGCGAAAATCAGAATTCGGTGGCCAAGATCGGCACCACCGGGCGCGGCATCGGCCCCGCTTACGAAGACAAGGTTGGCCGCCGCGTCATCCGTGTTGCCGACCTGGCCGATGCCGCGACGCTGGAACTGCGGGTTGACCGGGCGCTGGTGCATCACAACGCGCTGCGCTCGGGTCTGGGGCTGGATCCGATCGACCGTGACGCGCTGCTGGTCTCGCTACGCGAGATCGCGCCACAGATTCTGCCCTTTGCCGCCCCGGTCTGGAAGGTGCTGAACGAAAAGCGCAAGGCGGGTAAGCGGATCCTGTTCGAAGGCGCCCAGGGCGCGCTTCTGGATATCGACTTTGGCACCTATCCCTTTGTCACCTCCTCGAACGTGATTGCAGGTCAGGCGGCAACCGGTGTCGGCATCGGCCCCGGCGCGATCGACTATGTGCTGGGGATCGTCAAGGCCTATACCACCCGGGTGGGCGAAGGCCCCTTCCCGACCGAGCTGGACGATGCCGATGGCGAGCGTCTGGGCACCCGTGGCCATGAATTCGGCACCACCACCGGGCGCAAGCGGCGCTGCGGCTGGTTTGATGCCGCGCTGCTGCGCCAGACCTGCGCCACCAGCGGCATCAACGGCATCGCGCTGACCAAGCTTGACGTGCTGGACGGGTTCGAAACGCTGAAAATCTGCGTCGGCTACGATCTGGACGGCACCCGGCTCGACTACCTGCCCACCGCCGCCGATCAGCAGGCCCGCTGCACGCCGATCTACGAGGAGATGCCCGGCTGGTCGGAATCGACCGAAGGTGCGCGCAGCTGGGCCGACCTGCCCGCCAATGCGATCAAATACGTCCGCCGCGTCGAAGAACTGATCGACTGCCCGGTCGCCATGGTCTCGACCAGCCCGGAGCGGGAGGACACCATCCTGGTGACCGACCCGTTCGCCGACTGATGGCGCTGTCGCACAAGGCGCGCCGCCGCTGGTCGCTGGTCGTCCTGCTGGTGGCGCTGCCGCTTTACATCGTGGTGGCGGTCACCCTGACGGATTGGCTGCGCGCCCGGTTCGACGGGCTGCCGATGCTGGTCGAGCTGGTGATCTTCATCGGCCTCGGGATCCTGTGGATCCTGCCGCTGAAGCCGGTGTTTCGCGGGGTCGGTCAGGCCGACCCCGACGACAAGGGCTGATCCGCCCGGATCAGTCCGCCAGCCGCACCGGCTGGCCGTGCGGCGTTGACAGATAGGCCTGCTCCCAGGCCGCGCGCATGCGGGCGCGCTCCTCGGGCCCTGCCGTGCCCTCTTCGCTGAGCAGCGTCTCGAGCGTTTCGAGCCAGGCATCGAAGTAATCCGCACCGCCATCCAGATCGCGCGACAACCCGTGGCGTTTCAGCGTGGCGGAAAACCGGTCCACCCACTCGGCCCAGGTGAACCGCCCGGCCTCGTTCAGATGCACCGTCAGGGCAAAGACCTGCGCATGCCAGGGTTCGGCAAAGACCGGCTCGGGCGCGGCGATATCGGGGCACTCGCTCATGCCGGCTCCAGATAGCTCTGCCAGAGGTCCAGCACCACCTCATCCCCCGGCGCCTCGGGGTCGGCCCAGAGCTCGGAGGCCGGGAAGGCCACCGCATAAAGCGGCTCGGGCGCCTCGCCCAGCCGGTGCGCGCTGCTGTCGGGCAACACATGGCTGCCGTGTTTGAGTACGATCCGCCCGCGCGCGCCCGCCGCATAGGCGGGCAGCCGTGTATGGCCGCCATCGACCAGCCGGTTCGCCGCCGGGCGCAGGGTGCGCACCATCTGCCCCACCTCGAACCGCGCCGCCACGTTCGACGGGCGGTCGGCCGGACCGCCGCGCGCCAGCACAGCCGCCACCGCCTCGGCCTTGAGCGCGCGTTCGGCCAGCGGGTGCGTGCCCGTATCCCCCCGCCCGCGCAAGTCATCCTCGGTCAGCACTCCGGCCTCGACCAGCAGATCGGCCAGCGCCGCGATCCATTTCTCGAAATAGCTGAAGCGGCCATAATCCGCCGGTGACAGCCGCTCGCGCGCATGGCGCGAGATGTCGATATTCCATTGCCCCAACGAGCCCGCCGCCAGCGTCAACGCCAGCGCGCGCGCCTGCCAGTCGGCCAGCTGAGGGATGCCATCGGGCTCGGGCGTGATAACGCCATCGCCGAACCGCCCGCCCATGTCATGAACGCGCGTCATGCCGGCACCCGCGCCAGCCCGGTGCCGATCATGCTGTCGCGCGTCACCAGCGCGGCCAGCGCCGCCTCGTCCAGGCCCTCGCTCCCCTCGGGGCGCATCGGCAGCACCAGATAGCGGATCTCGGCGGTCGAATCCCACACGCGCACCGAGGTCCCCTCAGGCAAGCTCACTCCGAACTCGGCCAGCACCTTGCGCGGCTCGCGCACCGCGCGCGACCGATAGGCGTCGGATTTGTACCAGCCCGGCGGAATGCCCAGCAACGGCCACGGATAGCAACTGCACAGGGTGCAGACGACCATGTTGTGGGTCTCGGGCGTATTCTCGACCACGACCATATGTTCGCCCTGCCGCCCGTAATATCCCAACTCGGTCAACAGGGGCATGGCATCGGCCAACAGCGCCGCCTTGAACGCCGGATCGGCCCAGGCACGGGCCACCACACGGGCGCCGTTCTGCGGCCCGATGCGATTCTGATAGGTGTCGATGATCTCGTCCAGCGCTGCGGGGTCGATCAGCCCCTTGCGGGTCAGGATCGTCTCGAGCGCCTTGACGCGCAGCGCCGGGTCCGAGGGAAGAAGGGAATGCGGGTGGTCGTGATGATCATGTGGCATGCGGCGGAGACTGCCGCGCCACCCCGCCGCTGTCCAGCCTCTTTGCGGTGATGAAATGCATAACCGAAGGTGATCCAAAACTCGTGGCTTGCCCCTGCGGGCAAACTTGCATAGATACCACGCGGTACACGCCACCGGCCGCAGGAATACCATGGAAAACGTCGTCCTCATCATTCACCTTCTCCTGGCTCTGGGCCTGATCGCCATCGTGTTGATGCAGCGGTCCGAAGGTGGTGGCCTGGGCATGGGCGGCGGCGGCGGTGGCGCTATGACCGGCCGGGCGGCCGCAACCGCGCTCAGCAAGGTGACATGGGTGCTGGCGGTGGCCTTCATCTTGACCTCGATCACCCTGACCGTCATCGCGGCGCAAAAGGCGGCAGGCACCTCGGTGATCGAGCGGCTGGGCGTACCGGCCCCCGCGACATCCGAGCCGGCCACGCCCAGCGTTCCGGCAGGCAGCGACCTGTTGCCGCCCAGCGCGGGCGACAATGCACCCCTGGTGCCCAAGGCCGACTGATCCACAACAGTTTGCATCCCTGGTAAGAACCGCAACAGCATCTTGCGGTTCTCTTGCGCAATTGGCGCGAATCCTTTATTAGTGAAGTCCCGTGATGCTGCGGTTTTTTCGAAACCGCCGGGCAGCTGAATTCTGACTTCTCACGGGGGCAGCCGAACACTCATGGCGCGTTTCATCTTCATCACCGGCGGTGTCGTTTCTTCGCTTGGCAAAGGGCTGGCCTCGGCCGCATTGGGCGCATTGCTGCAGGCGCGCGGCTTCTCGGTCCGCCTGCGCAAGCTCGACCCCTATCTGAACGTCGATCCGGGCACCATGTCGCCCTTTGAACATGGCGAGGTCTTTGTCACCGACGACGGCGCCGAGACCGATCTGGACCTTGGCCATTACGAACGCTTCACCGGAGTGGCGGCGCGCAAGACGGACTCGGTCAGCTCTGGCCGGATCTATTCCAACGTGCTGGAGAAGGAACGCCGCGGCGACTATCTGGGCAAGACCATTCAGGTCATTCCCCATGTCACCAACGAGATCAAGGACTTCATCTCGATCGGCGAGGACGAGGTCGATTTCATGCTCTGCGAGATCGGCGGCACGGTCGGCGATATCGAGGGCCTGCCCTTCTTCGAGGCGATCCGCCAGTTTTCCCAGGACAAGCCGCGCGGCCAGTGCATCTTCATGCACCTGACGCTGCTGCCCTATATCAAGGCCAGCGGCGAGCTGAAGACCAAGCCGACCCAGCACTCGGTCAAGGAACTGCGCTCGATCGGTCTGGCCCCCGACATCCTGGTCTGCCGCTCCGAAGGGCCGATCCCGCAGAAGGAACGCGAGAAACTGGCGCTGTTCTGCAATGTGCGCCCCGACAGCGTGATCGCCGCGCAAGATCTGAGCACGATCTACGACGCGCCGCTGGCCTATCACCGCGAGGGGCTGGACCAGGCGGTGCTGGACGCCTTCCAGATCAGCCCGGCGCCCAAGCCGGACCTGACCAAATGGGAGGATGTGAGCGACCGCGTCCACAACCCCGAAGGCGAGGTCAAGATCGCCATCGTCGGCAAATACGTGCAGCTCGAAGACGCCTACAAGTCGATCGCCGAGGCGCTGACCCATGGCGGCATGGCCAACCGGGTCAAGGTGCGCATCGAATGGGTCGATGCCGAGATCTTCGAAAAGGAAGACCCCGCCCCCCATCTCGAAGGCTTCCATGCCATTCTAGTGCCCGGCGGCTTTGGCGAGCGCGGCACCGAAGGCAAGATCAAGGCGGCGCAATATGCCCGCGAACATCAGGTGCCCTATCTGGGCATCTGCCTGGGCATGCAGATGGCGGTGATCGAGGCGGCGCGTAACGTGGCCGGCATCGCCGGCGCGGGCTCCGAAGAGTTCGACCACGAGGCCGGCAAGAAACGGTTCGAACCGGTGGTCTATCACCTCAAGGAATGGGTGCAGGGCAATTACAAGGTCAGCCGCAAGGTCGATGACGACAAGGGCGGCACCATGCGGCTGGGCGCCTATGACGCGGTCCTCAAGGAAGGCTCCAGGGTCGCCGAGGTCTATGGCGGCACCGCGATCGAGGAACGCCACCGCCACCGCTACGAGGTGGATATAAAATACCGCGAGCAGCTGGAAAAGGCAGGCCTCTGCTTCTCGGGCATGTCGCCCGACGGTCGTCTGCCCGAGATCGTCGAATGGACGGATCACCCGTGGTTCATCGGGGTCCAGTACCATCCCGAACTGAAATCCAAACCCTTCGACCCGCACCCGCTGTTTGCCGATTTCGTACGCGCGGCCAAGGAAAGCTCGCGCCTGGTCTGACCGGCGGATGGGGGCTCTGCCCCCGTCCCCTACGGAGACTCCCCCGGAGGTATTTGGAACCAGAAAGAAGCAGGTCCCAGTTTCGGCTTCTTTCTGGTCCGCAATACTCCGGAGCGCGAGGCAGCGCCTCGCATCCCGCGCCGAAGGCGCGGCACCAGAAGAGCGCGCCGCAGGCGCTCATTTTTGCAACAGTCAGGCGGACTCGCCCCAGGTTTCGGCCAGTACCCGCATCCAGTTGCCCCAGCAGATGCGCTCGATCCGGGCCGCAGGGTAGCCGTGCCGCTCCATCGCCGCGATCAGCGCCGGCAGCTTGTCGACCGAATTGAGCCATGCAGGCGGTGTGCAGCCATCATAGTCCGAGCCGATCGCCACCCCCTCTTCGCCCAGCCTGTCCAGCAGATGATCGAACTGCGCCAGCAGCCAGGCCGCCGGGATGTCGTCATCGGGGCGCCCGTCCGGGCGCAGGAAAGTGGATTCGAAATTCACCCCGGCCAGCCCGCCGCTCTCGGCCATGATCCGCAGTTGTTCGTCGGTCAGGTTGCGCGCATGGGGCACCCGCGCGTGGGCATTGGAATGGGTCGCCACCAGCGGCCGTTTCGACAGCGCGGCCACCTCGCGGAACCCGGCCAGGTTCAGGTGGCTGAGGTCGATCAGGATTCGCAACTCCTCACAGCGCGCGATCAGGGCGCGGCCGCGCTCGGTCAGGCCCGGCCCGATATCGGGGCCAGAGGGATAACGGAAGGGTACCCCATGGCCAAAGGCATTGGGCCGGCTCCAGACCGGCCCCAGCGAACGCAGGCCCAGCGCGTAGAGCTCTTCCAGTTCATAGAAATCGGGGCCGATTCCCTCGGCCCCTTCCAGATGCAGGATCGCGCCCAGCAGCCCTTCGTCCCGCGCCCGGGCGATCTGGGCGGTACTGGTGCAGATCCGTACCGCGCCCGCCTCTTCCAGCGCAACCAGCGTATCGGCCTGCGCCCGGATCATCTCCCAGGCCTGCGCCTCGGGCACCGGTTCCGGCAGCGGCAGGTCGTATTCCGGCCCGAGCGTGCTGAAATCCGTCGCCCCCTCCGAACGTGCCCAGAGCGCGAAGAAACCGCCGCCGAACCCGCCCGCCCGGGCGCGCGGCAGATCGAGCTGCCCCGGCAGGCCGCTCAGAAAGCCGCCCGCCGCCGCCCGCCCGCCGGCGCGGACCAGTTCGGTCAGAACATCGTTGTGGCCGTCAAACACGATCATGCGGGCAGGTTTGCCCGATTCCCGCGCCGGTACAAGCGGGATTGCATCGCCCCGCGATGCGGGCCACCCTGCGCCGGAAACGACAAGGAGATTGTGATGCCCAAGGGATATTGGGTCGCCCATGTGGATGTGGACGACATGGAGATCTACAAGCGCTATATCGCCGCCAACGCGGCGCCCTTTGCCGAATACGGCGCCCGATTCCTGGTGCGCGGCGGCGGGCGCCAGACCCCCGAGGGGCAGGCGCGCGCGCGCACCGTGGTGATCGAGTTTCCCAGCTACGAGGCGGCGCTGGCCTGTTATGACAGTCCCGGGTATCAGGCTGCAAAAGCGCTGCGCGATCCGGTCTCGACCGGAGATCTGGTCATCATCGAAGGCTATGACGGGTAGATCCCGCTTGGCCGGACCCAAGATATGGGATAGATTGCGCCCATGCTGAAAAAGTTCCTTCAGGCCTTTCGCCCTCCCACGCCCGCGCCCCTGCCCGACCCCGATGCCGAGCTGGCCCTGGGCGCGCTTCTGGTGCGCGTCGCGCAGGCCGATCGCGACTATCAGGTCGAGGAGATCAGTCTGATCGACCGTATCCTGGCCCGGCTCTATGGTCACAACGCCATCGAGGCGGCCAAGGTGCGCGCCACCTGCGAAAAGCTGCACGCCGCCGCCCCCGAGACCGACACGTTCGGCAAGCTGATCCGCGAGACCACCGGCCTCGAAGAGCGGCTTGCCGCGCTAGATGCGCTTTGGGAGGTGGTGCTGGCCGATGGCGAGCAGCGCGAGGGCGAACTCAAGATCCTCGAAGAGGCGCGCATCGCCATGGGGCTTAGCCGCAAGGACAGCGACAGCGCGCGCGAGCGTATTCTGGCGCGCGCGGGCTAAGCGCCACAGACCCGGATGGAGCCGCCATGTTCCGAGATTTCCTGACCCGGCTGACCCAGCCGCAGCCCGCACCGCTTGATGATGGCGATGCGCGTCTGGCGCTGACCGCGCTGCTGGTTCGGATTGCCAGGTCGGACAACGACTATGCCCAGGCCGAGCGCGACCGGATCGATCGGATCGCCGCTGCCCGCTATGGGCTGGGTCCGTTCGAGGCGGCGCAGCTGCGCGCCCGCGCCGAGGAGCTGGAGGCCGAGGCACCCGATACCGTCCGCTTTACCCGCGCCATCAAGGAGGCCGTCGCCTACGAGGACCGCCGCGCCGTTGTCGAGGCACTTTGGTCGGTGGTGCTGGCCGACGGAGAACGCGCCCAGGAAGAGGACGCGCTGTTGCGGCTGGTGGCGAACCTGCTGGGCGTCAACGACCGCGATTCCGCCCTGGCCCGGCAACGGGCCGCACAGCGATGAGCGCCATGCTGGGCATGTATGATATGCCGCCCCTGCGGGCCGCCAATGACCGATTCTGGGCGCTGATCCGCTCCGAACTGGGCTATGGCCCCGAAACGCTCGACCGCACGCGCGATGTCTGGACGATCTGGCGCGACCCCGATCTGGTACTGGCACAGACCTGCGGCATGCCCTATCGCGCCCGGCTGCATGGCCATTTGCAACTGGTGGGCACCCCCGACTATGGGCTGCCAGACTGCCCGCCGGGGCATTACCGCTCGGTCTTTGTGGCGCGGGTCGACGATACACGGGCGCTGCCCGAGCTGGTGGGCGGGACCTTTGCCTATAACGAGGCGCTGTCGCAATCGGGCTGGGCCGCGCCGATGACCCATCTGCAGGCGGACGGGCTGGCCCCCGCCGCGCTGCTGGAAAGCGGCGCGCATGCGGCCTCGGCCGCTGCCGTCGCCGAGGGGCGGGCCGATCTGGCGGCGCTGGATGCGCTGACCTGGACCCTGCTGTGCGAACATACCGATCTGGGCGGGCGGCTGCGCGAGGTGGCCCATACCGCCCCCACCCCGGTGCTGCCCTATATCACCGCGCCGGGCCGGGACCGGGCCGTGATTGCCGCCGCGGTCCGGACAGCGATCGCGAATCTTGACCCGGACGACCGCGCGGCCCTGCATCTCGAGGGGCTGGTCGACATTCCCGCCTCAGCCTATCTGAGCGTCCCCAATCCGCCAGCGCCGTCTGCTATTTGTCCCGCAGACTGATCATTTCGTCGGGTTAACCGGTACAAACCGTCGATTTGAACATTGCAATGTGTCGGATTTTCCGACCTAGTACCGGCCTAACAAACAAAACAAGACACCGGGACACCACGTGACAGAAGCCGCCCCCGTTATCCAGATCAAGAACCTGCACAAGAGCTTTGGCCAGCTCGAAGTCCTCAAAGGTGTCGATATCACCGCCCATCGCGGCGACGTGGTGTCGCTGATCGGCTCATCGGGATCGGGGAAATCCACGCTGCTGCGCTGTTGCAACCTGCTGGAGGACAGTCAGCAGGGCGAGATCCTGTTCAACGGCGAACCGGTCCGCTGGACCGGCACCGGCAGCCACCGCCGCCCGGCCGACGCCAAACAGGTTCTGCGCATCCGCACCAACCTGAGCATGGTGTTCCAGCAGTTCAACCTGTGGGCCCATATGACCATCCTGCAAAACGTGATGGAGGCGCCGATCCAGGTGCTGGGCCGCGACCGGGCCGAAGTCGAGGACAGCGCGCGGCGCTATCTGGACAAGGTGGGGATCGGCGACAAATGCGACAACTACCCGGCCCAGCTGTCGGGCGGCCAGCAGCAGCGCGCGGCCATCGCGCGGGGCCTGTGCATGGAGCCGCAGGCGCTGCTGTTTGACGAGCCGACCTCGGCGCTTGACCCCGAACTGGAGCAGGAAGTCATCAAGGTGATCCGGGACCTGGCCGCCGAAGGCCGCACCATGATCCTGGTCACCCATGACATGAAGATGGCCGCCGATATCTCGTCCCATGTCATCTTCCTCCACCAGGGGCTGGTCGAGGAGGAGGGCACCGCCGAAGATATCTTTGCCGCGCCGAAATCCGAGCGTTTGCAGGGCTTTCTTTCCGTCACCAAGGCCGCATAATCGAAACACCAACGACAATGGGAGTCTCTCAATGAAGAAACTGATTCTGACCACCGCCGCGCTGGCGCTGAGCGCCGGCATGGCCATGGCCGATACCGTGCGCATGGGCACCGAAGGCGCCTATCCTCCGTACAACTTCATCAACGATGCCGGTGAGGTCGACGGGTTCGAGCGCGAGCTGGGCGACGAGCTGTGCAAGCGCGCCGGCCTGACCTGCGAATGGGTCAAGAACGACTGGGATTCGATCATCCCCAACCTGGTTTCGGGCAACTACGACACCATCATCGCCGGCATGTCGATCACCGACGAGCGTGACGAGGTGATCGATTTCACCCAGAACTATATCCCGCCGACCGCCTCGTCTTATGTCGCCACCTCTGATGGGGCCGATCTGTCGGGCATCGTTGCGGCCCAGACCGCGACCATCCAGGCCGGATACATCGCCGAAAGCGGTGCCACCCTGGTGGAATTCGCCACGCCCGAGGAAACCATCGCCGCCGTGCGTAACGGCGAGGCCGATGCGGTCTTTGCCGATCGGGACTATCTGGTTCCGATCGTCGCGGAATCGGGTGGCGAGCTGATGTTCGTGGGCGATGACGTGCCGCTGGGCGGCGGTGTCGGCATGGGTCTGCGCGAAAGCGACGGCGAGCTGCGCGGCAAGTTCGACGCGGCCATCACCTCGATGAAAGAGGACGGCACGCTGAACACCATGATCAAGAAATGGTTCGGCGAAGACGCCGCCGTTTACGAATAAACCCTGCGGGCGGGCCTGCCGTTGGCGGCAGGCCCGATCCCACGCGGCCACCATTGCCGCGCCCTGCCCCGCAAAGGCCCGCCGATGTTCTCCTACTGCACCGATCCCGATACGCTGGACACGGTCCGCTGGTTCTCCTGCTTTCTGACCAACGGCGTGCACCTGTCCTTCTACATGTCCTTCATCAAGGTTCTGGTCCTTCTGCTGGTCACCGCCCCGGTGGCGCTGGCGGTCGGCTTTGCCGGGGCCATGGCCACGCGCGCCACGCTGCCGCCGCTGCGCTGGCTGGGCGAGGGCTATATCGCGATTATGCGTGGCGTGCCCGATATCGCGTTCTTCCTGTTCTTCGTGATCGCGCTGGATCAGGCGTTCGAATGGACCCGCCACCAGGTCCTGTGCCCCGACTGGACCGATCCGATCCGGCAGGGCAACGACTTCCTCGTCTGCCCCGATGCCAAGATGCCGCTGGGCCGGGCCGCGGAATGGGTGCACCAGACCTATTCCTTCTTCCTCGCCGTCATCACCTTTGCCATCGTGTTCGGTGCCTTTGCCGCCAATGTGCTGCGCGGCGGCATGCGGGCGGTGCCCCATGCCCAGCTGGAAACCGCCGCCGCCTATGGCATGTCCCGGCGCCAGACCTTCTGGCGCATCCTGGTCCCGCAGATGTGGATCTATGCGCTGCCCGGCCTGTCGAACCTGTGGCTGATCCTGATCAAGGCAACCCCGCTCCTCTTCCTGCTGGGGATCGAGGATATCGTCTATTGGGCGCGCGAGATCGGCGGTACCAAGACCTCGCAATTCACCGATTACCCCCATGGCGACTGGCGCATGTGGTATTTCCTGTTCCTGCTGGTCTTCTATCTCAGCTTCACCCGTATCTCGGAAATCCTGCTCGAGCGGCTGACCGTGCGCCTCAGCCACGGCCAGGCCACCACCGGCGGTGAGGCCCTGCGCAAGGAGGCCACGGCATGAAATCCTGCATCGACACCATCCAGGATTACGGCCTGCGTTCGATCGGCATCGGCGAGCGGCTGCTGCCCCGCTCCGATTTCACCCTGTGCGAGCAGTTCACGCTGATCGGTTCGGGCATGATCTGGAACATCTATTTCGGTCTGCTGGCGCTGGTCTCGGGTTATTTCCTGGCCGTCACGCTGGCACTGGGCAAAAGCGCGGCCAACCCCTGGGCGCGCAAACCGGCGGAATGGTTCATCTTCCTGTTCCGGGGTTCGCCGCTCTTCATCCAGTTCTTCTTTGCCTATTTCTTCTTCCTGTCGCTGAAGAAGAGCTATCCGATGTTCGACTTGCTGACCTCGGCCTGGGCGGGGGCACTGATCGTGCTGTTCATGAACACCGCCGCCTATTCGGCCGAGATCTTCTATGGCGCGCTGCGTGCGATCCCCAAGGGCGATGTCGAGGCCGCCGACGCTTATGGCATGAGCGGCTGGCCCCGCTTTCGCCGCATCATCTGGCCGACCATGATGCGGCTGGCCTGGCCCGCCTATACCAACGAGGCGATCTTTCTGTTTCACGCCACCACGCTGGTCTTCTTTTCGGCCTTCCCGGCCTGGCAACAGCGCGGCGATGCGCTGTACTACGCCAGCTATTTCGCCGACAAGACCTTCAACCCGTTTGTCCCCTACCCTATCCTGGCCTTCTATTTCATCCTGTTGACACTGGCCGTGGTGGGTATCTTCGGGGTGATTAACACCAGGCTCAACCGTCACCTGCCGGCGGAACGGCGCCCCAAGATGCGCTTCCGCCTCAACCTCGCTCGCTAAGGTGCTTTCATGCATGTCGTGGTGATCGGTGCAGGGATCGTCGGCGCCTCCATTGCCGATCAGCTGGCCGCGCGCGGCGCCCGTGTCACGGTGATTGACCGCGCCGGTCCCGGTGCGGGCGCCTCGGGCATGTCCTTTGGCTGGATCAACGCCGCCGCGTCGGAAGACGACACTTACTTCCGCTTTCGCCTGGCCGCGGTCGCGCGCTTTCGCGCGCTCTGCGACAGGCTCGACCTGTCGGACGCGGTCACCTGGAACGGCTGTATCTGGTGGGAAGACGCGGGCGAGGCCTTTGAAACCCATCTCGAGGCCATGGCGCGCTGGGGCTATGACGTCACCCTGATCGGCGCTGATGATTTCGCCCGGCTGGAGCCCAACGTCGCCAACCCGCCCGAGAGGGCGATCTGGTGCCCCTCAGAAGGGGCCGCCGAACCCGACAAGGTGGCCCGCGCCCTGCTGCGCCGTGCGGCCACAAATGGCGCCCGCCTGATCCTTGGGCGCGAGGTGACCGGGCTGATGCGCCGGGGCGAGCGGGTGACCGGCATCGACACCGACCTTTGCCCGATGGCCGCCGATCTGGTGGTGGTTGCCGCCGGCATCCGCTCGGGCGCACTGACCGGCCTGCCGATGCAGAACAAGCCCGGCCTGATCCTGCGCACCGCGCCCATCGCCCCGGTGATCAGCCGCATCATCATGTCCTCGGACATCCATTTCCGCCAGGCCAGCGATGGCCGCCTCTATCTGGGCGAGATCTTCTCGGGCGGCATCGCCACCGAGACGCTCGACTTTGCCAGCGGCCTGATCGACGAGTTGATGACCCGCCTGCGCAACCGCCTGCCCGGTGTCGAGGGGTTGCAGCTGGAACAGGCCGCACTGGGTACCCGCCCGGTCCCTGCCGACGGTCTTCCCGCCATCGGCCCGGTACCCGGCAGCGAGGGGCTGTATCTTGCCACCATGCACAGCGGCGTCACCCTGGGCCCGCTGGTGGGCGAGCTGGTCGCGCGCGAGGTGCTGGAGCAGGACAGCGACCCGCTGCTGGCGCCCTATCGTCCGTCACGGCTGTTCTGAGCCCGCCAGCTGCCGCAAAAAACCTTTCGGAAATATCGCTTGCCAGCCCCCCTTTGCTAGTAGTAAGAATTTGATCAAATCTAATAGACAGTGCGCGAGAAGGGCCCATGCAAGCCAAAAACTGGCTGCGGAAGAACCCGCAGGTAAGAACCATTCGTGTGGCCGCGGCCGATCTGAACGGCCAGCCGCGCGGCAAGCGCGTGCCCGGACGCTTTGCCGACAAGGCGATCGAGGGCGGCACCCGCTTTCCGCTGTCGGTGATGAATCTCGACATCTGGGGCGAGGATATCGAGGACAGCCCGCTGGTGCTGGCCTCGGGTGACCGCGACGGCGTTCTGCAACCGACCGAGCGTGGTTTCATGCCGATGCCCTGGCTCGACACGCCCACCGGCCTGCTGCCGATCTGGATGTTCCACGAAGATGGCCGCCCCTATGAGGGCGATCCGCGCCATGCGCTGAACACCGTTGTCAAACGCTACAAGGCGCGCGGGCTGAAACCCGTTGTCGCCGTCGAGCTGGAGTTCTTTCTGATCGACGACAGCGGTCGCCACCTTCAGGTGCCGCAATCGCCCCGGTCCGGCAAGCGGCGCAAGGCGGGCGAGATCCTGTCGCTGCGCGCGCTCGACCAGTTTGATCATTTCTTCACCGAGCTCTACGACGCCTGCGAAGTGATGGACATCCCCGCCGATACCGCCATTTCCGAGGCCGGTGTCGGCCAGTTCGAAATCAACCTGATGCATCAGGACGACGCCCTGCGCGCCGCCGACGATGCCTGGCTGTTCAAGATGCTGGTCAAGGGGCTGGCCCGCAAACACGGATTTGCCGCCAGCTTCATGGCCAAACCCTACGAGGACTATGCCGGATCGGGCATGCATATGCATTTCTCGGTGCTGGATGAGGATGGCAACAACGTCTTTGATGATGGCACCGAGCGCGGCAGCGACACCATGCTGCATGCGGTGCGCGGCTGTCTGGACGCAATGTCCGGAAGCACGCTGATCTTTGCCCCTCATGACAACAGCTATGCCCGGCTGGTGCCCAATGCCCATGCCCCCACCGGGGTCGCCTGGGCCTATGAAAACCGCACCGCCGCCATCCGCATCCCCTCGGGCAGCCCGGTCGCGCGCCGGATCGAACACCGGGTCGCGGGCGGCGACGTCAATCCCTATCTGATGATCGCCGCGGTTCTGGGCGCCGCCCTGAACGGGATCGAGGATGGCCAGATGCCGCCGCAGCCGATCTCGGGCAATGCCTACAAGGCGAACCTGGCGCAGATCCCCGACCGTTGGGACACGGCGATCGACGCCTTCGAATCCGATCCGGCCGTCGCGCGGATTTTCGCGCCCGAGCTGATCCGCAACTTTGTCATGACCAAGCGGCAGGAATTCCGCTACTTTCAGGAGTTGACCGAGAAGGAAAAAACCGAAGTCTATCTGGACACGGTCTGACCTGATCGCGACATGGGCACTGCCGGAGCCCCGATCCGGCAACACACACGACTGGTGACACATGAAAATCGGAATTCTCCTGACTGGCCACGCCCCGGACACGCTTGTCGATGCGACCGGCGACTATGACGCGTTCTTTGTCCGCCTGCTGGGTCCGCAGAACTTTGAATTCGAAACCTATTCGGTGGTGGACGGGCAATTTCCCAGCGGTGCCGATGCCGCCGATGGCTGGCTGATCACAGGCTCGCGCCACGGGGTTTACGAAGACCACCCCTGGATCCCGCCGCTCGAGGCGCTGATCCGTCAGATCCGCGATCAGGGCCAGCCGTTGATCGGGGTCTGTTTCGGCCATCAGATCATCGCCCAGGCCCTGGGCGGCAAGGTCGAGAAATTCCAGGGCGGTTGGGCCATCGGCCCCACCGAATACGATATGGGCAGCGAGCGGGTGACCGTGAACGCCTGGCATCAGGACCAGGTCGTCGCCCTGCCCGAAGGCGCCGAGGTCCTGGCCTCGAACGACTTCTGCCGGAATGCGATGGTCGCCTATGGCGACACGATCTGGACCATCCAGGCGCATCCCGAATACGACAACGACTTTATCGGCGGGCTGATCCGGACCCGTGGCCGCGGCGTGGTGCCCGACACCGTGCTCGACGATGCGACCGCGCGGCTCGACAGCCCGCTCGATAGCCCCGCCATCGGCAAACGCATGGCGGATTTCTACAAGAAAGCGAGGGCCTGACATGGCCGACTGGACAGACAATCTCCCCGAGGCCGCACAGGCCTATCTGGAAAACCGCCGCCTGGACGAGGTGGAATGCATCATCTCGGACCTGCCCGGCATTGCCCGCGGCAAGGCGGTTCCCGCCAGCAAATTCGCACGGCAGGACTATTTCCACCTGCCCGACAGCATCTTTTACCAGACCATCACCGGTGACTGGGGCGATGCCGCCGGCGAAGAGGGTTTTATCGAGCGCGACATGATCCTGCGCCCCGATTACTCGACCGCCACCGCCGCGCCCTGGACCGGCGACTGGACGCTGCAGGTAATCCATGACGCCTATGACCGCGACGGCGATCCGATCCCGTTCAGCCCGCGCAACGTGCTGCGCCGGGTGGTCTCTCTCTATCATGCGCAGGGCTGGAAACCGGTCGTGGCGCCCGAGATGGAATTCTTTCTCGTCGCCCGCAACCTCGACCCGGCCAAGGAAATCGAGCCGATGATGGGCCGTTCGGGCCGTCCCGCGGCCGCGCGGCAGGCCTATTCGATGACCGCGGTCGACGAGTTCGGCCCGGTGATCGACGACATCTATGATTTTGCCGAGGCGCAGGGCTTCGAGATCGACGGCATCACTCAGGAAGGCGGCGCCGGCCAGCTGGAAATCAACCTGCGGCACGGCAGCCCGGTGCGGCTGGCCGACGAGGTGTTCTATTTCAAGCGGCTGATCCGCGAGGCGGCGCTGCGCCACAATTGTTTCGCCACCTTCATGGCCAAGCCGATCGAGAACGAGCCGGGCAGCGCCATGCATATCCACCATTCGATCGTGGACATGGAGACCGGCGAGAACATCTTTTCCGGCCCGCAGGGGGGCGAAACGGACGCCTTCTATCACTTCATCGCCGGTTTGCAGAACCACCTGCCCTCGGGGCTGGCGGTGATGGCGCCCTATGTGAACTCGTACCGCCGCTACGTGAAGGACCACGCCGCGCCCATCAACCTGGAATGGGGCCGCGACAACCGCACCACCGGCATTCGCGTGCCCCTGTCCGGACCAGCCGCGCGCCGGATCGAGAACCGGCTGGCGGGCATGGACTGCAACCCCTATCTGGGCATCGCGGTCTCGCTGGCCTGCGGCTATCTGGGCCTGATGGAAGAGTTGCGCCCGCGCAAGCAGTTCAAAGGCGATGCCTATGTCGGCGAGGGCGATATCCCGCAGGTGATGGGCGACGCGCTGGACCTGTTCGACGAGGCCAAGGCCCTGCACGAGGTGCTCGGCCCCGAATTCGCGCGCGTCTACAGCATCGTGAAACGCGCCGAATACAACGAGTTCCTGCAGGTGATTTCGCCCTGGGAACGCGAACACTTGCTGATGAACGTCTAAGCGGCGGCGATCCGTTCTCGAACGACATGAACCGGATATGCCCGGGCCTGCCTTCGGCATTTCCGGGCATTTCGGACACGGCACCCCGGGGTGACCCGAACCACTCTCTCAGTGATGGGGAAGGGCTTGCCCTTCCCATCTTTTTGGCGGTACCCGCGCATCGCTTTGGTCCGCTTCGAGCCCAGAGCCACCGATGCTGCAGATTGCGCCGATGTCCGCTTCCTGCTGCTGGCAACGAGCCCTGTGACCTCAACTCGATGTTTTGGCCTGTTTCAGGATCAGATAAATCCGATCAATGACTTTGCGCACCTGAGGTACAAATCTGTCCTCGTGATGCGTCACAAGCCATTGCTCGTGTTCTAGGTCTCCGATCAAAGGCGACACTTGTTTCAGGGTGTCGAACTGGCTGCCAATGAAAGTGGGTAGCACAACACGCGCGGTCCCAGCCAATGCTAGATCAAGCGCATTTCGTGGGCTTGTCACCTCAATCGCGTCTGCCGTCCGCGCCTCTTCCCGCACCCATTTTGCGGAAGGCGTCGTTGCTATGACACGCGCCCACGTGTTTACTTTCCGATTTCTCGCATAAACAGCGAAACGGACACGCGTTATCCTGCGCCCGGCAAGCCCGGACCCTTCCGGTCGATGGTTTCGAATTCCGATCAGCGCTTCGCGTCGTCCAATGTCAGCGACGTCATCAGAGGCGATGAACCTAAGCCGTATGCGGTCTGAGCCAATAATTTCGGACACATTCGCGCAAAGCAGATGCGTCACCCAGCTTCCGGCAGAGACTTTAACGACAGGTATGGCCTGTTCCGGATCGATTGCCGTTATGGGCAGAACAAGGCTCTCAAGCCGTGCGGCTTTCGCAAGCAGGTGTTGACCGTCCTCCGTGAGCGCATACCCTCGCGCCATACGTTGAAACAGGTCGCTCCCCAGTCGCCGCTCTAGGTTAAGCATACGTCGCCCCAGTGTCGGAGCACTCTTTCCTGTTGAAGCAGCTGCTGCAGCAAGGCCGCCCTCACGCGCCACGGCCAGAAAAAGCCGTAGGTCATCCCAGTCAAAGTTCGTTTCATTCATGAAATGACCATTACATTGCATTTCATGGATTCCGAAAAGAATTCGTGGCTTCATCGAGGGCAAGCTTTAAGGGAGTCGGGACATGAAGTTTCTGGATACTGATATTCTCCCATTGGGCATGGGCTGTTGGCCAATAGGGGGCGCGATGTTCGCAGGTGATCAACCGCTCGGTTACACCAATGTCGATGACGACGAGTCCATTCGCACCATTCACGCGGCGCTTGATGCAGGCATCACCTTGTTTGATACAGCGCCCGCTTATGGCGCGGGCCATGCGGAGCGCATCCTGTCACGTGCCTTGAAGGGCAGGCCTGAAGCAATCATTGCGACAAAGTTCGGAACCGGAATCATCGAAGAGAGCAAGCAGCTCACGGAAAACGAGGATGATCCCGCAAGCGTCCTGCCCGCCATCGACCGAAGCCTGGCCAGACTTGGACGTGACAGGATTGACGTGTTGATACTGCACCTCAATTCTCTATCGGTGCCGAAGGCGGAGGCGCTATTCGAGGAAGTCGAAAAAGCCTGTGCAGCGGGAAAAGTGCGCTCCTACGGGTGGAGCACGGATTTTTCAGAAAGCGCCGTGGCTTTTGCGGACAGGCCCGCATTTGTCGCCGTAGAACACGCGATGAATGTGCTTCTCGATGCGCCGAGAATGCGTCGGGCACTCCACGACAAAGACCTGGTCGCCCTCATCCGGTCGCCTTTGGCGATGGGACTACTTGGAGGGAACTATGGTGCCGGTGACGCCATGCGCAAGGACGATATTCGGGCAACGTCAAACCCTAGAACTGATTACTTCGCAAACGGTCAGGTAAACCCAACCTTTTTGGCAAAGCTTGATGCGATCCGAGCGTTGTTAACGACGGACGGGCGCACCTTGGCACAGGGCGCGCTCGGCTGGATCTGGGCGCAAGAGGGCGCGAACATCCCCATACCTGGCGCACGAACAGCGAAGCAGATCGAAGGCCTCGCCGGAGCACTTGCTTTTGGCGCGCTTCCAGATGATGTGGTCGTTCAGGTCGAGGCATTGGTCGAACGAGAACCTGATGACACGCCTGATCGCGCGCGCTGAACAAGGCTTGGAATCCGACATTTGCGCAGCCGCAGCGAAAGCTCGGTTTGTCTAAGATTTTTGGATGCGGGGCAGTGCGTTAGTGTTGTGTTGGGCGGTCAGGCCCGCGTTGACAAATCTGACAAGGTGGAAGCGGCGGGACGCAAGCGCCGTGCTATGGGGAAAGTACAGGCCCCAGTCCCTGATATCGGTTGGAGTTTCGCGGATTTTTCCGAGTTTGGAGGCGTAGCGTCGATGTCTTGGGTTTAGGACCGGGCCCGTTTTTCGGTCTTGCTGCGGCGGCCTGCGTTCCATCGCGACGCATTGATGGCACTGAGCCAAAGCTTGCCTTTGACCGGCATGTTGCGTGTCGGACCTGAGGAGGCGCAAAAGATGGGCGGTTCATCATGCGGCCCGCTTTCTTGGTGGCGCTCGGGTTCGGGGGATTTGGCGACGCCGGAAGGTCTCGATGATGCGCATCTGTCCGCCACAGTCGGGGCATGGCTCACGTAAAGTGAGGGGTGCCGGGGGATCATCTGCGGGCCGGTCTGGCTCGGCCGATCTGGTCGCTCCAAGAAGCGCACGGATTTGGGCGACTTTCGCTCTGCGTCTACTGCCTGCAAGGAAGCCGTAGTGGCGGAGACGATGGAACCGGTCGGGGAGCACATGCATCAGAAAGCGGCGGATGACCTCGGTTGGCAGGCGCATGACCTTCATGCGGTCACCACGCTTGATCCTGTAATCCTTCCATTTGAACGCCACGGTGTTGGCATCAGCGCTGACGAGGCGACGGTTCGAGATGGTGACGCGGTGGGTGTATCGTGACAGGTATGCCAGCACGGCCTCCGGTCCGCCGAAGGGGTGAAGGGCGGCCAGGAATTGATCCAGTGGATCAATTCAGCCCTGAACGGGCGCAGCCCCGGGGCGGCATGGACCACCCAGTCGGTTTTGCGCAGCGGCGTGAGCCATTCGGCGAGAGCACTGGCCTCTGCCAATTCGGTGAGATCACCGAAGAACCTCAGCTGTCCTGCACGGTGCAAAGCCATGAGGCCTTTGACAAGCAACCGCCGGAGTTCAAGCGTCAAGCAAATGATCCGGGGGATCATTTGTAGCGCAGAACCGCGACAGCACGCGCACATGCAAAAAGAACCCTGGTTTGCACGCGACCCACCGGGTGCCGTCCGGGGACAGGCCACCGCCTGGAACGATCATGTGGATATGCGGGTGATGGGTCAGCGCCGATCCCCGGGTGTGGAGGACGCTGGTCATGCCGATGCAAGCGCCAAGACGTTTGGGATCAGCGGCGATGGTCATCACCGTTTCCGCCGATGCCCTGAATAGCAGGCCATAGACCGCCCGTTTGTTCCAAAGCGCTATGCGTGCGATCTCGGCTGGCAGCGTGAACACCACGTGGAAATACTCGACGGGCAGCAGATCCTCAGCGCGGGCCGCCATCCAGTCGCGCGCCGCCGGTGCCTGACACTTCGGGCAATGCCCCCCTCTCGGCAGATTTGGCTTTGCCAAATCGCCTGCCGGGCAATGGTATCTTGCAGCTGTTGTAGGCGATGTGCTGGTGGTTGCACTTGGTGCAGGCCGCCACATGCCCGCCGAGCGCCTCCGTTCGGCAGGCTTCAATCGCTGACATGACCTTCAACTGCGCCAGGGTCAGATGCCCTGCATTGGCCCGCCGATACGCCGGGCCATGGATTTGAAAGATGTCAGCAACCTCCAGCTTCGGGCGCGGCAATGCCCGCGGTCGTCACTCCGACCTTCGGTCCCGCAGCTGCGCAAGCACCTCGTAGGGGCTGTCGGTGTCGCGGATCCATCGCCCGACAGGGCATTGCGCAGCGATGTCCCGAGAGGGGGCTTGGTCGCCACATGGGTGTATTGCGCCGTCGTACTCAGCTTGGCATGGCCGAGCAGAACCTGGATCACGCGCACATCCGTTCCCGCCTCCAGAAGATGCGTCGCGAAGCTGTGGCGCAAACCATGCAGCGGGCTGCGCGGCTTCTTGATCCCGGCCAGGTGCTTGGCTGCACTGAAGGCGCGATGGAGTTGCCGGGGTGAGAGCGGGTTGATCCGGGGCTTGCCTGGGAACAGCCAGCCATCGGGTCGCGCTTCTTTCCAATAATCCCGCAACAAGCCAAGCAGTCCTGGCGAGAGCATCACCTTGCGGTCCTTGCCGCCTTTGCCCCGGTCGACATGGATCGGCATCCGGTCGCTGTCGATATCGGTGACCTTGAGATTGCAGACCTCCGACGCACGCAACCCGGTGCCATAGGAAATGCTGAGTGCCGCCCGATACGTCAGCCCCGGCCCAGGCGCGACCCTGAGGATCTCGACACCTCTTCGGCGCTGAACACCACGGGTAGCTTGCGCGGCTCCGTGCGAAAATGCAGGCAGTCCTTCCTCTCAGAGCGCTTGCACGTCGTTTCAAAAAAGAACCGCAGCCCGACAAGTCGCGCGTTGTAGGTCGATGGGGTGACGTTCGTGTCGACCATGTGGAGCTGATAGGCGCGCAAGTCTTCAGGCGTCGCAGTGTCCGGCGACCGCCCAAGGAACTCGGCAAGATATCGAACCGCCCTGAGATGCGCCTTCTGCGAGCCTTCGCCCAGCCCTTTGATCCGCATATCTTCGATCATCCGCGCACGCAGCGGTGTTGTCTTGGTGTCCACCATGGGACCCTCCTGTCTGTTGATTGAGAGACCCCAATCGTCAGACAGAAAAGCCCATCTCCAAAATCCCCGTGGTCAGATCACCGCGCCGCCCTCACCACAAGCGCCCTGCCGCGCCAGCGGCTTCGTCCTCGTCCCGCACAGCGGACCAACTCGATCTGCGGAACCCATTCTTCCTGCGCGGCGGAATTCTGTATGTCCATTCAGGATCTTCTTGGTTCTGTTACGCAACTGTTTTACAATTCCCAAAGGTTGAATTCGGGAATCCCAAATATGACACTGCCACCCAACGTTCACGACGCCGAACCCATTCCCGCCACAGCACGCGAAGCCATCGACGCGCTGATGCAATCGGGCGACCTGTTCCGCTATACCGCGCCGCAGGATGCGCCGGTTGCGCTGCTCGAGGCCGAGTTCGCCAACCTGTTGGGGTCGAAATACGCGCTGGCGGTGTCGTCCTGCTCAGCGGCGCTGTTCCTGTCGCTCAAGGCATTGGGCCTGCCGCGCGATGCGCGGGTGCTGATCCCGGGATTTACCTTTGCCGCCGTGCCCTCGTCGGTCGTACATGCCGATTGCGTGCCGGTGCTGTGCGAGGTTGGCGCCAACTATCGCATCGACATGGCCGATTTCGAGGCCAAGCTGAGCGATGTGCAGGCGGTGATCATCAGCCACATGCGCGGCCATACCTCTGACATGGACGCGATCATGGCGCTGTGCGATGCGCGCGGCATCCCGGTGGTCGAGGATGCAGCGCATTCGCTGGGCACCACCTGGCACGGGCGCAATATCGGCACCATCGGCCGGGTCGGCTGTTTCTCGTTCCAGTCCTACAAGATGATCAACGCCGGCGAAGGCGGCATCCTGGTCACTGACGACGCCGATCTGGTGGCGCGCGCGGTGATCATGTCGGGCGCCTACGAGCATAACTGGAAGAAGCACAAGGGTCCCGAGGGGCAGAACTCGCCCGAATTGGCCGAGGCCTTTGCCCGCTGGCAGAACAAGCTGCCGCTTTACAATCTGCGCATGTCGAACCTGAGCGCCGCGGTGATCCGCCCGCAAATCCCCGAACTGGCGCGGCGGGTGCGTGACGGGCTGGTCAACCATGACTATGTCGCCGACCGCCTGAACACCTCGCCCTTTATCGACGTCCCCGCCCCGCTGGCGCCCGAACAGCGCGCCCCGGATTCGATCCAGTTCAACCTGGTCGGGCTGGACGAGGCCGAGATCCGCGCCTTTGCCGCCGCTGCGGATCGGCGCGGGGTCAAGGTGCAGGTGTTTGGCCTGAGCGAGGACAATGCCCGCGCCTTCTGGAACTGGCAGTTTCTGGGTGAGGTGCCCGAACTGCCGCAGACCCGCGCCATGTTGATGCGCGCCTGCGACGTGCGGCTGCCGGTGCGGCTGAGCCGCGCCGAGCTGGATGTTGTGGCCGATATCCTGCTGGCCGCGATGACCGAGGTGACCGGCCCCGCGCGCGCCTATGGCACCTGAGGCGCGCGGCGTTTAGCTGAGCTTGGACAGTTTGCGCTGCAGCTCGGCAAGCTGTTTCTTGATGTCGTCCAGGTCCTCGCCCTGTTCGCCCTTGTCGCCCTCGCCTTCCTTGCCCGGTCCGCTCCAGGTGCTGCCCAGCCCGCCGGTCATGGCGCGGATGAACGCCTCCTGTTGGGCCTTGAGCGCCTCGAACCCCGGCATCTGGGCCATCGGGTTCATGGCGTTCATGTTCTCCATCAGCTTGGACTGGCTTTCGCGCAGCATGTCGAAAGAGCTTTGCAGGAACTGGGGCATCATGCCGCCGCCCGGCACCATGTAGCTGCGCACCAGATCGTTCAGGACGTTGACTGGCAGCACATTCTCGCCGCGGCTTTCATGTTCGGCGATGATCTGGAGCAGATATTGCCGGGTCAGGTCGTCACCGGTCTTGAGGTCGACGATCTGAACCTCGCGCCCGGCCCGGATGAAACCGGCGATATCCTCGAGTGTGACATAGTCGCTGGTCTCGGTATTGTACAAACGCCGGCTGGCATAACGCTTGATCAGCAGCGGTTTTTCCTGTTCGGCCACGACGTTACTCCCCATTATTGTCGCATTGCAGCGAGCCTATGCGAGCGCAGAACAAAAGAAAAGAGAAACGGCGCGGCATGCCGCCGCCCCAGAGGCGGCCCCGGAATTTGCACAAATTCCGGGAGGGAAAATTCGACGAATTTTCCAGGCCGTTTTCCGGGCCGGAAAACGGCGCCCCGCAACAAGAAAGGGCAGGTCTTTCGACCTGCCCTGCGGTATCGCACCAAGGGGGGAGGAGAGCGGTGCGCCCCGCCTGTCGTCTTACTTCGCGGCTGCGGCCTTCTTGGCGGCGGCGGTCACGTCGTTGGTGGCCTTTTTCACGGCAGCGGTTGCATCTTCGGTGATGTCCTTGCCAGCAGCCATCAGCAGCTCGACGGTGTCCATCTGCACTTTCTTGGCGACTTCTGCGAAGGCGGCCATGTTCTCGGCGGCAACTTCAGCCGATGCGCTGGCGAAATCGGTCATCGCCTTGGCATAGTCTGCCGGCTCTGCCTTTGCTTTCGACATGTCGCTCAGCTTGGCCAGGGTTTCCTTGGTCCACTTGCTGGAGATCTCGGCCGATTTCTCGGCGGCTTCCAGAGCGACGCCCGACAGTTTCTCGTTCAGGGCTGCGGTCGACTTGAACGCGTCTTCCATTGCTTTGGTGTCAACGGGGAATGCGCCCATCATGTCTTTCATGATCGCGGTAAAGTCTTGGGTCTTTGCCATTGTCTCAATCCTCATTGCCGGGTCCGGGCCCACCCCGTTTCCTGCGGCTTGAGAGGAATATGCTTTCTGCGGCGCAGCATTTCAAGAAAAATAATGCTGCGCCGCAGAAAAAGTTTGGAAATGACGAGAAATCAGGTACTTGCCTTGGCCACCACATAGGTGCCGGGGGCCGGGCACAGGCTGGGGTGCTGCGAATCGCCGGGGTCACGCGCCGGAATCTGCTTGCCCGCACGCGGCTTCAGCCAGGCCGCCCACATCGGCCACCAGGAGCCTTCGTTGAAATCGGCCTCGGCCAGCCAGGTGGCGGCGTCGTCCTTGAGGTCGGGATTGGTGTAATGGCCGTATTTCTTCTTCGAGGGCGGGTTCACGATGCCCGCGATATGGCCGGATTCGGACACAACAAAGGTTTTCGAGCGCGACCCCATCTTCTGCACCCCGCGATAGCAGTCCTTCCAGGCAGCGATATGGTCGGTCTCGCAGGTGATTGCCATCACCGGCACATCCACATCGCGCACATGCAGCGTGTGGCCCATCAGGTCGAACCCCTCGCCGGCGAATTCATTGCGCTGGCAGAGGCCGCGCAGATACTGCACCGCCATCTTGGCCGGCAGGTTGGCGCCATCGCCGTTCCAATAGAGCAGATCGAAGGCAGGCGGCGTTTCGCCCAGCATGTAGCTTTGGATTGCGGGTTTGTAGATCAGGTCGTTGGAGCGCAGATACGAGAAGGTCCGCGCCATGATCCACGAGCGCAGCACGCCCTCGCGGGTGACCTCCTCCTCGATCCCGTCGATGAAATCGTCCTGCAGGAAGGGGGTGAACTCGCCCTGATCCGAGAAATCGGTGAGCGCGGTGAAGAAGGTCGCGGATTTCACCGACTTGTCGCCGGTCTGCTTCATCAGCGACAGCGTCAGGCTCAGCGTGGTGCCCGCGATGCAATAGCCCACCGCGTTGACCTGCTTGACCTTGCAGATCTTCTTGACCTCGTCGATGGCGGTCAGGAACCCGTCCTGAATGTAATCCTCCATCCCCACATCGGCATAGCTGGCGTCCGGATTGATCCAGCTGACCACAAAGATGGTGAACCCCTGCTCGGTCACCCATTTGATGAAACTGTTTTGTGCCTTCAGATCGAGGATGTAGAACTTGTTGATCCAGGGCGGGAACAGCACGATCGGGATCTCGTGCACCGTATCAGTGGCCGGCTTGTACTGGATCAGCTCCATCATCCGGTTGCGATAGACCACGTCGCCGGGGGTGGTGGCGATATTGCCGCCGACATGAAACGCCTTTTCATCGGCCAGCTTGACCACCAGCTCGCCGTTATTGGCCTCCAGATCGGTGATCAGGTTCTCCAGCCCCTTGAGCAACGAGCGGCCCTCGGTCTCGACCGCGCGTTCCAGCGCGTCGGGATTGGTGGCCAGGAAATTGGTGGGGGCCATCATGTCGATGATCTGCTGCGAGAAGTACTTGAGCCGCTTGCGGTCCTTGTCGGGCAGATCGTCGACCGAGGCGACCGCCTGCGCCAGGGCGGCGGCATTGGTCTGGTATTGCTGTTTGATGAAGCGGAAGTAGGGGTTGTTGTCCCACATCGGGTTCGAAAAGCGGCGGTCCTTGGGGGCGTCCTCGTCCCCCTCGGCCCCGCCCGAGATCAGCGCCTGCTGGGCCTCGGCGAAGTTCAGCACCGACTTGCCCCAGAATTCCAGCTGTTGTTCCAGCAACTTGGCGGGATTCTGCCAGGCCTCGGCCCAATAGGCCGTTGCTGCCTTTGCAAAAAGCTCTTGATTCGGAGCATCCAGCGCGGGGGTATGGGGCTTTTTGCCAGCCATGATCTCGACCAGCCGCTTGGACAGTTCCTCGACCTTGGTCATGTTTTCCTTAAGCTGTTCAAATTGTTCGCCGGTCAAATGCGTCGGCATATCTTCACTTGTTGTCATTTTAAGGAATCCCCCCTAACCTCGCTGCTGTGCAGAATAACGTCGTGCATTGCGGGGGGCAAAGCGACGAATGGTCCGAAATCTCCAGGTGTGGCTTAGGAGGCCCGTTTCATGCGTTACATGATGACCTACGACTGGATGGAAACCGTTCGTAATACCAATCAATGGATGGGGGCGACCGCCAATTCGATGGCATCCTACCCGCTGTTCTCGATGGTTCCGAACCCCGTCTTCAACTGGATGTCCGCCTGGGGTGAGGTGACCGAGCGCACGTTCCAGCGCATGGTGGTCAAGCCGGACTGGGGCATTCGCACCTTTACCTGCGAGGATGGCAAGGACCACCTGGTCGAGATCAATACCGTGGTCGAGCGCGACTTTGGCGATCTCATCCATATCAACGTCACGGGGCGCGAGACACAACCGCGCAAGGTACTGCTGGTGGCGCCGATGTCGGGCCATTACGCGACCCTGCTGCGCTCGACCGTCAAGAGCCTGCTGGTCAATTGCGAGGTCTATGTCACCGACTGGCACAATGCCCGCGATATCCCGGTCTCGGCCGGCAAGTTCGATGTCGAGGATTACACGCTTTATCTGGTTGATTTCATGCGCGAACTGGGGCCTGACACCCATGTGATCGCGGTCTGCCAGCCCGCCCCCCTGACACTGGCCGCCACCGCCTATCTGGCCGAGCTGGACCCCAAGGCGCAGCCCAGCACCCTGACCCTGATCGGCGGCCCGGTCGACCCCGACGCCACCCCGACCGAGGTGACCGATTTCGGCCGCCGCGTCACCATGGGCCAGCTGGAACAGTCGATGATCCAGCGCGTCGGCTTCAAATACAAGGGCGTGGGCCGCATGGTCTATCCGGGTCTGCTGCAACTGGCCTCGTTCATGTCGATGAATGCCGACCGCCATTCCAAGGCGTTCACCGATCAGATCCAGCGGGTCATGCGCGACGAGGCCTCGGACCATGACGCCCATAACCGGTTCTACGACGAATATCTGGCCGTCATGGACATGACCGCCGAATTCTACCTCTCGACCGTCGAGCGGGTGTTCAAGAAGCGCGAGATCGCGCGCAACGCATTCATCGTCGATGGCCACAAGGTCGATATCAGCAAGATCACCGATGTCGCCGTGATGACCGTCGAAGGCGCCAATGACGATATCTCGGCCCCCGGCCAGTGTATCGCCGCGCTCGATCTGTGCACCGGGCTGGCCGACAGCAAGAAGGCCAACCATCTGGAGCCGGGCGCGGGCCATTACGGCATCTTCGCCGGGCGCAGCTGGCGCGACAACATCCGGCCGCTGGTGATCGACTTCATGAACACCAACAGCCGCAAGGGCAAATCGCTGCGCCCGGCCAACAAGAACAGCGCCGCCTGATCATGGGCCGGGCCCGGGCAACCGAGCTTGAATTTGCCTGCGACTGCGGGGCGCTGGCCGGACATCTGAGCGCTGATGCGGTCCGCGCTGGCACCCGGGTCGGCTGCCACTGCCCCGATTGCCGCGCGGCCGAGTTGTACTTCGGCCAGCCAGACCCGGCCCCGGGTCCGGTCGACATTTTTCAGACCAGCCCGGATGGATTCGTGATCGACCGGGGCGCCGAGCACCTTGCGCTGATGCGCCTATCACCCAAGGGCTTGTTCCGCTGGTACGCGAAATGCTGCAATACCCCGCTGGCGACGACCCTCGATTCCCCCAAGAAACCCTTTGTCGGGGTCAATGTGCGTCGGCTGGCCGATCCTGACGCGCTGGGTCGAACCCGCGCCTATGGCTTTGTGCCCCAGCCCGATGGCAGCCGCAAACATCGCAACATCGCCCCCGCCGTCTATGGCCTGCTGACGCGAATGCTGGCCGGGCGGCTGTCGGGGCGCTGGCGCAAGACGCCGTTCTTTGACACCTCGACCGGCGAACCGGTGGTCAAGCCACAAGTGCTGGACAAGGAAAGGCGCGCGGCGCTTTATCGCTGAGGCTCGGCCAGCCAGGCCTGCAATGCCTCGGTCACCACCTCGGGCGATTCAAGCGTGGGCAGATGACCCGCCTCTTCGATCACGCTCAGCCGCGCATGGGCAACCAGATCGGCCATGAAGGCATGCCGCTTGACCGGGGTCAGCCGGTCATGGGCGCCGCACAGGATCAGGGTCGGCACCTTGATCCGGCGCAGGGTCCCCTGCTGATCGCTGCGGCGCTGCAACGCCCGCATCTGGCGCACGAACTGGTCCGGCCCGGCCTCTAGCCCCATCTGGCGCATCACCTCGAGCACCTGCAACCGGCCCGGCCCCGGCGCCAGGCTTTCGGGGCGCAGCACCTGGCCCAGCGCCTGTTCCAGCTTGCCGACCCGGGCGCTGATGATCAGCGGCTCGCGCGCGGCGGCGATCTGGGGCGTATCGGTCTGGGCATCGGTGGACATCAGGCACAGACGGCTGATCCGGTCGGGTGCACGCCGGATCATCTCCATCGCCACGATGCCGCCCATGCTGAGCCCTGCCAGCGCAAAACGCGCGGGCAGGATGGGCAGCAGGTCCTCGACAATCAGGCTGATCTGATCGGCCTGTCCAACCGGGCAGACGGTGACCGCGTGCGAACGCGACAGCGCGGCCAGTTGTGGCGCGAACAGCCGCGCGTCACAGCACATGCCGGGCAGGAAAACCAGCGGCTCGCCCATATACCTCCCTTTCGCACCAGACCCGTCAACCATCGGCAGAATGGGCCGTTTTCCGCGGCGCGACAAGCCCTGTCAGGGATAGGCGATGCCGCGAAAGGCGGGAAAATCGGCATAGGCCGCGCGCCGCTCTGCCAGTGGCAGCGGCGGTTCCTCTCCGGTCACCACCAGCCGCCCGCGCGGCGCGATATAGCTGTCGATCCGGCGCAGCGGTTTGGGTCGCCACACCAGATTAAAGGCGCAGAGCTTGGGAAAGAACCAGACCTCGGAATACTCCAGGTGGTCATGCAGCCACCAGGCCAGATCGCGCCAGTCGCGCCCCTGGGCATAGCGGTCGGCAAACCAGGGGATCACAACCGAGGCGCCGGCAATCCGCGCCTCTCCCCGGCCCCGGTCCCAGATATGGCATTCCAGCGGATGATCGTTGCGGGCGCAGTTCAGCCGGTTTTCATTGCCGAACCGGTTGAGCGCCGGCGATCGGTACCCCGATCGCACCGCGATGCGGCCGAATGTCTCCTCCAGCGGGTCCATCAGCGTTTCGCAAAAGGCCCGCCCGGTCTCGATCGCCAGGTCGGGGTCGTCGGGAATGTTCTGTTTCTCGTGAAAACTGCCGATCTCGGAATAAAGGAAGTCGCGCATGAAAAAGTGCCGCGACAGGCGCACGCGGCCCAGGGTCTCAAGGCTCCACATGCTGCCCGGGCGACGCATCAGCCGTATCCGTTCCAGCGAAACTCGCCGTTTGGCCCAAGTGCCGAAAACGGGTTATGGGCGATCTCCCAGATGCTGCCGTCTGGGGCGCGGAAATAGCCATGATAGCCGCCCCAGAATACCTCTGACGCGGGTTTGAGGATCTCGGCCCCCGCCGTCTGCGCACGCTTCAGCAGCGCATCAACCGTTTCCCGGTCAGGGCAATTATGGCTCAGCGTCATCGCCCCCTGCCCCAGTTCTCCTACCGGCAGCCCGATATCCTCGGCCAGCGCCGCCAGCGGGTAAAGGCCCAGCACCTGCCCGATCAGGTCGAACGCGATCACCCCGTCGGGTGTCTCGACCCGGCGCCAGCCCAGCGCCTCGTAAAAGGATGCAGCCGCCTCGATATCCTCGGCGCCGATGGTGATCAGGCTAACCCGTTGGTCCATCAATAAATTCCTTGTTCGCGCAGCCAGGCGAGCATGCCCGCGACCGCTATATCTGTCTGCCCCGGCGACATGATGTCCCCCGCGATCACATGCGAGGACGGATCATCCCCCGGCCCCATGGTAACCGCCTCGACCCTGACCGGGCCGCCCCAGCGCCCGGCCAGCGCACGGGTCAGATCGGCGCGCACCACCCGATCCTGATCCGAGAACCAGAACAGCGCCGGCACCCGGGCCTGCGCGAAATCCAGCGAGACGACCGCCTGAACCAGCACCGACATCGGCACCAGTGCCGACCAGCTGTAGCGGGTGGTCCAATAGGTGTTCTTGTCCGCATCCGGGCCGGTCACATCGCGCGCATCGCCCATCAGCCGGGGCAGCCAATAGCGCGCGCCGGGAAGGGTGGGCACAAAGGCCAGCGGATCGTTCACCCCAAAATTGGGCGAGACCAGGATCATCGCCGCCACATCGGCCGACATCTCGGGGTCAAGCGCCGCCGCCGCCGCCAGCGTGGCCCCGGTCGAGGTGGCGATCACGATCACCCGCTCGCCCACCGCACGGCCCGCCGCCAGCGCCTCGGCGGTGTCGCGCATCCAGCCCGATGCGCTGCCCTGCGCCATCGCATCGTCGCCACGTCCATGACCTTGCAGCCGGGTAAAGACCAGATTGGCCCCCAACGCCTGGGCGATGTGATCGGGCACCGGGCGGATCTCCTCGGAGGTGGCCGAGAACCCGTGCAGATAGACCAGCGCGTAAGGGGTCCGGCGCTCATAGCCCCCCGGTGCCCAGATCACCCGCTTTTCCACCCCCGGAGTGATATCGGCAAAGCGGGATTCGATGCTTTCGAAATAGACCTGAACACCTTCGCCGAACTTGCGCGGATCAAAGCGTGCCTTCAGATCGACCTGTTCATAAGGGCCAAGCCACCAGGCGAGCCCCGCCACCAGCACCAACAGCGCCAGCGCGCGGCCCAACAGGCGGCCCAGGCGCCGCATCAGGCCGGGCCCCGAACGTCGATCACCGCATCCTCGATGATCTTCAGACAGGTCTCGTCCGAGAAGCGGTGATCGGCATCCTTGACCAGCAAAAGGCGCATGTCGGGCCCGGTGGCATGTTGCATAAGCCGCACCGCTGTATCGACCGACACCGCCGTATCGGCGGTGCCTTGCAGGAAACGCACCGGAAACGGCAGATGCAGCGGCGCACGCAGCACCAGATGATCGCGCCCGTCCTCGATCATGCGGCGGGTGACGATATAGGGCTCCATATAGTCCGAGGGCAGCTCCACCCGGCCCTCGGCGGCCAGCTGTGCCTTTTGGCCCGCGTCGAACCCGGCCCACCAGCCGTCCTCGGTGAAATCCGGCGCGGCGGCAATGGTGACCATGCCCGCAATGCGGTCTGCCCGCGCCCGCGCCAGCAGCAGCGCCTGCCAGCCGCCCATCGACGAGCCGACCACGATCAGCGGCCCCTCGGTCAGGCTATCTATTACGGCCAGCGTATCCTGATGCCAGTCCCCGATCGCGCCCTCGTCGAATATCCCCGAGCTTTCGCCATGTCCCGAGTAGTCGAACCGCAGAAAGCCATGCCCGCGCCCACGCGCCCAGGCCTCCAGATGCACGGCCTTGGTACCCTCCATGTCCGATTTCAGCCCGCCGAGGAACACGATGCAGGGACCATCGCCCGGGGAGAGGTGATAGGCGATGCTGCGCCCCCGGTCGGTTGTCAGAGTATCGCTCACCGGGCATTTCCTTTCCTGGTCGTTTTTCCCAAGCCTCCAACGCTTTGCAGGCAGGTGCAAGGGTCATTACGTTACCATATTGTCACGTGACTTTAGAATCACCTATAGTGCAGACATGGACACACTCTTCAAAGCTCTGAACGACCCCGCCCGCCGCGCCATTCTGGACCAGCTGCGCCAGAAGGACGGGCAAAGCCTGAGCGAGTTGGAAAGCAAGTTCGACATGACCCGGTTCGGGGTCATGAAACACCTCAAGCTGCTGGAGGAGGCGCATCTTGTCCTCACCCGGCGCGAGGGGCGGTTCAAATACCATTACCTCAACCCCCTGCCCCTGCAGGACATGATCAACCGCTGGGTGGCGCCCTTCCTGCAACCGCAGGCACAGGGGCTGGCCGCGCTGAAAGAGAAATTGGAAACGGAGAACAGAATGGGAAAGCCCGATTTCATGATGCAGACATTCATCCGCTGCACACAGGATGCGCTTTGGGCCGCGCTGACCGAGACAGAGCAGATGGCCGCCTATCACTTCCTCTGCAACGAGGTGCAGGGCAAGGTCTCGCCCGGCGAGACGGTCGAATTCATCACCCCCGCCGGGGGCGCCATGCTGCGACAGGTGACCCGGCGGCTGGATCCGAAATCACGCATCGAGATGAGTTTCGAACCGCTTTTCATGGGGCCGGGTGCCGCGACCTCGGAAATGGTCTATCTGATCGAACCACAGGGCGAGATCTGCAAGCTGACCATCGAACATTACAAGCTCGCCGCCGGCCAGGACGGGATCGGCGAAGGCTGGGCGCGTCTGGCCGCCTCGCTCAAGAGCTATCTGGAAACCGGAACCGCGCTGAAAGGAGCCGCATGATGGAAAGCTTTCCCACCGAACTGGGCATTCTCACCTGCCTGATGATCCTCGCCGCCTCGCTCTGGATCCCCTACGTGGTCGGCATCGCCACCGATCCCTCGCAGGAAGAGGCGTTCGCCCGGCCGGCGCAGATTTCCAATCTGCGCCCCTGGGTGCAGCGCGCGCACCGCGCACATCTGAACCTGCTGGAACAGTCGATGCCCTTCGCGGTGCTGGTGCTGATCCTGGCACTGATGAACGGGTTCTCGACGCTCACCTACTGGACCGCCATCGCCTTCTTCTGGGTCCGGGTGCTGCATGCGGCGGGCATGATCTCGGGCTATGCCCGGATGCCGCTGCGCCCGATCCTGTTCAGCGCGGGCTGGGTCTGCACCCTGCTGATGGCCTATGCCATCTTTGCCGCGCGCTGACCGCGCGGCCGGCCCAAAGTTTCGCGAAACTTTGGGCACAGACTTTCTGCGAAAGTCTGCTGCCTTGACTTCGTCAGCGGCCCCTGCCAAATCGGGCGGACACCATAACCCGCAACCGGGCGTTCAGTGGGCGCCAAACCGACGAGGAGCCGCCAGTCATGGCCCAGATCTCTCTCACCTTTCCCGATGGCAATGCACGATCCTATGACGCCGGCGTAACCCCCGCGCAGGTCGCCGCCGATATCTCCACCTCGCTGGCGAAAAAGGCGATCTCGGCCACCGTCGACGGCAAGCATTGGGACCTGCAATGGCCGATCGCGACTGACGCGCAGATCGCCATTCACACCATGGCCGACGAGGCCCAGGCCAACGAGCTGGTGCGTCATGACCTGGCCCATATCATGGCCCGCGCCGTGCAGGAGATCTGGCCTGCCACCAAGGTCACCATCGGCCCCGTCATCGAGAACGGCTGGTACTACGACTTCGACCGCGCCGAACCCTTCACCCCAGAAGATCTCGGCCTGATCGAGAAAAAGATGAAGGAAATCATCAATAAGCGCGAGCCCGTGACCACCGAGGTCTGGGAACGCACGCGCGCGATCGAGTTCTACAAGGCCAACAATGAACCCTACAAGGTCGAACTGATCGAGGCCATTCCTGGCACCGAGCCGATCCGGATGTACTGGCACGGCCACTGGCAGGACCTCTGCCGTGGCCCGCACCTGCAGCACACCGGCCAGGTCCCCGGCGACGCGTTCAAGCTGATGTCCATCGCCGGCGCCTATTGGCGCGGCGACAGCAATCGCCCGATGCTGCAACGCATCTATGGCGTCGCTTTTACCGGCAAGGAGAAGCTCAAGGCCCATCTGCACATGCTGGAGGAGGCCGCAAAGCGCGACCACCGCAAGCTGGGGCGCGAGATGGACCTGTTCCACATGCAGGAAGAGGCGCCGGGCCAGATCTTCTGGCACCCCAACGGCTGGACCATCTACACCACGCTTCAGGACTACATGCGCCGCCAGCAGCGGCGCGGCGGCTATGTCGAGGTGAACACGCCCCAGGTGGTCGACCGCAAGCTGTGGGAGGCCTCGGGCCATTGGGAGAAGTATCAGGAAAACATGTTCATCGTCGAAGTCGACGAGGAACACGCCCGCGAAAAGGCGGTGAACGCGCTCAAGCCGATGAACTGCCCCTGCCACGTGCAGATCTTCAACCAGGGCCTCAAATCCTATCGCGATCTGCCGCTCAGGATGGCCGAGTTTGGCTCGTGCAACCGCTACGAACCCTCGGGCGCGCTGCATGGCATCATGCGGGTGCGCGGCTTTACCCAGGATGACGGTCATATCTTCTGCGCCGAAGATCAGATCGAATCCGAAACCGCCGAGTTCATCGACTTCCTGTCGATGATCTACAAGGATTTGGGATTCGAGAAATTCTCGGTCAAATTCTCCGATCGCCCGGACACCCGCGCCGGGTCCGACGCGGTCTGGGACAAGGCCGAGGCGGCGCTGCTGTCGGCCACCCGCGCCGCCGGGATCGAGCCGGAATTGAACCCCGGCGAAGGCGCGTTCTATGGCCCCAAGCTGGAGTTCGTGCTGACCGATGCCATCGGGCGCGACTGGCAGTGCGGCACCCATCAGGTGGATTTCGTGCTGCCGGAACGGCTGGACGCCACCTATATCGGCGCCGACGGGGCCAAGCATCGCCCCGTGATGCTGCATCGTGCGACGCTGGGCTCGTTCGAACGCTTCATCGGTATCCTGATCGAGGAACACGCGGGCAAGCTGCCCTTCTGGCTGGCGCCGCGTCAGGTGGTGGTCGCCTCGATCACCTCGGAAGCGGATGATTATGTGCGCGAAGTGGTGGCAGAGCTGTGCGCCGCGGGCGTCCGGGCCGAGGCCGACACCCGCAACGAGAAGATCAACTACAAGGTGCGCGAGCATTCGGTGGGCAAGGTGCCCGTGATCCTGGCCGTCGGCCACCGCGAGGTCGAGGAACGCACCGTCAGCGTGCGCCGTCTGGGTGAGAAACAGACCAGCGTACAGAGCCTGGCGGATGTAACAATCGAGCTCGGACGGGCCGCGACTCCCCCCGACCTTCTGTAACATTTCTCACGAAAAGCGCGCAGGCCAGCCCTCACCCCGGGGGCTGGCCTGTAACATTTCCGGCCTTTGCCGCAAGAATCCCTTTGTTTACCGCAACACTTGCCCAAGAATTCTGACGGGAATGTGAGACACGGGGTCGTGAATTCAAACGGCGCCCACCGCACACTACCTTTGAGCTGTCCAAAGCAGACATATCACACGATCACGAAGGGATGACCGACATGTCGAACACCGCAAAGACCCTTGCCATCGCAGGCGCCGTCGCAGCAGCACTGGCTGGCACCGCCACCACCGCCAGCGCCCAGGCCAAGGAGAAATGCTATGGCGTTTCGCTGGCCGGCAAGAACGATTGCGCCGCCGGCCCCGGCACCACCTGCGCCGGTACCTCGACCGTGGATTACCAGGGCAATGCCTGGACTCTGGTCGATGCGGGCACCTGCGAAAGCATGGAACTGCCCGCCCAGGCAGACGGCTCGGTCCGCAAGGGTTCGCTGGAAGCGCTGGAGCGCGACCTGCCCGCATAAGCCGGCACCAGATTGCGGGGGCGGGCCGGCGCATCGGCCCGCCCCTATTCTTTCTCCCCCCTTGCCCACCCTCTGATTGTCGCAAAGGATTGGACAGATGCTGGACAGTTCGCGAACCGATACCCACCTGCCCGCCATGCCGGGAGTCGGGTACAAGCCGCAGCATTTCGCCGAAATCCTCGAGGCGCCCGGCCCGGTGGGCTGGCTGGAAATCCACGCCGAAAACTACATGGGCGATGGCGGCCGCCCGCTGGCGCAGCTGCGCCACCTGTCCGAGCGGTTCCCAATCTCGGTGCATGGGGTCGGCCTGTCGATCGGCGGCGAAGGCGCGCTGGATGCGGATCACCTCGCCCGGCTGAAACATCTGGTGGGCTGGCTGAACCCGGCCAGTTTCTCGGAACATCTGGCCTGGTCCACCCATGACAGCCATTTCCTGAACGACCTGCTGCCGCTGCCCTATACCGATGCCACGCTGGCCCGCATCTGCGATCATATCGACCAGGTGCAAGAGGTGGTCGGGCGGCGGATGCTGCTGGAGAACCCCTCTTCCTATCTCGCCTTTGCCGAAAGCAGCTGGTCCGAGCCCGATTTCCTGCGCGAGATCGCAAAGCGCACCGGCTGCGGCTTGCTGCTTGACGTCAACAACGTCTTTGTCTCGGCCACCAATCTCGACTTTTCGCCGCAGGGCTATATCGACGCCTATCCGCTGGCGCATGTGGGCGAGATCCATCTGGGCGGCCATGACGAGGATACCGACGACCACGGCCGCCCGCTGCTGATCGACAGCCACGGGCGCGAGGTGGTCGACCCGGTCTGGGCGCTGCTTGACCATGTGCTTGAGCGTTCGGGGCCGAAACCGATCCTGATCGAATGGGATACCGATGTGCCGGACTGGCCCGTGTTGCGGGCCGAGGCCGCGCGCGCGCAACAGGCGCTGGAGCGCATCCCGGCATGAGCGTCTCGCAAACCCAGTTCCACACCGCCCTGCTGGACCCGGCCAGCGCGGTGCCCCAGGGCCTGTGCGACGCGGGCGAACGGCCAGCGGGCCGTCGCTTCGATGTCTATCGCAACAATGTGGCGGTATCGCTGACCGAGGCGATGCATCAGGCCTTTCCGGTGATCACCAAGCTGCTGGGCACGCAGAACATGGACGGGCTTGCGGGCATCTTCCTGCGCCGCCATCCGCCCGCATCGCCGCTGATGATGTTCTATGGCGCCGCCTTCCCCGAGTTCCTCGCCGGGATGCAGCAGCTGTCGCATCTGGGCTATCTGCCGGATGTGGCGCGACTGGAACTGGCCCTGCGTCACGCCTATCACGCCGCCGACAGCACGGCCATCGACCCGCAGGCGCTGGCCATCGACCCCGAGGCGCTGATGGCTGCGCGGCTGGAGTTCGCCCCCGCCATGCGCCTGTTGCGCTCGCCCTGGCCGATCCACGCGATCTGGCGTTTCAACACCGAGGACGACGCCCCCAAACCCGAACCCGGCGGTCAGGACGTGCTGATCACCCGGCCCGAATATGACCCGATCCCGCAGCTGCTGCCCCCCGGCGGCGCCGACTGGATCACGGCGCTGCAAGGCGGCGCCACCATCGGAGCGGCCTACGAGGCCGCTGCCGAACAGACCCCCGAATTCGACCTTGGCGCCACGCTTGCCCTGCTGCTCCAGGGCGGCGCCATCATCTCACTCACAGAGCAAGGACAAGACAATGAACCCACTCGTCTCGATCCATAACCGTGTCTTCGGCCTGGTGGAAACCGCCGGAGATTGGCTGTTGCCACTATTTGCCCGGTTCACCTTTGCCGCCGTCTTGCTGGTCTATTACTGGAATTCCGGTCTGACCAAGCTGGGCGACGGCATCTTCGGTCTCTTCAGCCCCTCGATCGGCGCCTACAGCCAGATTTTCCCCAAACAGCTCGAAGCGGTCGGCTATGACGTCTCGCAACTGGGGATGTTCCATTGGGCCGTGGTCATGGCGGGCACCTATGCCGAGTTCATCCTGCCGCTGCTGATCGTGATCGGCCTGTTCACCCGGCTGGCCGCGCTGGGAATGATCGGTTTTGTGGTGGTCCAGTCGCTGACCGACGTCTATGGCCACGGCGCCACCGATCTGGCCACGCTGGGTGCCTGGTTCGACAATCAGGCCAGCGGTGTGATCATGGACCAGCGCCTGTTCTGGGTGTTCACCCTCAGCCTGCTGGTGATCAAGGGCGCCGGTGCGCTGTCACTCGATGCGCTGCTGCGCGGCCGCACCCAGGCCGCCATGGCCTGAGCGCCTTGCCGGCCCACGCGTCTTGCGTGGGCCGCATCATTCAGAAATGCGCCTTGGGCTCATCCGGCTTGCCCGCCGCCACGCCGAGAACGCCGCCCACCGCAGCAAAGGCGATGGGAAACATGGTGAACACGTTGAATCCAAAGGCGTGATACATCCCTGCCGCCGACACCAGCAGCAACACCCCGCCCCACAGCGCCCGCGCCCGGGCCATGGCACCGCCCGCAATCGCCAGCATCGGCGCGATGATCGAGGTCATCTGCACCAGATCGGCATTCTCGAGCTGCTCGGCCAGCCCGTCGATCTCGCCGAAATGCTCGATCGCCTCGACATAACCAAAGCTGAAAAAGCCGACCAACATGCCGATCAGACCGGCGATGATCCCCAGAACAAGGGCCGCATTGCGCATCTTGGGTTCTTTCCTGTGATTCCCTACCGGTCCGACATAAGGGTGCGCCTAGCCCAGACCAAGGGCCTGACGGGTGGCAGGGGTCCAACCGAGGTAAAATTCCCCCCCGGCCTCGATCAGCGGCCGCTTCATCAGGGCGGGATATTGCGCGATCAGTTCCAGCGGCGCGCCGGCGCGCTCGGCCGCGTCCAGCCCGCGCCAGGTTGTCGAGCGGGTATTGAGCAGATCGGCGCCGAACTGCGCCCAGGCCCGGCTCAGAACCGCCGGGTCGACGCCATCGGCGCGCACATCGACAAGCCGCGCATCAGGCAATGATTTCAACGCCTTGCGGCAGGTATCGCAATTCTTCAGCCCATAGATCAGCATGGCACCCCCTGTGTCGTGGTGATGAAATATCGCGCATTTTTCGCGCTGGCACCCCCTTTTTCTTGATTTTTGCCTGCACCATGTAATCTTGTTGCCGGAGCTTCCGGCCTGTCGGCGTCCGGCGTGTTCATGCTGGACCGGTCGTCTGCATGTCCGGTCGCCCGCTCGCGACCCCGCCAATTACAGGGGTGACCTGGAAGGTAGAAGGAGACACGGGACATGCCTACCGGCACCGTGAAATGGTTTAACGCAACAAAAGGTTACGGGTTCATTGCCCCCGATGACGGGGGCAAGGACGTTTTTGTACATATCTCGGCTGTCGAACGGTCCGGCCTCACCGGACTTGCCGACAATCAGAAAGTGTCCTTTGAAATGCTGGACGGACGTGACGGCCGCAAAATGGCCGGAGACATCAAGCCACTGTAACGGGACCACCCGGAGATCTCCGGGTCATGCAACAGCTGGCGGCCGGCCCGCGCGGCCGCCGGTTATCTGTTGTCTTGATCGCCGCCTCGGGCCTCAATCGGATGCCCGCTGTAGCGACCCACTGATCAGAGTCGAGATCGCCCCCTTGTTCGCCTCCACTGCTCCGGCAAGGGCCTTGGCATCGTTTGCGCCCGCGCCCACCTCGGTAACGGCGATGCTCAAAGTGACTGGCCGCCCCTGAAAATAGGGCATGATCGCGGTATCGTAACCCGCCTCGGGACCGTCGGAATAAATCTTGGGGACCGCCGTGTGCCGGACATTCTCCAGATGCGATGAGACATTTGCCTTTGCAGGTTTCAGCCCCAGGCTTTGCGAGTGGCTGACCAATTCGCCCTCCGCATTGACTGCAGCCACCGACACGGTAATGGCAGTCCCGGCCCAGCCGATCTCGTTGGCTTGCACGCTGGTCGCGGTCTTCAGCACCGGCGTATACGAATAGACCGGCCTGATGAACATGGCGCCATCGCCGATCTCCTTCAGTTCCAGAACAATCGCCGAATAGAGATCGCGACGGGTTTTGTCGGCACTTTCGGGCCCCATGCGAATGATACCGACGCAGCGGATATCGTCTGTGGTGCGGCCGATCCGGAAGTTCGAGAAATTCGCTGAACCAGCATAGCGCGCCTGATAGCGCTGTGCCCATTTTCGCGCCCCCTCGACCACCGCATTGGTCAGCACGTTTGTCACGATGGACAAAAGCGCCGTCCGCAACAGCGCCGCTTCTCGGTCTCCGTCTGCCGACACTGGCCGAGGTCTATGCAGGGCACAGCGTTCGGTCGGAAAATCCGGCAGAACGATGTTCATCCTTTCGGTATTGGCGCCCCCAAAGAATATCAGCCTGGCAGTATCGCCACCCGACGTTCCCGCATGCTGCACACAGGCGGCAAGCGGCACGGCGAGACACAAACCCAAAAAAGATCTACGCATCTATCCTCCCCCCGGAAAACGGTGAGAGGATGACAGATTAGCCGACCTTTTTCAACTTTCGGGCGAATTATCGGCCAATCACGTCCTGAAACTCGCGCCATTCCCGCGCCGAAAGGCCGGAGGTTTCCTGCGTCACCGCCTCGCCCGCCAGCATCCGGCGCAGGCTGTCGACCATCTGCGCCGACAGGTTCACCGCGCCCAACCGGTAGTCCTCGAACGCCTTATAGGCAAAGGGCACCCAGTCGGCGACCAGGCGGCACATGGTTTCGGCATAGACGCGAATCTCGTATTGCGCATGCGCATCGGCGCGCAGGCGCAGGAAATGGAACAGGTTGTGCAGATCGACCTTCCAGTACCATTGAGTATAGATATTGGCCGGCAGGTTCATCCGCGCCAGTTCGCGCGCCAGGCCCTGCTGGCCCTCTTGCCCGATCATCGCCTCGTAATTGTCATAGCAGCGGGCGCTGTCGGCCTTGAGAATCTCCAGCACGCGCGCCGCCTCTTCCCCTTGCAGCGCCTCGCCCCGGCCCTGGTTGTTGACCGCCGATTGCGCCGCCACATGTTCCGGCGCCGGGATATAGAATTCGCGATCCAGGATCGAATAGCGGGCCGAATACTCGTTCACATTTGCGGTGCGGTGCCGAATCCACTGACGCGCGACAAAGACCGGCAGCTTCACATGCAGCTTGAGCTCGCACATCTCGAACGGGGTCGAGTGCCAGTGCCGCATCAGGTAGCGGATCAGCCCCTCGTCATTCTGCACCGATTTCGTGCCCGTGCCATAAGACACCCTCGCCGCCTGGCAGATGGCCGCATCATCGCCCATATAGTCGATCACCCGGACAAAGCCGTGATCCAGCACCGGATGCGCGCGATAGAGATGCGACTCCATCCCCGGAGACACCACACGGCGGGTCGGCGCGGTATGCGCCCGCTGGGCGTCGATCTCGGCCAGTTGCTCAGAGGATAGCGGCATCAAGGTCCCTTTCGCTAGATGAGTCGCAACAATACTATATATGGCCAGGAGCCGCATCAAAACCGCCATATGAAGTATGGCTTTTCGGACACCCTGAAGCGCTTTCCAACGACCCGCTCAGGTTGCGATTGACTTTCGCAAGACCACACCAGACAATCGGCCAAAATTATCTGACAAAAGAGCAGAGGCAGGCAGTTATGAAACCCCATCTCGTTGCAGTTGCAGCGTGCGTTGTGCTGACAGCGTGCGGCGGCTCCGATGCCGTTTTTGGTACTGGCGATGGCTCCGGAGACGGGAGCGGCGGCGGTACGGGCGGCGATACCGGCTCTCCGATCCAGGGCGACCGCACCCTTCCGCCGGGGACAACCTCTCCCACCGCGAGGACCGGCATCTTCAGGAGCGAGCCCACCAGCACCGAAACGGCCTATAACGGCAACGGCTATGCGCGCGATGTCAGCTATAATGCCGCCGATGACACGTTCTCGGTCGACAACCTGGGTTTCGACGGCGACAACACCTATTCCCGCGGAACCGCTGTCGGCAGCCTTGGCCCCTATTCGGTCTACGAAGCGGATGCCCAGTTTCTGGACAGTTTCGATGGCGAGCCGGTGAACCAGTTCCGCCACCGCGCCATCTATGGCGTCTCGACCTCGGGCAATACGCAATTCGCCATTGTGCGAACCGGCGCCTACGTCGGCTATGGTTTTGGCGGCTTCATCTATCAGCGCAACAACGAAGTGAACCTGCCCACCACCGGCCAGGCACTGTTCACGGGCAGCGTTGCGGGCTTGCGCGACTATAATGGCATCGGCGCGCTGGAATACACCACCGGCGATATCCGCATCGCCATCGACTTTGACGATTTCAACGATACCACCGGCACCCGGGGTGACGCGGTACGCGGCGAAATCCGCAATCGCCGCATCTTTGACCTTCAGGGCAATGATGTCACCGAAACCACGCTGAACCGGATCAACACCCAGAACAACGCCACCCTCAGGGAGATTCCCACCGCCACCTTCACGGTCGGCCCCGGCGTCATGGACGACAATGGCGAGATCCTGGGCCAGATGACCAGCTATTTCGTCAATAACGAAGGCCAGGCCCTGCTGTTCGAGGAAGGCAATTACTACGCGATCATCTCGGGGGATCAGGCCCAAGAGATCGTCGGCGTCGTGGTGTTGGAAACCAGCCGCGACCCGGCGGCGCCCACGGTTCGCGAGACCGGCGGCTTCATCGTCTACAACTGAGGCCGGTGGTGCGGCCGTGGGGAAAAATACGCCGCCCCATCGCGGCTCTGGCTCTTCTGACCGGGCTGTTGTCCTCCATGGCCGGTGCCGAGGCGCCGGTCAAACTGAGCCCCGATGAACTGCGCGCCACCGCCGTCCAGGCGCTCCGCATCGGGGCGCCTGAACAGGCTTACAGCTATGCGCAGGCCCTGTTGCAGCGCGATCCGGCGGACCGGCAGGCGCTGCTGGTGCATTCTCGTGCGGCGCGGACGCTTGGCCGCTTTGACGAGGCGCGCAGCTCGGCCCAGCAGGCCTGGCGGCTGTCCGAAACCGACGAGCAAAAATTCGCAAGCTCGATGGTCATGGCCCAGGCGCTTGCCTCGGATGAGCGCCGCACCCTGGCGCAATGGTGGCTGCGCCGCGCTGTGGAACACGCCCCCTCGGAAGAGTTGAGCCGCATCGCCGTGCGCGATTTCCGCTATGTACGTGCCCGCAATCCGTGGCTGACGCGGCTGTCCTTTGCGATCACGCCGGACAGCAACATCAACAACGGTTCGTCGCAACGCTCCTCGTTCCTGAACTACAAGCTGTCCGAGGTTCTCTATGGTCAGCCGGTGGAATACCAGCTGGGCGGTTCGGCCCGGGCTCTGTCGGGGATCGAATACGCGCTGGGTGTCACCACAAGATACCGGTTCCGCGAGCTGCCGACCCGCGCGCATGACCTGATCCTGTCGGTCGATCTGCGCGCCTATTCGCTGTCCTCCGAGGCCAAGGCCATCGCCCCCACTGCCAGCGCCAGCGATTTTTCCTTTGCCTCATACACGCTGGGCTATGGCCAGCGCGGCATCAATCTCGACCGGCGCGGAGAATACCGTTTCTTCGTCGATGTCGGGCAGAGCTGGTATGGCGGCAACGAATATGCCCGGTTCGCCCGGTTCAGTCTTGGGCAAAGCTACAAGCTGGCGCGAGGCCGCCAGATCAACGCCCGCATCGCCACCGAACGGCAATGGGGCGTGACCCGCAGCGATCAGGACACGGTGCGCGCCGATCTGTCCTATACCCTGCCGCTCAGCGGCGGCACCGTGCTCTGGACCAATCTGACCGGGGCGGTAGCGACCTCGGACGTTGCCGCCGACGAGTTCGACGAGATCGCGCTGCGCGCCCAGATCACATTCGCCAAACCGGTCTTCGGCGCCACCGCGCAGCTGGGACTCTGGGCGCGCAGCCGCGATTACGACGTCTCTCCGCATGACCGCAATGGCCGGCAGGAAGACAAGTACGAGGCCGATTTCACGCTTATCTTCAACAAGATAGATTACTACGGCTTCAACCCGACCATGCGCATCAGCGCCTCTCGCACCGAAAGCAACATCGCGCTTTATGATGCGCGCCGGTTCGGGGTGAACTTCGGCATCCAATCCGCGTTCTAGGCGGTCTCGACATTGCTGGCCACTGCGCTAGGCTTCGACGCGACACCCAGAACAGGAAATCAAGCGATGCCGCTCAAATATCTGCACGTCATGGTCCGCGTGAAGGACCTTGAAAAATCCATGGCCTTCTACGAATTGCTCGGGCTGCGCGAAATCCGCCGCTACGACAGTGAAGAGGGGCGGTTTACCCTGGTCTATCTGGCCGCGCCCGGGCAGGACGAGACGCCGCTGGAGCTGACCTATAACTGGGACGGCGATGACGGGCTGCCCAGCGACAGCCGCCATTTCGGGCATCTCGCCTATGGGGTCGACGACATCTATGCCACCTGCGCGATGCTGCAGGAAAACGGCATCACCATCAACCGGCCGCCGCGCGACGGGCGCATGGCCTTTATCCGCTCGCCCGACAATATCTCGATCGAATTGCTGCAGAACGGTGCCGCGCTGGACCCGGCCGAGCCCTGGGTCAGCATGGACAGCACCGGCCACTGGTGATGTACCGGGCCGCCGCCGTCGCCTGTGCGCTGGAGGTGACGGCGCCCCCGGTCCAGGCGGCCGAGTGCCGCTTGGCGCTGGCCCTGGCGCTGGATGTCTCGCGCTCGGTCAATGCCCGCGAGGATCGCTTGCAGCGGCAGGGGCTGGCCGCCGCCCTGCGTGCGCCCGAAGTGGTGCGGGCCGCCTTCTCGACGCCCCAACCGGTGGCGCTTGCCGCTTATGAGTGGAGCGGGCCGAACGATCAGCACCTGCTGCTCGACTGGGTCCTGCTCCGCACGCCTACCGATCTTGAAACCGCCGCCGCCCGGCTGGGCGCCTCGCGCCGTGCAACGACCGAAGCCCCCACCGCGATGGGCCACGCGCTGACCTATGGTGCGGCACTGCTCGGGCGCGGCCCCGACTGTCTGTTCCGCACCATCGACCTGTCGGGCGATGGCGAGAATAACGAGGGGTTCGGCCCGCGCGCGGCCTATTCCACCCCGGAGTTTGACGGCATCACGGTCAACGGGCTGGCGATCAACGGCGCCGAATACGAGACCGAGATCCAGCTGATCCCCTATTTCCGATCCGAAGTCCTGCATGGTCCCGGCGCCTTTCTCGAGGTGGCGCAGGGCTTTGCCGATTTCGAGCGCGCCATGCGGCGCAAGCTGGAGCGGGAACTGTCCGGGCTGGTGATCGGGGAGCTGCGATGATCCGCTTGCTGACCCTGCTGGCCCTGCTGCTGCCGGTACCCGGCTGGGCCGGATGCCGGCAGGCGCTGGCACTGGGTCTGGATGTGTCCGGCTCGGTCGATGGGCGCGAATACCGGTTGCAGCTCGACGGGCTGGCCGCCGCGCTGCTGGCACCCGAGGTACAGGCCCGGCTGCTGGCAATGCCCGGCCATCCGATCCGGCTGGCCGTCTATGAATGGAGCGAACCGGGGTTTCAGCGCCTGATCCTGCCGTGGCACCAGATCGACACCGCTGCGGATCTGGAGACGGTCGCGGCCACCCTGCGCACCACCCGCCGGGCCGCGGCGCCGCCGGGCACCGCCATCGGCCCCGCGATGCACCACGGCGCCGCCCTGCTGGCCCAACAGCCCGATTGCTGGAAGCGCACGCTCGACCTGTCGGGCGATGGCAAACACAACATGGGCCCGCATCCCCGCGTGGTAAAGGCGGCGCTCGAGGGCAGCGGCCTGACCGTCAACGCCCTGGTGATCGGGGCGGACAGCACCACTTTCACCGACCTCCGCCAGACCCAGATCGGAGAGCTATCGGCCTATTACGGGGCCTGGGTGATCCTGGGGCCGGATGCCTTTGTCGAGGTGGCGCTGGGGTACGAAGACTATCAGGCGGCGATGGAGCGCAAGCTGCGGCGCGAGCTGGAGGGGCTGGTTCTGTCCGCCCTTCCCACCCGCGCCGCGACGCAGCTACACGCGCCTGTCCTGCCGTGGCCTGTCCTGCCTCAATAAATATACCGGATCTGGTCGGTCCAGTACCGCTCTACCCGTTTCAGGGCCGAGGTGATCTCCTCGATCCCGTCGGGACCCAGCACGCCCCGGCTTTGCAGCCCCTCGGCATGGCGCATGAACAGCTCGGCCACCACGTCGCGGATCTCGCGCCCGCGCTGGGTCAGCCGGACCCGGACCGAGCGGCGGTCGATCTCGCAGCGCTGGTGGTGCATATAGCCCATGTCGACCAGCTTCTTGAGGTTGTAGCTGACATTGCTGCCCTGATAGTAGCCGCGGCTTTTCAATTCGCCCGCCGTCACCTCGTTATCGCCGATATTGAACAGCAAGAGCGCCTGCACCGCGTTGATTTCCAGCACGCCGACCCGCTCGAACTCGTCCTTAATCACATCGAGCAGCAGCCGGTGTAACCGCTCGACCAGCGACAGCGCCTCCAGATAGTTTGCCATGAAGCCTTTGGCGCCGGCCTGGGCGATCTGCCTCTCCATACTCATCCGTCTCTCCGACTCGCTGCTGCTTGCCGAACACTCTGAGACGAAAACCCAAAGAATCAGTTAAGTTGAAAACTGTGTTATTTTTGAAACGTTTGCGAGATATCCGCGATCAGATCCCGATAGCGGTCCGGGGCAGAAACCTGCCCCGTGACCCATTGATAGAGATCCTGGTCGTTCTCATGCAGCAGCGCGTCATAAAGATCGAGCGCGCCCGCATCCATCGCCTCGATACTGCGATCGGCATAGGCGGACAGGATCAGGTCCATCTCCTTGATGCCGCGCCGCATCGAGCGCATGCGCATCCGTTTGATCCGGGTTTCGCGGCTCTCGCTCACGCGGAATGCTCCATGATCTGGCGCAGCTGCTTTTCCAGCCGCGCGGCACGTTGGCCGCTGGCCTGAAGATCGGCGCGCAGGCTGCGCAATTCGGTCAGCAAAGCCGCCATGTCGCGGGCGGTTTCGTCGGTCTCGTTCAGCGCCTCGCCGCCCTGCCCTTCGCCGGTGATCAGCCAGACGATCGAGACATTGAGCAGCCCCGCCAGCATCGACAGCCGGTTGGCGCGCGGTTCGGACAGGTCGTCCTCCCAGCCGTTGATCGTGGCCTTCTTTACCCCCAGCCGGCGGGCCAGTTGGGCCTGGGTCATGCCCGAGGCCTCTCGCGCCGCGGCCAGACGATCTCCAAAGGTGGCTGCCTCGGGTCCGTACCAATCGGTTTCGTCACTCATAGCGGTCCTTTCCGGCTGCCTGCGCAACCTGCTTGATCGTCGGTTGGGCGCACCCTATGACAGGGACGCGCAACATTCAAACCGAGGCCGCCATGAGTTTCCTGTCTGCGACATTGTCCCGCGTCAAACCCTCGCCCACCGTCGCCATGACCGCCAAGGCCGCCGAGCTGAAGGCCGGGGGCCGCGACATCATCGGGCTGAGCGCGGGCGAGCCGGATTTCGACACGCCGCAGAACATCAAGGATGCCGCAACCGCCGCCATCGCGGCGGGCAAGACCAAATACACAGCGCCCGACGGTATCATCGAGCTGAAACAGGCGGTCTGCGCCAAGATGCAGCGCGATCACGGGCTGAGCTATACGCCTGCCCAGGTCTCGGTCGGCAGTGGCGGCAAGCAGACGCTGTACAATGCGCTGATGGCAACGCTCAATCCCGGTGACGAGGTGATCATCCCCGCCCCCTATTGGGTCAGCTATCCCGACATGGTGCTGCTGGGCGGCGGCACGCCGGTGGTGGTGGAAACCGCGCTCGAGTCCGCGTTCAAGCTGACACCGGCGCAGCTTGAGGCGGCGATCACACCGCGCACGAAATGGTTCATCTTCAACTCGCCCTCGAACCCGACCGGCGCGGGCTACAGCCGTGACGAGTTGAAAGGGCTGACCGATGTTCTGATGCGTCACCCCCATGTCTGGGTGATGTCGGACGACATGTACGAGCACCTTGCCTATGACGGGTTCGCATTCTGCACGCCGGCACAGGTGGAGCCGGGCCTGTACGAGCGCACGCTGACCTGCAACGGCACCTCCAAGGCCTATGCGATGACTGGCTGGCGGATCGGCTATGCCGCCGGCCCGGTGGGACTGATCGCAGCCATGCGCAAGATCCAGTCGCAATCCACCTCGAACCCCTGCACCATCAGCCAATGGGCGGCGGTCGAGGCGCTCAATGGTACCCAGGAATTCCTGGCGCCCAACAACGCCCTGTTCAAACGGCGCCGCGATCTGGTGCTGTCGATGCTGAACGCCATCGAGGGGATCGACTGCCCCACGCCCGAAGGCGCCTTCTATGTCTATCCCTCGATCGCGGGGCTGATCGGCAAGACGACGCCCAAAGGCACCCGGATCGACAGTGACGAGACCTTTTGCACAGCGCTGCTGGAAGAGGCAGACGTGGCGGTGGTGTTTGGCGCGGCCTTCGGGCTTTCGCCGAATTTCCGGGTCAGCTACGCTGCATCCGACGCGGCCCTGACCGAGGCCTGCACCCGCATCCAGCGCTTTTGCGCGTCACTGACCTGAAACGGGAGGCACCGGAATGGGCGCCGAATTGCCAGACTACTACTTCCGGATCCGGGACAACGGCGCCTTTGTGTTTCGCGTTGACACCGAGAACCGCCAGCGCCGGATCGAGATGGACCATATCGCGGTGGTCAATATCAAGAACGGCGATATCAAGCCGCAGGGCGGGCGCACGCTCAGCCCCGAGGACCTGCGAGAGATCAAGCGCTGGATGGCCGAGCGCACCGACCTGCTGGCGCGGCGCGATATCGACGATATCCACCGGGCAGTGGATTACCTGAACCTGACCACGCATTGGGTGCAGTCCAAGGCCAGCGACGCACAGCTTGAAGAGGTCACCGACGCGCTGTTGCTGGCCATGCACGACCTGCGTTCGGTGCTGGTCCGCAAGAAGGCGGACCGGCTGATGAAGGGCTGAAGGTCGCCCCTTGCGGTAGACAGAATTTCAAAGAAATTCTGCCAAAGAAAATTGAAATTTTCTTTGGACATTTTCTTTGCAAGAAAATGCTCCCTCAGCGTCCGGAACAACTCCTACAGGTTCCGGAAGGTCGGCACCTACTCCGTTCCCCCGCGATTTCCCAGCACGACCGCCGAGACGATGACAATTGCCCCCAGCACGGTCAGCAAGCCTGGACGTTCGCCCAGCCAGAGCCAGGCCCCGGCAAGACCGAACACAGGGATCAGCGTCAGCCACAGCCCGGCGGCGCCGGCCGAAAGATACCGCAGGCCGATCAGATACAACCAGAACGCCAGCGCATATTGCACGACACCGGACAGGGCCGCATAAGCGAGCGTACCACCGGGTATCGCGCCAAACCCGCCCATATCATCCCCGTGCGCCATCGCCCCCGCATAAACCAGCATCGCAAAGGCAAGCCCCACCATCTGTTGTCCCGACGCAAGCGAGGCCGCAGGGAAGCTGCCGACGATGCGACTGGAGATCACCACATAACCGGCCGCGAACAGGGTCGCGAGAACAACCATCATATCGCCCCTGAACGCCCCGCCCCGATCCTCGACAACCGGAGACCAGGACACCAACACCAGCCCGCCCACGGCAATCGCGATCGCCGCCATCAGACGCAGCCCTGGTCTTTGGTTAAACAGCACCCAGGCAACCAGCACGATCAGAACCGGTTCGCTTGCACTGATTATTGATGCCCGTCCCGCCGTGGTCTGCGCCAGACCGGCCAGCCCGACCACATAAGCCAGTCCCGGCTCAAGCACGCCGCAAAGCGCGCCCTTGGTCATCTCCCGCGACCGGTAGGTCCAGGGAAAGCGTGGCGCCGCGAGTGCCAGCAAGACGCAGACGCTAGCCATGAGCTGCACCAGAAGCAGCTGGATGGACGTCATCGAGACCAGAAGGTCCCGCGACATCACGGTGGCCGAACCCCAACAGGCAGCCGAGCCGATCATCGCCAGCCCCGCGACGCGTCGTTCGCCCGAGGTCGTCAAAGCCCCGTTTCCCGCGCCTGCCGCTCAAGAAGCTCGACCAGACGCTCTTCAACCGGACACCCGTGGGGAACACAGAGGTCTTCATCGCACAAACGGCAGAACCGATGCCCCTGGTCGGGGAAATCCAGCATCCGGCGCAGGAGCTTGTCCAGCATTTGTGCAAACGCCGCTTCCTCGGATGGGGACAATGCCTGCAAGGCGTGATCCAGAACTGCCTGACGACGCAGCAGCGCCCGCCTGCGCTGCCGCGCACCGGCAGAGGTCAGCCGGACATGCACCGCGCGCGCATCCGGCCCGCTCTGACGCTCGGCAAGACCGGAAACGCACAGCCGGTCAACCAGCCGTACCGCGCCGCTATGGGTCAGCCCCAGAGCCTCGGCGATCTCGGCCACTGTCAGCGCAGGGTTCGCGCCCAGCAGAACCAGCGCCGCCGCCGTCTCGCCGCCGGCATCGAGCGAGACATTCACCTCTGCCCGGATCCTGTCGGTCAACGTGAGCGCCAGGGCTCCCAGCATGTTACCGGTCTTTCCTGTCCACATGCCGCCCTCCAAAACGATTTATGTGATCGAGTCACATAAATCGAGTGCTAAGACAGTCAAGGCAGATATCTCTTTTCGGGCATGCAGAATTTCAAAGAAATTCTGACAAAGAAAATCTCATTTTCTTTGGACATTTTCTTTGCAAGAAAATGGGCCGGATCCGCGCGCGCGGCTAGTCGATCAACCGGATCGAGCGGCGCCAGAACCGGGTCATCAGCAAGCTTCCCGCGCAGGCGAGCCCCACGGAAAGGCCGGCCCAGACGCCGATCCCTTCCCAGCGCAGCACGAATCCCAGCACATAAGAGGCCGGGATGCCGACCAGCCAGTAACTGACCGCGGCCATGATCATCGGCACCGTCGTATCCTGCACCCCGCGCAACAGGCCCAGCGCCATCACCTGTGCACCATCGACCAGCTGGAACAACGCCGCCATCGCCAGCAGCCCGACCCCAATGGCCAGGATCTCGGGCCGGTTCGGGTCGTCCGGCTCCATGAAGAGCGAGATCAGCGGTTCGGCGCAGGTCAAGAACAGCGCGATCGTCACCAGGGACATCATCAGCGACATCGCGATCACCACCTTGCCGCCGCGCGCCATATGCTCTCTGTCGCGCCGGCCATAGGCATTGCCCGCCCGGATGGTCGCGGCATTCGACAGGCCCAGATGCACCATGAACGTGGCTGCAGCCAGCTGGATCGCGATCCCATGCGCGGCCAGGGGCACCGCCCCCAGCCAGCCCATCATCACGGCGGAGGCGGAAAACAGGCTCACCTCGGCCAGGTTGGTCAGGGCAATCGGCACCCCCAGCCGCACCACGCGCCGGAACATCTCGCTATCCGGGCGCCAGAAGCGGCGGAACAGCGTGTGTTGCGGCAGGACCCACAAGGCATAGGCCAGCACCGCCACCAGCGACACCATCTGCGTGCAGATCGAGGCGATCGCCGCCCCGGTTATTCCCAGTTCCGGTGCCCCCCAATTGCCGAAGATCAGCGCATAGTTCGCTGCGGCATTGGCAAAGACCGCTCCAACCGTTACCCAGAACACGACCTGAGTCCGCTCCAGAGCCGCCAGATAGGATTTCACCACCATCACCGTCAGCGCCGGGATCATACCCCAGCCAGCGACCCGCAGATACTCTGCCGCCATGGTGGCAATCTCGGGCTCCTGCCCCAAAGCCAGCAGAATCGGCTGCGACCAGATCAGCAGCGGCATCGCCAGCATGGCAAAGATCAGCGAGGCCCAAAGCCCCATCCGCGTCGCCCGCCGGATGCTGGTCTCGTCCCGCTCGGCGGCAGCGGCGGCCACCATCGGCATCACCGCCCAGCCAAAGCCCGCGCCCATCAGGAACAGCACGAAGAAATAGCTGCTGCCCAGCGTCACCGCCGCCAGCGCCTCGACCCCGTACCAGCCCAGCATGACCGTATCGGTCAGCCCGATGGCGAATTGCGCCAGATGCCCGCCGATCAGCGGTAGGCCCAGCACCGCGATCGCCCTTGCATGGCCGCGATATGTCATCACCTTGGTCATTCGCCCACGCTTAGGTGCGGCCCGACGTGAGGGCAAGTACCATCTTCGCCGTTTGCGCCACCGTCCTGTCCTGATAGCCTGACAGAGGTTCCTCAACCAAAGAGGGTGCGATGCCAGACCCGTTCGACCGATTGATCCCCGAAGCCCGCGCCTTTTTGGCCGAGTTGGCGGCCAATAACAGCCGCGACTGGTTCACGGCGCAGAAAGCACGTTACGACACAGAGCTGAAACGCCCTGCAGAGCTGTTGCTGGATCAGGTGGCGGCGCGGCTGGGGCCGGGCACAGCGACCAAACTGTTCCGAGCGCAGCGCGACGTGCGGTTTTCCAAGGACAAGACACCCTATAACACCCATCTGCACCTGCTCTGGACCACGCCGGAGGGGGCGCAATGGTTCTTTGGCGTCTCGCCCGACTATGTCACCGCGGGCGGCGGGCGGATGGGGTTCGACGCGGCCACGCTGGCCCGCTATCGCGCCAGCCTGCCCCAGCAAGGCGAGGGGCTGCGCGCGGCGCTGGCGGCGCTGGCGGATCAGGGCCTGCGCCTGTCCGAGCCGGAGCTGAAGCGCCCCGCCCCGCCGGTCGCGCCCGGGGATGCGCTGGCCGATCTGGCGCGGCGCAAGTCGCTGACCGCCTGGATCGACCTGCCGCCCGACGGGGAGGACCTGCCCGGGCGCATCCTGACGGCGTTTGAACGCCTGCGCCCGATGCAATCGGCACTGTCCCAGTTGCTGGAGAAAGGCGCATGAGCATGCAAACCGAGACCATTGATCTGAACGGCAACCCGTTCTTTCTGCGCCGCTGGGGCGATCCGGCGCTGCCGCCGCTGCTGATGTTGCACGGCTTTCCAGAATATGGCGGTGCCTGGGCTGACCTCGCTCCGCATCTGGCCCACCGCTTTCACTGCATCGCCCCCGATCAGCGCGGCTATGGCCAAAGCTGGGCGCCCGAGGGCGTCGCGCATTACGCCACCTCGCATCTGGTCGCGGACATGGCAGCGCTGGTCGGAACTCTCGGCACGCCGCTCACCGTGCTGGGGCATGACTGGGGCGCGGCGGTGGCCTATGGGCTGGCGATGTTCCGCCCCGAACTGGTCGACCGCCTGATCATCGCCAATGGCGTGCACCCGGTGCCCTTCCAGCGCGCGATGGCGGCGGGCGGGGCGCAATCGGCGGCCTCGCAATACATGAACGCCCTGCGCGCGCCCGAGGCGACGGAGCATTTCGCCGCCAATGATTACAAGGCACTGACCGATTTCTTCACCCGCCACATGGGAGGCCATGACTGGCTCAGCCCCGCGCGACTGGCCGAATACAAGGCCGAATGGGCGCGGCCCGGACGGCTCGATGCGATGCTGAACTGGTACCGCGCCTCGCCGCTGGTGATCGCTGCCCCCGGACAACCCCGCACCGACCTGCCCGACCTGCCGCTTGACCGGCTGCGCGTGCGCTGCCCGCATCTGCTGCTCTGGGGGCCGGACGACCGCGCACTGTTGCCCGAGGCGACCGAGGGGCTCGAGGATTTCGCCCCCGACCTGACCCGCATCACCATCCCCGGCACCGACCACTGGCTGTGCCATCAGGCGCCCGACCGGGTCGCCGCCGCCATCCTGGACTGGATGCCCCAACCGGAGACCGCCCGATGATCACCGTTCACCACCTGGCGCAATCGCGCTCGCTGCGCATCCTCTGGCTGCTCGAGGAGCTGGGGCTGCCTTATGAGGTCATCCGCTATGAGCGTGACCCCAAGACCCGCCTCGCCCCACCCGAACTGCGCGCCATCCATCCGCTGGGCAAATCGCCGGTGATCGAGACAGACGGCATTCGGCTGGCCGAATCCGGCGCCATCGTCGATTACCTCTGTACCCGCCACGCGCCCCAGATGATGCCGCCGCAGGACAGCGCCGCCTGGGCCGAGCATCTGGAACTGATGCATTTCGCCGAAGGCTCGGTGATGACACCGATCCTGCTGAACCTTTATGTCGGCCTTCTGGGCGAGGCGGGCGCGCCGCTGCATCCGCGCATCCAGTCGGAACTGACCAGCCATTTCCGCTTCATGGAGGACAGCCTGCGCCCCTCGGGCCATTTCGTGCTGGATGGGCTCAGCGCCGCCGACATCCTGCTCAGCTTCCCGGCAGGGGTGGTGGCGCGGCTGGGCCGCGCGGGTGAGTTTCCCGGGCTCGCCGAGTTCGCCGCCACCATGGCCGCGCGCCCGGCCTTCCAGCGCGCGCTGGCCGCAGGCGGCGGTGACTGAGATCAGTCCTGCCTGGCCCGCTGGTCGGGATGCAGGGCGGTACCCAGGATATGTTCGGATTTCTGGATCACGTGATGGGCGCGGCCCACGATCAGCGGATCGGGCTCGCCCACCACATGCTTGTCCTTGCCGGGATAGTCGATGGTCGACAGGAAATGGCGCATGCAGTTCAGCCGCGCGCGTTTCTTGTCGTTCGACTTGATGATGGTCCAGGGCGCATCGGCGGTGTCGGTGTAAAAGAACATCGCCTCCTTGGCCTCGGTATAATCATCCCACTTGTCCAGGCTCGCCTTGTCGATGGGCGACAGTTTCCACTGTTTCAGCGGATCGGTCTCGCGGCTCTTGAACCGGCGCTGCTGTTCTTCTTGGGTGACCGAGAACCAGTATTTGTAAAGCCGGATACCAGAGCGTACCAGCATCCGCTCCAAGTCAGGCGTCTGGCGCATGAATTCCAGGTATTCGTTGGGGGTGCAAAAGCCCATCACCCGCTCGACCCCGGCGCGGTTGTACCACGAGCGGTCATAGAACACCATTTCCCCCACCGTGGGCAGTTCCTGCACATAGCGCTGGTAATACCACTGGCCTTTCTCCTCCCAGGTGGGTTTGTTCAGGGCGACGACACGGGCCTGGCGCGGGTTCAGGTGCTCCATGAACCGCTTGATGGTGCCCCCCTTGCCGGCGGCATCGCGGCCCTCGAACAACAGAACGAAGCGTTCGCCGGTCTCCTGCGCCCAAAGCTGAACCTTCAACAGCTCGGCCTGCAACATCGCCTTTTCCGCCTCGTAGGGGCGGCGGGACATCTTGCGGCTATAGGGATACTTGCCGCTTTCGAAGGCATGGCGCACGTTTTCCGGGGTCGGCAGCCGCCGGTTGCGCGGGGTGCGCGGTTCCACCTCCGCTACCGGGGCAGTCGCGTCTTCAACCTTGGCATCGCCAGCCGGGTCTTGCGGGCTGGCCACCTTGACGACGGGGTCGGTGGCATCCACCCCGTTGGCTTTGCTGTCTTTTTGCGGGGCGATGGGCTTTGCTGTCTCCAAGAGTTCTGTCTCCTCGTTTTCCGTTCGTTCCGATCTGGGCGCGACTCTAGCCGCCCCGCAGCGCGCCCGCGTTGATCCGTGTCAAGAAAACGTTACAAATTGGCAGATCTTTCGATGACCGAGGCACCTCCGCCCCTTCACTTTGCTGCAAGTCCTCCGGGGGAGGTGACAAAATTCTGCGAATTTTGTGCCGGGGGGGCTGCGCCCCCTAGCGGTGGCCCCAGTCGTCGGGGTCTTCGGAATTGCCCGGCGACAGGCCCAGAACATCGCCCGCCGTCGAGCAGCCCAGCCCCAGCACCGTGCGGTTGGCATAGGCGAAATAGGCGCAGACCTGGTTGATCTCGAGAATCTCGCCATCCTCCCAGCCCGCCGCGCGCAAGGCGGTGACATCCGCCTCGACCATGTCCGCCGGCGTCTCGGTCAGTTTGCGCACATAGGCCATCGCGGCCCTCTCGCGCGCCTCAAGCGGCGCTTGTTCGGGCGCGCCCGCCTCGATCGCCGCGCGGATTGCATCGCTGCGAGCCCGATCTCCCAAGAGCCGCGTCAGCCCCGCGAAATGATGCTCGACACAATAGGCGCAGCCATTGAGTGCACTGACCCAGACCCCGAGCACCTCGAGAAACCATTTCGGGATGGCGTTGCCGGTGTGATGCAGCACATTCTTGTAGAGCGCCATATGCCCTTCCATCGAATGGGGCCTGAGCGAATGGACCATCATGATATTGTCCACATTGCCCCCCGGCCCGGTCACCCGGTCGTAAAGCTTCCTCAGCTTGCCGGTGGCCTCTTCGAACGGCACTGTCCTGATCCAACTCATCCCGCTTTGCCCTCGCTGTCCCATTTGCACGGGCCGAACGTGCACCCGGATCGCCCCAAGAGACAACCCCGTTTACTGTGATCTGGCGCACAGCCAAAGGTAGCGACAGCCGACATGATACAACCGGGAACTAACGAAAGGGTTCATCTCATGGGAAACTGGCAAGTCAAGCTCGACGCTAACAAGGCAATCGAGCAGATCGACCAACTGGCAAGTCGCGCCTGGCGCGCATTTCAGACCCCGTCGACGGCCGTGGTCGTCGAACTGCTCAACGAAACCCGCTATGACCTCCGCCATGTCTGCAACTATCGCTGGCAGGGCAACTTCATGGAACCCACTGACGACCTGCTGGCAGGTTGGGGGCGCGTCTGGGGCATGCAGTCCAAGGGGCTCGATGGCTGTTTCGGCGCGGTGATCTATCAGCTCTGGGATCAGGGAACCGAGACCGACGCCTTTCTGGTGATCGGCAACCTGATCTATTGGGACGGCGCGATGCCGCATTATACCGCTGAAATCACGACCAAGAATTACGAGAACGAAGGCAAGCCAAAGACCCTTGACCTGCTCAATGATGGGCGTTCCTCGGCCTGGAGCAAGGACTACAGGGATACCGGCGGCGTCTCCCTTGATCTGAAGGTCGATATCTGGCGGCAGGAGATCACCTCGATCGAGGAAAACTTCCGTATTCAGCTGACCAACCCAAGCTGATCCCAAGGGCCCGAAGCGTGACACCGGCCCGGCGGGCCGGTGTTATCCACAAGACTTCGCGTTCCTCTTCCCCCCGACCACATCACCTGCCATAATGGCGGCCAATCAAAAGCCGACCAAAATGAGCAGCCCCATGCCAGAAGATCTTCTCAGCGGAGCCCAGACCGCCACCTACGACGCTTCCTCGATCGAGGTGCTCGAAGGGCTGGAACCCGTCCGCAAACGTCCCGGCATGTATATCGGCGGCACCGACGAGCGGGCGCTGCACCATATGGTGGCCGAAGTCCTCGACAACTCGATGGACGAGGCGGTCGCCGGATTCGCCAACCGGATCGAGGTGGAGCTGCACGCCGATTACGCGCTGACCGTGCGCGACAACGGGCGCGGCATCCCCGTGGACCCGCACCCGAAATTCCCGGGAAAATCAGCGCTCGAGGTCATTCTCTGCACCCTGCACGCGGGCGGCAAGTTCTCGGGAAAAGCCTATCAGACCTCGGGCGGCCTGCACGGCGTCGGCGCCTCGGTCGTCAACGCGCTGTCGGATTCCATGGTGGTGCAGGTGGCGCGCGACAAGCTGCTTTATGAACAGCGCTTCTCGCGCGGCCTCCCCCTTGGCCCGATCCAGCAGATCGGCGCCGCCCCCAACCGGCGCGGCACCACGGTCACCTTCCACGCCGACGAAGAGATCTTTGGCCACCACCGTTTCAAGCCCGCGCGCCTGTTCAAGTCGATCCGCTCCAAGGCCTATCTGTTCTCGGGTGTCGAGATTCGCTGGAAATCCGCCATCGACGACGGCGAAACCCCGACCGAGGCCACATTCCACTTCCCCGGCGGCCTGGCCGACTATCTCAAGGAAACGCTGGGCAAGGCCTCGACCTATGCCGAGCAGCCCTTTGCCGGTACCGTCGACTTCACCGAGAAATTCAACACGCCCGGCAAGGTCGAATGGGCGATCAACTGGACGCCGTCCCGCGACGGCTTCATCCAGTCCTATTGTAACACCGTCCCCACGCCCGAGGGCGGCACGCATGAGGCCGGGTTCTGGTCGGCCATCCTCAAGGGCATCCGCGCCTATGGCGAGCTGATCAGCAACAAGAAGGCCGCCCAGATCACCCGCGACGATCTGCTGACCGGCGGCTGCGCGCTGGTCTCGTGTTTCATCCGCGAGCCCGAATTTGTCGGCCAGACCAAGGACCGCCTCGCCACGGTCGAGGCGCAGCGCCTGGTCGAGGGCGCCGTGCGCGACCATTTCGACAACTGGCTGGCCGCCGATACCAAATCCGCGGGCGCCATCCTCGACTTCCTGGTGCTGCGCGCCGAGGAACGCATCCGCCGCCGTCAGGAAAAGGAAACCCAGCGCAAGACCGCCACCAAGAAGCTCCGCCTGCCCGGCAAGCTGGTCGATTGTTCCGCCACCTCGCGCGAGGGCACGGAACTGTTCATCGTCGAAGGCGACAGCGCCGGCGGCTCGGCCAAGATGGCACGCGACCGCAAGACACAGGCGCTCTTGCCGCTCAGGGGCAAGATCCTGAACGTGCTGGGCGCGGCCAGCTCGAAACTCGGCTCCAACCAGGAAATCAGCGACCTGACCCAGGCGCTGGGAGTCGGGCTGGGGACACGGTTCAACGTCGATGACCTGCGCTATGACAAGATCATCATCATGACCGACGCCGATGTTGACGGCGCCCATATCGCCGCGCTGCTGATGACCTTCTTCTTCACCCAGATGCGCCCGATGATCGACACCGGGCACCTGTACCTGGCCTGCCCGCCGCTCTACCGGCTGACGCAAGGCGCCAAGCGGGTCTATTGCCTGGACGAGGCCGAGCGCGATGAATGGCTGGCCAAGGGTCTGGGCGGCAAGGGCAAGATCGACGTGAGCCGCTTCAAGGGCCTGGGCGAAATGGACGCCAAGGACCTGAAGGACACCACCATGAACCCCGAAACCCGCAAGCTGATCCGCGTCACCATCGACGAGGACGAACCCGGCGAGACCGGCGACCTGGTGGAACGGCTGATGGGCAAGAAACCCGAATTGCGGTTCCAGTACATCCAGGAGAACGCGCGGTTCGTGGAGGAGTTGGATGTGTGAAAAAAGAGACCGAGCTTCTTGCTCGGTCCTTTTCTCAACTCTAGTTTTCTTGCCTCGATAAGAACTACTCAAGCAAGATTTTCTTGCCGATGATGCCAAGCCGGACCACAATCTCTTGTGCTACAGCAAGCAGCATTCTAAACGCTTCGGCGCGAGCGAAATTATCAGCATAACGCCGACCAGAGCTTCCAAGTTTCTCCCTATACTCCCTGCGGAAGTTCAGAAGGATTTCTTCACGGTCGTCATGGAGAAACTTGCAGCTTCCAACAACAACCATTGTCCACCTTTTAGGCCGGGGCGGCCGCTTTTTCACCTGCATGTCGATTGGGCTCCTTCGCCCCAGCGCCATGAGATGACCGAACACGTGCTTCGATCAACTGCAGGCCGCGCGCGGTGACTTCATAAACGCGACGTGTTCGGCCTCTCCGACCTGCAGAACCTTGAAGATCCACTTGTGAGTTTACAAGGCCAAGCGACTCTAGCCGACTAAGCGCTGCATAAACTTGAGGTACGTGGACCTCCCTTTTTTGCTTTTCTTCCAAGAAGTTTCGGACATTCATCCCGTAAGCGTTTGCTCCAAGCGAGTAGACCGCTTGGATTACTTCTTCTTGAAAGGGCCCAACGGCCCACATCTCAAAACCGGTCCTGTCGAACCGATCCAGAGATGAAACTAGGTGGTGATTGCATTTTATAGCCTCCATTTTCAGATTGAACTGACGCATTCCGAGCTACGTCGGGTCTGGTCAGATCGGGTCAACAACTGACCCGATACCTGTTATATAATAAGCTATTATATAATAGTCAAGCCAAATACCGACGAGGAGCCAGCGTAGGGTGGGCAGTCCTGCCCACCGCCCACACATCCCGACAAAAAATACCTCCCCCACCCCCGCCTCCCCCTTGCGGCGTCCCAGGCCGGCACATAGACTCCTTTATGCAGGCGGCGGTTGACCGCAAGGACCCGCGCCCCTGCTGCGTCGAAAGTCTCATCGCCCTGATCCCCTCGGGTCAGGCAACCCTGACACCCAGAGCAACGACCACACGACCCCACCCGGCCGGCATGGTGCCCGCCGGGCATTCGTCAGGAGACAACACCCATGTCAAAGGAAAAGAGCCGCGGTAACCGCGAGGCCAAGAAGCCCAAAAAGGTGAAGCCCAAGATTCTGGCCACCGCGGGCATGAACAAGCCGACCGTGCTGAACACCCGCGACAAGGCCAAGTAACCCCCAGCGCCCGGCCGCCTTTGGGTGGGTCGGCCCCATCCGCCCCGCCTGTCCACCGGCCTTCCCCTGGCCGGGGCCGGTCACAACTTGCGTGATCACCGTTTGCGGCGGCGGTCGGGATGCATACACTCGGCCCCATGAGTCTTGTCATCGCAAACCAGCTGCCGCTGATCCTGTTCTGTTTCCTTGCCGGGTCGCTTGGCACCGGCTGGCTCTTGTTGCGCAAGCCGGCGGGGCATCGGGCCTGGCGGCTGGCCGATCTGGTCTGGGTCGTACTGGGCGGTGTCGGCGCGCTGGTGGCGGTGCTGGCGGGGTTGTACAAGGCCGATCACTCGCGCCTTGACCGTCAGATCGACATTGCCTATGCCGCCACCGCCGCGTTCGACCGCGATGCGGCGCGGTTCCGGCTGCGCTTTTGCGACCCGCCGTTTGACCCCGACATCGCGGTTCTGTGCGAGAAGATCGAGTTCCTGTCCGCCTCGACCGCCAGCAACAGCGAGTTGCCCCTGTTCATCGCGGTCACCGGCGAGGTGGCGCCGCTGGCCGGTCTGCATCTGTTGTTTGCCGGTCCCGGCATGCGCGACATGTCCGATCAGGTCGAGGCCTTTGCCGTCGATGAATTCCTGGTCTTTGCCACGCTCGACGCCCCAACCGAGGCGGCGCTGGAGGCGATGCGCCGCAAGGTGCCGCTGATCGCGGGCGATTTCCAGATCCTTGCCCGCGCCTATGAGGATCTGATCGCGCAGGTCGGCAAGCTGAAGACGGAATGGGAGTTCCTGCAGGAAAATGCCCATATCCTGCTGATCCAGGTGCTGGCGCTGGGTCTGGTCAGTTTTGCCGCGCCCTTCCGGCTGGGCAAATCCATCATCGAGCTTCGCTAGCCCCGCGCGATCGACTTGGCGATATCGTTGACCAGCAGGCGCAGCGCCTCGGTCTGGGCGGCGGCAAAGGCGGGGATTGTCTCGCCGCTCATCGGCACCGCATAGGAGAAGCGCCGGGCGCGTTCCAGGTGGCCATGGGCGGGCGAGGTCAGGAAGTATTGCCCGGAAAAGGCCAGCGCCTGCCCCGGCACCCCCGACAGGCGGTGCACCTTGACCGCGACCTGGATATCGGCCAGCCCCTCGAACGGCCAGGGGTCGGCGGCGACCGAGGCGTTCAACGCCTGATCCAGCCCCGCCGCCAGCATCTCGGTCAGGGCGCGTTCGGGCTCATCCGCCCAGAACCCGGTCTTGGTGGGACGCAACACGCCATCCTCTCCCAGCAGCGTGATCTCGCTGTCGCTGACATAGGCGGGCAGATCCATGCGCGTCACCTGGATGGTGCGGGCGCTGGTGCGATAGGTCTCGACCCCGGTGATCTCGGGCAGCAGATAGCGTTCCTCGGGGCCTGCGCAGGCGGCCAGTGCCAGAAGGGAAAGGGCAAACAGTCGTCTCATGCGTCAGCGTCCTACGAGCAGGGAATTGGGTTTGCGCCGGATCGCCTGAACCAGCGCGTTGAGCGAGCGTACGGTGGCGCGCAGATCGCCGATGGCGGCCTGGACCTCGCGGTTGACGGGCGAGCCGGGGCCATAGGCGCCGATGGTCGCCTCGGCGCTGTCGGCCAGCGCATCGAGGCGGGCCGCCAGGTCCGGCAGGGTCTGCACCGCCAGGGCCACCGAATCCGCCGCCGTGCTGGCGGTTTGCAGCGTGCGGTTTAGGTTCTCGACCGCCCCGCCCTGCCGCAACTCCTCCAGCGCGCGCTGGGCCTCTTCCAGCGCCCCGGCCAGCGCGCCGGGCACCTTGTCCATATCCTCGTTGCGCAGGAAGGCATCGGCCGATTGCAGCACCCTGTCGGCCGAGGCGGTCACATCGGCCAGCGGCAGTGCATTGGCGGTCGCGATCAGCCGGTCGATATCGGCGACCAGCTGCGGCAGCTCGGCGCTGGCAGTTTCCACATTGGCGGCAGCGGTGCGCATATCGCCCAGCGCATCGACCAGGGTCTGGGCGACCTTTTTCTCTTCAAAGGTGGAGAGCGTGCTGTTGACCGAGCCGGCGGCCTCGCGGATCGACACCAGCGTCTGTTCGGCCTGCGCCAGCGCGGCATTCAGCGCGGCGGGCACCCGTTCCACGTCATCGCTGCGCAACAGCGTGTCGGCGGTTTGCAGCACCTGGTCGGCCGAGGTCACGACCTGTTCCAGCGGCAGCGCATCGGCCTTGGCCACCAGCGCGTCGATATCGCGGACCAGCGCGGGCAGATCCGCACTGGCCGCCGAGATACCGGTGGCGGCAGTCCGCAACTCCTCGAGCGCGGCAACCAGTTTCTGCGCGCCCTCCTCCTCTTCGAAATGCGCCAGCACCGCATTGACCGAGGCCAGCGCCTGGCGCAGGTCCTCGGGCAGGTTTCGCAGGCTTTCCGACCCCGCCACCGCGTTCACATTGCCCAGCATGTCGCGCAGATCGGCCGGGATACGCCGGGTGTCGCCATCGGCCAGGATGGTATTGACGTTCTCCAGCGTCTCGATGGCGCGCTGCATCAGCTCCTCGACCGGCAGCGCTGCCACCCGGTCCAGCACATTCTGCGAGGCCACCGCCAGCGTGTCGGCCGGGGTCGGCAGCGAGGGCATGATCGGGAATGGCGTCGCCTCGCGATCCAACGTGGCAGCGGGCGCATCGGGGTTTTCCTGCAACTGCACCACCAGCCCGCCCGAGAAGAACGAGGCCGGCATCAGCTGTGCCCGCACACCGCCGCGCGCGACCATGGTGGCCAGCAGCGACAGGGTGTCATCGGGGGTCGAGACATCGTGCAGGCCCAGCCGCCCCGGTTCGATCGTATAGATCACCTGCATGCGGATATCGGGCTTGCCCTCTACGCTCTCGTCGATCTCGGCCGACAGATGCCGCACCTGCCCCACCTTGACGCCCCGGAACACCACCTCGGAGCCGAGCTTGAGCCCGCGCACCGAACCGTCAAAGCTCGACATCACCTCGACCGTCGCCTGCAGGCTGTCGCCCAACAGGCTGTCGCGGGCGGAGTCCTCGGTGGCATAGAGGTCGAAGATCGGGCGCTTGCCCAGCGCCTCGCCGCCCGACATGGCGGTGTCGAAGGCGACGCCCCCCTGCAACAGCGAGGCGAGGCTGTCGACCTTGAGCTGGATGCCGCCCTCGCCCAGTTCCAGACCGGCACCGGACACGTTCCAGAACCGGGTCGCCGAGTTGATCAGCTTGTCATTGGGGGCCTCGATGAACCCGGTCAGCAGGACCGAACCGCTGAGCGCGTCATAGCGCACGGCGGCGATCTTGCCCATCTGCACGCCCTTGTGCAGGATCGGGGCCCCGACCGAGACCGACCCGCTGTCGGGCGCGATCAGCACCACCGCCAGCCCTTTGGTGCCCGGTGGCACCGCGGGCGCCTCGGCCTCGGCCACGAAATCGCGGGCCGCCTCTCCCTCGACCGCATCCCAGTCGGCGGCGATATAGGCGCCCGAAAGCAGCGTGTTCAGCCCGCTGATGCCCCCGGGCCCCACCCGGGCGGTGACCCGCCAGAACCGGGCATCGCTGTCCAGATAGCGTTCCAGCTCGCGGTGAATCTCTGCCTCGACGATGACCCGGCTCAGATCCTCGCTGAACCGCATGCCGCTGACCCGGCCCACCGAGACCTCGCGAAAGCGGATCTCGGTCTTGTCGACCTCGATCCCGGTGGCGTCGGCAAATTCGATGCGGATGGGGATGTCGCGGTTGGAATAGCTCTGCCAGACCAGCGCCAGCGCGCCGGCCACGGCAACCACCGGCACCAGCCAGACCAGCGACAGGCCGCGCCAGCCGCGGGCCACGCGCGTTTCGATATCCGGTTGCCGCAGCTGCGGAGCGTCACTCATCCCGATCGTCATCCCAAATCAATTTGGCGTCCATGGCCTGCGCCGACAGCATGGTACATATCACAGAGAGCGCAAAACACACCGCCCCCAATCCCGGCAGAAAGGACAGGATCGCCCCCAGATGGACCAGCCCGGTCAGCAGCGCCACCACAAACACGTCGATCATCGACCAGCGGCCGATGAACTCGACGAATTCATAGAGCAACAGCCGCCTGCGCCGGTTCATCTGCCAGTCATATCGCACCGAGCAGGCCAGCAGGGCGATCACCGCCACCTTGACCACCGGGATCACGAAACTGGCCAGAAAGATCACCCCGGCCACCAGCAGATCGCCCGAGCGCGCGAACAGCACGATCCCTTCCAGGATCGTATGCCCCTCTTCATGGCCGAAAATCTCGTTGCTGAGCAGCGGATAGAGGTTGGCGGGAATCAGGAACAGAACCCCGGTCAACAGCCAGGCCCAGACCTTTTGCAGGCTGTTGGGCAGGCGTGCATAGAGCGCCGCGCCGCAGGTCCGGCAGCGCGACGGCCCCGGCGCGTGCACCGCGCCGCAGTTGTGGCAGCCGATCCAGCCCATGTCGGCGGCGCGGGTCATCGGCTTTTCTCGCGCATCAGCGCCCAGATGGTCCAGCGGCAGACCGAGGCGTTTTTCAGTGCCAGCACCAGCACCATGACGCAGAAGAGCCAGAAGGCGGTGCCGAAATCGACCCGTGCCAGGCCTGCCACCTTGACCAGCGCCACCCCGGTTCCGATGATGAACACCTCGGTCATTGCCCAGGGCGCCACCGCCTCGGCCAGGCGGAACATCCGGCGCGAGGCGGGCGCCAGCCGCGCCCGACGCAACGACCAGACCACATAGACCAGCGCCGCCGCCCGCAGCATCGGCAGGGCGATCACGAACAGCCCCACCACCAGCGCCAGCAACAGGTACCAGCCATGGGCCAGCCCGGTGACCATGCCCAGGATCGACACCTCGTGGCTGAGCCCCTGACGCGACAGGGTCAGAAAGGGAAAGCTCAGCATCGCCACCATCAGCACCGCCGAGGTCAGTGCCAGCGCCAGCGTCCGGTTCAACGTGTCGCGGCGCGGCGCGATCAGGGTGAAATGGCAGCGGGTGCAGCGGGCAATCTGGCCCGGTGCCACTGGCGCGGCCACATGCAGCCGGTCGCAGGCGGGACAGGCGATCACCCCGTCCGGATCGCGCGCGAACAGCGCCGCCCAGGCGGCCTGTTCCTCTGCTTTCCTGTCCGCGTCAGTCATCCCGTTGGGTCCCGGCGTTGCATCGGCATTCTTGCCCATCGGGCGGCTAGGGCAAGTGCTATCTCCGGTAAGCCCGAGCCAACGCCTCGGGATCGGTGCCGGCAAAATAGCGCATCAACGTCCAGAGGTTGCGCGCACCCCGGCGCAGCCAGCCGCTCCGCAGATAGCGTTCGGCCCCGGTCAGCGCCCGATGCGGCAACAACACCGGCGCACGGGACAGCGCGCGCACCAGATGCACATCCTCCATCAGCAGCTGGTCGGGATAGCCCCCGGCCGTCTGGTAATCGCGCCGCCGTATCAGCAGCCCCTGATCGCCATAGGGCAAACCAAACAGCCGCGTGCGCAGATTGGCCCAGCCCGCCACCCAGGCCGCCCCCGGCCCGCGGGCGCGAAAGGCAAGCCGGAAACAGGCCGCATCCTCGCGGGCCGCGATGTGATCGGCCACCACCCCGGCCCAGCCGGGATCGGGCAGCGTATCGGCATGCAGCACCAACAACCAGTCGCCCCGCGCCGCGTCGCAGCCGTGCCGCAACTGCCCCCCGCGCGAGGGCGGGCCGTTCAGCACCTGCGCCCCCGCCGCCTCGGCAATCGCGCGGGTCGCGTCCTGCGAGCCGCCATCGCTGACGATCACCTCGCGGATCAGTCCGTTCGGCAACCCCTCGATCAGCGCCTCCAGCAGGCGCGGCAGGCTGCTTTCGGCCTGCAAGGTCGGGATCACGATGCTGAGCGGTGCGGGCACGGGTGGTCTCCTACGGCCTCTGGTCAGGCGGTGCGCTTCTCCTATATCACGGGGTCGGACATGATGACGAGGACCCCAAATGCCCAGCCGCCGCATTCTGCGCCTGAGTGGTGCCGACACCGACAGTTTCCTTCAGGGGTTGGTCAGCAATGACATCCGCAAGCTGGATCAGGGGCTGGTCTATGCCGCGCTGCTGACGCCGCAGGGCAAGTATCTGGCCGATTTCTTCCTGTGCCGCGACGACGAGGGTGTCTTGCTCGACATCGCCGAGAGCCTGGCCGACGCAACCCTCAAGCGGCTCAGCATGTACAAGCTGCGCGCCGCGGTCGAAATCGGGGATAGCGGGCTGAACCTGCAACGCGGCACCGGCCCCGCCCCGGCGGGCGCCCTGCCCGACCCGCGCCATCCGACGCTGGGTTGGCGCGCCTATACACCAGCCCCCGAGAGCGATGACGGCAGTGACTGGGACGCGATCCGGGTCGCCCATTGCATCCCCGAGACCGGGATCGAACTGACCCCCGACAGCTATCTGCTGGAATCGGGCTTCGAGGCGCTGAACGGCCTCGATTTCCGCAAGGGGTGTTATGTCGGTCAGGAAGTGACCGCGCGCATGAAACACAAGACCGAGTTGCGCAAGGGCCTGGCCCGCGTCGCGATCGAGGGCGCCGCCGAGCCGGGCACCGAGATCACCGCCGATGGCAAGCCGGTTGGCGTGCTGCATACCCGCGCGGGCGATCACGCCATCGCTTACTTGCGCTTTGACCGGGCGGGCGGCGAGATGTCGGCGGGCGAGGCGCGCTTGCGCAGGCTCTGATTGATCTTGTCCCGGCGCCAAGGCAGTCTTGGTGCAAAACCACGAGGGACAGGACATGGTGCAACTTTACGCCGCGATCTGGCGGGTCAGCGGGCGCAGGCAAGTGATGCTGATCGTGCTGTCGCTGGCCATCGCCGCGCTGGCGGCGGTGCCGCTGGAATTTCAGCGCGACATCGTCAACCTGCTGACCGAACAGGCCGTCGACCTGCAACACCTGTTCTTGCTGGGCGCGGGCATGGGCGCGGCCATCCTGGCCAGCCTGGCATTGAAATTCCTGACCAGTTTCCTGTCGGGCACGCTCGGCGAACATGTGATCCGCCTGATCCGCATGCGCCTGGTCACCCGCGCCGCCGAGGGCGGTCATACCTTGCACCAGGGCACCCTGACCACCGCCGTCAGTGCCGAGGCCGAGGAACTGGGCAAGTTCGCCGGTGGCGCCTTTGCCGACCCGGTGGTGCAGATCGGTACGCTGGTCAGCGTGATCGGCTATATCTCATCCACGCAGCCGGGGCTGGGGCTGATCGCCCTGTCGATGATCCTGCCACAGATCGCCATCGTGCTGCTGTCGCAACGCCAGGTGAACCGCCATGTGGCAGAGCGGGTGAAACTGCTGCGCGCCGCCGGTAACCGGTTGAGCGAGGAAGATATCGCCGCGGCCGTCAGCGAGCTGGAACAGACGTTCGACCAGATCTATGCCACCCGGCGCAGCATGTTCCTGTGGAAACTGTCGACCAAATTCGTGATCAGCGCGATCAACGGTGCCGGCACCGTGGCGGTGCTGATGCTGGGCGGCTGGCTGGTGCTGCAGGGCCGCACCGATGTGGGCACGGTGGTGGCGGCGGTGACCGGGCTGAGTCGCATCCAGGCGCCAACCGCGTTCCTGATCGCCTTTTACCGGCAGGTCAGCGCCAACCGCATCAAGTTCGAGTTGCTGCGCGACCTGTTCGCCGACCGGGGCTGAGGCCCCGCACACCCCCCAAAAGCAACGGGCCGCCCCCTGGGGACGGCCCGTAAATCACAAGCGACGCGACGTCATGCGCGCTCGGAATATTCCATGGTCTCGGTGTTCACCACGATCATTTCGTCCTGTCCGACGAAGGGTGGCACCATCACCTTGACCCCGTTGTCCAGCACCGCCGGCTTGAACGAGTTGGCGGCGGTCTGACCCTTCACCACCGGCTCGGTCTCGACGATCTTGCAGGTCACCTTCTGCGGCAGCGTAGCGTTCAGCGCCTCGCTCTCGTAGAACTCGACCAGGATGGTCATGCCATCCTGAAGGAAGGGGCGACGCTCGCCCAGCAGGTCGGCGGGCAGTTCGATCTGCTCGTAGGTCTCTGCATCCATAAAGACCAGCATCCCATCGGATTCATAGAGAAATTGCTGATCCTTCTGCTCGAGACGCACGCGCTCGACCTTGTCGGCGCTGCGAAAGCGCTCGTTCAGCTTCGAGCCGTTGCGCAGGTTGCGCAGCTCGACCTGGGCAAAGGCACCGCCCTTGCCGGGCTTGACGTGATCGACCTTCACAGCCGCCCAAAGCCCACCATTATGCTCCAGCACATTGCCGGGGCGAATTTCATTTCCGTTGATCTTGGGCATGACATATTTCCTTCACACGACGGTTGATGCACCCATTTGCGCCCCTATATCTGGCGGGACGGCCCCAGGCAAGACAACGACACCTAGTGCTGCATCTGCAGCGAGCCATGCAAAATTTGCAGTGCACCCATGCAAATTAAAGGTACCCGAATCGTGCCCGATCCGTCATAAGGAACGCCACGCCGAAAATTGCAAGAGCAAGAACAACAAGGAAGACGAGATGAAAGATTTCGTTGACGGCACCGCCTTTAACAACGAGCAAGGCAACCGTGCACGTAAACTCTTCGCGGCCGTTGTGTTGGCCGCGCTCGACGATGCCATCGCCGACGACAAGAAATATGGCAACGGTCCCGAGCAGATCGCCCGCTGGGCACGGTCGCGCGACGGGCGCGAAGTGCTGAGCTGTGCCGGAATCGACCCGAACGAGCGGGTTGTGCGCGGCCTGATGGAATTCGTGGGGCGCGGTGTGCGCACCTCGGTCGCGCTGTCGCGCGAGGAAAGCGAGCGCCGCAACGCCGCCCAGGCCGAAGCCGCCTGAGACCGGCCTTGCCGCATGCAAAGACGCGCCCCGCTGCCGGGCGCGTTTTTTGTTGCCCGCTGCCGGGCACGCTTTTGTTGCCCGCTTCCGGGCACGTTTGTTGATGCTTTCATCCACGCCGCAGACCGGCCACGACCTGCCGCGCGGGGACTATCCAGCCGACCCGGATTCGGGTCATCTGAGCCAAACGGAAGGGGCCGCGCATGGTTCGGGCGATCATGATCCAGGGCACCGGCAGCAATGTCGGCAAGTCGATGCTGGTGGCGGGGCTGGCCCGCGCGTTCACGCGGCGCGGGCTGCGGGTGGCGCCGTTCAAGCCCCAGAACATGTCCAACAATGCCGCCGCCACCGAAAACGGTGGCGAGATCGGGCGGGCGCAGGCCTTGCAGGCCCGCGCCGCGCGGCGGGCGACCCATACCGACATGAACCCGATCCTGCTGAAGCCCGAGACCGATACCGGCGCCCAGATCGTGGTTCAGGGCAAGCGCGCGGGCACCATGCGCGCGGGCGATTACCGCAAGAACAAGGCGCATCTGCTTGAAAAGGCGCTGGAAAGCTTTGACCGGCTTTGCGGCGATGCCGATCTGGTGCTGATCGAGGGGGCCGGCAGCCCGGCCGAAACCAACCTGCGCGCGGGCGACATCGCCAATATGGGCTTTGCCTGCGCGGCGGGGGTGCCCGTGGTGCTGGTGGGCGACATCCATCGCGGCGGCGTAATCGCCCAGATCGTCGGCACCCAGGCGGTGCTGGAACCGGGCGACCTGGCCCAGATTCGCGGCTTTGCGGTGAACCGCTTCAAGGGCGACATCACGCTGTTTGACGAGGGCCGAGACGACATCGCCCGGCGCACCGGCTGGCCCTGTCTGGGCGTGGTGCCCTGGTTCAACGACGCCTGGCGCCTGCCCGCCGAGGATATGATGGACATTCGCTCGGCCCCCGGTGGCGCTTGCAAGGTGGTGGTGCCACAGCTGGAGCGGATGGCGAATTTCGACGACCTCGATCCGCTGGCAGCCGAACCGGGAGTCAGTGTCGAGATCATACCGGCGGGCCGCCCCCTGCCTGGTGATGCCGATCTGGTCCTGCTGCCCGGCAGCAAGTCCACCGTGGGCGACCTGGCCTATTTCCGCGCCCAGGGTTGGGACATCGACCTTTATGCACATGTGCGGCGCGGCGGGCATGTGCTGGGCCTGTGCGGCGGCTATCAGATGCTGGGGCACAGCATTGACGACCCCGAGGGGATCGAGGGTCGCCCCGGCCGGACCGAGGGGCTGGGCCTGCTCGACGTGCATACGGTGATGACCGGCGACAAGCAGGTCACCCTGCGCCATGCCACCGCCCTGCCCGGCCGCGAACCGGTCACCGGGTACGAGATCCATATCGGACGCACCGATGGCCCCGATTGCGCGCGCGCCTGGCTGGAGATCGACGGCAGGCCCGAGGGGGCGGCCACGCCCGATGGGCGCATTCGCGGCAGCTATCTGCATGGCCTCTTCGCCTCGGACGCCTTCCGCGCCCGCTATCTGGGTGAGCTGGGGCACGAGGCGCTTGTGGGCTACGAAGACGGGGTTGAACAGGTGCTGGAGGCACTGGCCGATCATGTCGAGGCCCATCTGGACCTTGACCTGCTCTTGTCCCTGGCAGAGCCGCCGCGGCGGCGCTGATCAGTCCAGTTCCTGCGCGGTCAGCGCCCTGTGGATCTCACGCCGGACCAGCTTGCGCACGTTGCGGGTGATCCGCTCGCCCAGGGCACCCTGCAATTCCTCGCGCACGATATCGGCGACCAGTTCACGCAGGCTTTCCTCGTCCAGAAAGGCCTCGTCGGGCGACAGAATCGCGTGATCGTCGTCCATCGGGTCCTCGTCGGGCTCGGGGGCCGCATCCAGCCGCTCGCTGTCATGATCCTGCCAGGCCATCGCGTCACCCGGGGTGCCGGAATAGGCATCCGCGCTCAACCCGTCGGGTTCCCAATCCTCGTCGACCTGGCTGATCATGGTTTCCAGCACTTCGATTCGCGCGGTCAGGCTGTCTTCGGTTGGTTTCTCCGTCTCGGCCTCGACCTCAAGCTCGATCTCGGACAGCCAGTCGGGCTCTTCGGTCTCCGGCTGAGGCTCAAGCTCAGGCTCGGGTTCAGCCTCGGCCTCCTCGGGTTCTGCCGTGTCATGATCGGCGTCCTCCTCCGAGGGCGGCTCATCCTCGGCCTCGTCAACATCTTCGGCAATCTCTTCGACCAGATCCTCGGGCGCAAGCACGATCGGCTCTGCCTCGGAACTCACCTCGTCATCCGGTTCTGCCTCTGCCTCGACAGGCAACGCACCCGCAGCGGCGGCGGCCGAGAACAATGTCGCATCGGGATCCGTCCAGGGCGCAGATTCCTCCGTACCCTCGACCGGTTCGGCCAGGGACAAGGGCGCAGCCTCTGCCGGCTCGATCGTTTCGGCGACCCGCAATGCAGGTGTCAGCACCAGCTTGCCCGGTTTCGGCGCGGCGGCGGGCGCCTCGGGCCGTGCGGTCGCACGCCCCTCTTCGCTTACCAACCTACGGATCGAGGATAGTACATCCTCGATCTCTACATTCTTTGCAGGATCAGACATCTGGTTTTACCACTCTTGGCCTCGGCCAGAAGTGTAGCGAATATCCGCCAATCGAGCAACAGACGGTGCGAATTGTCACTTCTTGCCGAGGGCTTCCAGAACACGGTCCAGATCGCGGCTGCGTTTCGAGATCGCCGCCGGCGCGTCCTTGACCATGTTGTAATAGAGGGTCGGGTCGTAGATCTGCACCGCCAGCCCCAGCCGCTCGGCCGTCAGCAGGCCCTGCGAGGCCAGCAGCTGATAGGCCGCAAGCGAACGTTCTGTACGGGCCGAAATCCGCGCCAGCTGCGCATCCAGCAGGTCCTGCTCGGCGGTCAGGACGTCCAGTGTGGTACGGGCGCCCAGCGTGGCCTCTTCGCGGATCCCGTCAAAGGCGACCTGCGCGGCGCGCACCCGTTCGGCCGAGGCGGTCAGGCTGGCATTCGCGGTCTGAAAACGGACATAGGCGTTGCTGACATCCTGGGTCACATTGCGCTGCACGTTCAGCAGGTTGGCCCGCGAGGCATCGCGCTGGGCCATGGCCCGGCGCACAGAGGCGTTCAGACGACCGCCCGCATAGAGCGGCTGCGAATAGATCACGCTGGCAGAGGCAGAATCGTTGAAGGTGGTGCCGCCGAAATCATCGGTAAAGCCAAGTTCGGCCTGAAACCGTACATTGGGCCCCAGATTGGCGCGTTGCTGCCCGACCACCAGATCAAGCGCACGCACCTGGTGCTGCGCTCCGATCAACGAGGGGTGGTTGCGCAGGGCCAGGGCCGCCGCGTCATCCTCGCTGCGCGGCAGGCCCGGCATCGCCGGCTGCCCAGTGGTACGGCCCGGATGGCGCCCGACCGCGTTGATATATTCGGCATGCGCGGTGGTCAGCGCGCCATTGGCATCGGCCAGATTGGCGCGGGCGTTGGCAAGCCGCGATTCCGACAGGGCCACGTCGGTGCGGGTCACCTCGCCGACCTCGAACCGGTCCTGCGAGGCGCGCAGTTCTTCGCCCAGCAGCCGCACGTTGTTCTGGCGGATGCCGACTGTTTCCTCTTGCAGCAACACGTTGAGATAGGCGGTGACCGCGCGGAACAAGACCTGTTGTTCGATCTGAACCAGCGCCTGACGGGTGGCCAGCACCGTCTCTTGAGCGGCCTGCCTGCCCAGCCGGGCCGCACCGCCATCATAGAGCAGCTGCGTCAGTTCAAGGCCGGCAAAAAACGTGTCGGGTGTTGCCGTGGTCGAGGCGATCGCATTGCCGCTCCGGTTGTAGGTGGTCTGTATCCGGGCGGTCCAGTTCACGATCGGGCGCAACGCCGACAGGGCGATGGCGACATCTTCGTCCGCGGCGCGCAGCAGCGCGCGGTTCTGTTCCAACAGGCCGCTGGTGTTGTAGGCCCCGATCAGCGCATCGGCGAGGTTATCCGCAACTGCCGGTCTGGGCGCGATGGCTATGACCGCAACCCCCGCAGCCAGCACCGCCATCCTCGACAGTCGTCCCGTAAGCGTCCGCAACATGTTTCCCTGCCTCCAAATGCTCAAATCAGTCTTTGCCCTTGTGCAGAAGACGCGCTTACCCTTGGAAACGCAAGCGCGCACGTGGCGTCGCTCCTGCTTCAGAGGCTGAACGCGCGCTCCCGCTCGAACCCCGGCAGAACCGGAGCAGTGGCGTTGAACGCCTGCCGCCAGGACAGCCCGGCAGCGGTCTTGCGCCCGATCCGGACGGTGCCCAGGGCGCCTTCCATGAAGACCGCGACAATGCGCCCGCCCTCTTTCAGCTGTTCGACCAGCGTCTCGGGCACCTGCTCGACCCCGCCCTGAATCAGGATCACGTCATAAGGGCCATGTTCGGCAGCGCCCTGCGCCAGCGGCCCCTGATGCAGCACCGCATTGTCGGCGCCATTGTCCATCAGCAGCGTCTGCGCCTCGTCGGCCAGTTCTGCGGCCTCTTCGACCGCCACGACCAGCTCGGCCATCCGCGCCGCAACCGCTGCGGAATAGCCCAGCCCCGACCCCACATCCAGCACCATCTCGTCGCCGCCGATCGCGGCGGCATCGAGCATCTTGGCCAGCGTGCGCGGTTCAAGCATCGCCCGCCCCTCGCCCAGATCGATCATCGCATCGGCATAGGCCACGTCGCGCTGCGGATCGGGCACAAAGGCCTCGCGCGGGACGGTCAACATCGCCTGGATGATCGGAAACTTGGTGACGTCCGAAGGGCGGACCTGGGTGTCCACCATCATGCGGCGGCGGGTGGCGAAATCGGTCATGGTCTGGCTCACTTGTAGATCGCTTACCGGCTTTTGCCACAACCGCACCGCCCCGGCAACGTCCCATCGCGGCAAAACCCCGCTTGGGTGGCCCGATTGCCCGGCGAGAATTGACGCAGATTCTGCACTTGCCATCTGGACGCGCCCAGGCAAAGCTGGTAGAACCCGCTCCACACCACGGCAAGTGATTGATTTTACTTGAGAAGGCGAGTTGGCGGAGTGGTGACGCAGCGGATTGCAAATCCGTGTACACCGGTTCGATTCCGGTACTCGCCTCCAAACAAAATCAATGGCTTAGCAGGAAATACCAAGGCCCGCACTAGGGTTTAGGCTCATTTTAGGCTCAGAAATCTCGGCGTTTCCCGGTGCGTTCCATTGTTCATGTATGTGCAGCTCGATCCGCCTTGCTGAACCGCAGATCGCTGATGACCACGTCAGACCATCACCAGGCGGTAGACCGGAGACAGGGTTTCAGCGTAGGTTTCGGGAGCCTAGGCTTTGTCAACCCTAGGGCATCGCGATGCTCTTCAATCATGGAGACATCGTGATGAGGATACTTTCAAAGCGCCAGCTCAAGGAGCTGGTCCTCTACTCGCCGCAACACGTCGCGCGGCTGGAAAAGGCAGGCCAATTCCCCAAGCGGGTACAGCTGGGCCCGAACAGAGTGGGATGGGTTGAGGACGAAGTGCTGGACTGGCTTCAGCAACGGCTGGATGGCCGCGAAGAGTCCAACCGACACTCCTGATACAGGAGCCGGGTGGCCAGGCGTGCACAGCTTGGCCACCCATCAAGAGGGCGGGAAACGGAAGTTCGCTGCGAGAGCGATATGCAGTCACAGGGTTGAATGAAGCGGACATCTGATCAGCCAACACCCTGCCAAAATTGCACGACAAAGCGAGTTTCTAAGTACCACTTCTTACAAATGTGCTAGCACTCTAAAATTATTGGAAGCCATGATCTGGAGCCTTATTCCTTTGAAAATTGAAAATACCAGAATTCAAATGCCTGTGGGGCAGGGTTTTTTCCACGCGGGTTGGGTTGGTTTTCCAGAGGCAGAAGAGAAGTTCTTCTACGTCTACGATTGCGGCGCCATGAACAAGTTTGCGACCGCGCGAAATCGGGAAATCAAAAAGCTCCACGCATATGTTGGTGAAGGTGCGCGGCTCGATCTGTTGGTGATCTCACATATGCATGCGGATCATGTGAACGGCGTAGAGGCACTCGTGACAGACGGTAAACTCCAAGTCGACACCATCATGCTGCCTATGATTGAGATGAAAGAACGGTTGCTTTCCTTCGCGACAACCGCCCATGACGATCCAGCATCAGCCGAGTCTGATTTCTACAGAGAGTTTATAGTCGACCCGGTCGCTGCTGTTTCGCGTTTTGACCCAAGAAACATACTGCTTGTTGGGCGTGGGGATGGAGGGGCACCGGGCAGTGGATCACCCGGCGACAGCCCATTGGATGGCGGGTCCGATCTTTCTGGTGAAGGCCGTGGGTACACATGGAAACTGGTTGGGCAAGGCATCGCAGACTTCCTGTCACCGGATGCTGGCCGCCCCCAGATTGCAAAAATACCAGACACTTCAGCCCTAAGGGTCTTTGAGTTTCGCAACTGGCAAGACGCGTGGTTGATCGCTCCTTACGTTGATGAAGAAATCACAGCCAAGAATGACCTGTTCATAAGCAACCTGGCCAGTGAATTGCGTATAAAGGTTGCAGAACTTGAGGGCCGTCTCTCAAGCACTTCTTTCGTTCTCGATCTTGTGACCAATCAAGCGGACAAGCTCCAGTCTGCCTACATATCTTGCCACGGAGATCTTAATCGCACCTCCCTTTGCCTTTACTCAGGTCCCGTAGGTTCGGTCGCAGTCGATCATCGTTGTCAGGTGCAGCATGGCCCTTGGGTTTCCAACTTGGGCCACCCACGAATCGCATGGATAGCAACTGGGGATGCCAAGCTCTCGAAGGATGCCAAATGTGATGCCTTGCTAGAACACTTCAAGGACCATTTGGCCAAGGTATCGACACTAACTTTGCCGCATCACGGTGCTGCAGCAGACTTCAATCAGAAGCTATTGACCGCAACGAAACCCAGCTTTTGCCCAGTTACTGCAGATGCAGTGAAAAACTGGCAACATCCGGCGGCGAGCGTCACTCGATCAGTTGCGTCAGAAGGAGCTATGTTGCTCGTGGTCAACGCCGATGAGGCCACTTTGGTTCGAGAAGACGTGTGGACCGGCACGCCTTAATTAAATGCTAAGTTAGAAAACGACCATTGCCGTATGGGCGAACGGCGGAAATTCATCATTCGCTGCAAATGCTTGGGGAAAATCAAATCTGCTTCAAAGCGGACTTTGTGAGAAATTTGAGTTTTCCTACCAGTCGATCTTTGGTCGCTTTTTCACCCGCGTAGTAACCAACATGACAAACCTAGGGTCCCGTCGATTGATATCGAGAACAGACGACATCGAAGGCTGCTCAGCAATGAAATCAGTCAAAGGGTAATTTGATTCCACTTCCTGAGCAGACCGCCAACTCGATACAAACCAAAACGCAAATTTGAAGGAACAAGTTGACCGATCGGAAGAGGTATTCTGCATAAGAAATCTCTTGCGTTTCGCCGGTTCCCCCTTTGCCCGCTCGGTAAGTGATCTTTCGTCCTTCCCCGTCAATTCTGAAACCTTTGTGGTGGGAGGCATTCCTCAGTTGGTTGTCTCGCTCTTCACATAGCTCAGCAAAGACGGCGTTGTCTGCGAAAGGATTGAATTTGCTAGAGTTATCCAGCTTTAAGTACTTGTCCAACGTCAACTCTTTGAATTGGTCATAGTCTCTCCCGCTCTTCACGTTATTCATCATCGCCAGTAGGTCGACGTTTCCGGCAAATACCTCAAACGCGTCCCCGTAGAAGGACTTCACAGCATCGAATTGGACCGAACTCGCGACTAAGTCATCCGATAGCTTGAGATCCAATGCCGCTCGGAAGATCACTTGGGAGAATTGCTCATATCTGGAAAAGAAGTCTGTGAAAATTTCACGATATCGGACGAATCTGTCCTCGACCATGTTGGCTTCGTAGTGCTCAAATAGCGGTCCGACATCGTGATTTTCCCGAATCTCGCTAAACTCTTTCAGAACTGCCTTGAACCGGGATTGGTATTTCCTACCGAGCAGTTTCATTGTGAAGCGGATGAACCAATCGGAAACACTGTCGAGCGGTTGATTAGAGTAATGTTCTTCGCTGGCTTCCTTCATTCTGCGAAGCGCCAACTTGCTGTGCCCGTTTGCCATGAGTGATGCCGCTTTCTTCAGTTGCTTCCATTCCGAAGAAAAATCGCTGTACGGGCGTCTCGGGGCGTTTGGGTCGAACTTGGCCGTCGGAAGAGGACCAAATGCTTTTGCCGCTTCAACCATCTCCTGCATCTGATTAAGACGGTGAAACGTGAAGTCCTGATCCGCCATGTTTTCGGGAATAGCGAAATTCGCGTCGACGTTTACCACCGGCCCTGTACCCGGAGCCGGACTTGGGACAATGCTGCAGTTTTCGATGGCAAAGACTTCCGTACCTAGGTTTTCGTAATCAACGTTCATTCCGAACGAAATTGGTTCGCTACACTTGGAGCATTGTATCGTGTGCTCCTGACGAATACCTTGTCCCATTCCAATTCTGACAGTCGTAACCTGACTGCAGGTTTCGCATGCAACGGCACTTCGAATAATCAAGACGTGTCCTTTCAATTTTTGACGCAAACTGAAAACATCGTTTGCTGTTACGACCCTTGGTAAAGATCGAGCCCGACCGTAATAATCTCCGACATGACCGCTCTCCTTCGTGGATCTATACAAACCCACCTTGGCACAAAGATGCCGTTGGGGGCGGTCAAGTCATCAAAGCCTTGCAACCCCGAAACAAACTGATGCAGTCAAATCAGGAAGTCGGACTTAAGTTCACCAGCTTTCGAACTTGAAGAGCCGCCCGTCAGCACCGTCGTCATGAAGCTCAACGATCACTTCGCCAGGCTCGAATGCGCTCGTCTTACCGTCTTCTGGCGGGGGTGCATCCGAACTGATTAGTGTGATCACCGTTTGGATGCCCAGGTCGCTGTACTCGCGGATGACGTCCAATAGGTTCTGCTTGGGGCGCGGGTCTAAGGACTCGAATACTCCATCGTGGCAAACAAAGCGGGGGAAGTTCCCTTTCAGGTGGGCTCGGAGAACTGCCAGATCGAATGCAACACACATGAGTTTGCGGTACGAAGTACCTTCACCTTCACTGGTCGACAGCTCATTCGCGTCAACGAAATCGGCACGAAATTCGAGATTGCCCTCCGAGTTCACGCGGACAATCAACAGCGCCTTGCGCCCCAATACTCGTTCGATAATTGAACTGAAGTGCTTACGGGTTTCCGCCAAAAGGCTCTGGGAATCGAGACTAACGGACCGAACGTGTCGTTCTGCCGTTCCCTGCTGGATAGAATAGTCGGACTTCAGCGCACGGAGCTCTTCCCGTTTGTCTTGGAGGCTGGTTCTGAATTCTTGTTGTTTCCGCAATATCCTGATTTCGGCGTTGATCTCGGAAATACGTGCTGACATCTCTTTGTATTTCGCAAAAACATCCTCTGATCGCAAAAACGCCAGCGCGGAGCGTCGTTGCAAATTCAACCGCGCCAACTCGCGACCAATGGAAGCCGACTCGGCGCTGATTTCCTGCAGTTCTTCTAGCAGATACTGCTGACGTTCTTCGGTAATCGCACGGTTAAATGCAATCAGCTGCTCAAAGTCGGCCACAATTTGATCGGGGAACAAGATGCCAGCCTCTTCGAATAAGGACTTTGCCTTATTCGGGTCAAACCTGATCTTGTCGTCTTTCAGCGCATTTCTTATCTCGCTCAAGTTGTAAGTTAGCGTGTAGCGACGCTCATTTAGTTCAGCAATTGCCCGATCGATGTCTTCGACCAGTCGTTCAGTCACGTCGGTGTCGGCGCCCGCAAAGTCAAACTGATCAAGCTCGGCTTGCATGCGTTCGACGTCGGCTTCACGGAGTTGCAGCAAAGCATCGGCGTTTTCAAGTTGTTCGTCTGAGGCGCCGCTTTGGCGTTCAAACGTTTGCAGATCTGCTTCTTTTTGATCGATGTCGTTGCGCATCGTATAGCGCTTTTGGAACAGCTCCGCATCAAGGCCGAGCACGCGGGCAAGGACTGGCTTCCAATAGATGTCCGGCCCCAGATGGCGCTGTAGCTTGAAGACATCGTCGTAATCTGACTGACGGCGGAGGAAATACCCCAGCGCTTCGCGGTATTTCCATGGGCTAATATCGGAAAAATTCAAATAGCCATCAAGGAGTCCTTGGGCTTTGGAAAGGGGTAGGTTCGCGTGCGTCCAATCCTCGTCTTCTAGAGATGTCAGATCAGGTTCGTCCAGGTCAGATCTCCGAAAAGAAATCTTCGTCGGGGTGTCAACAGCCCGCCTAATGGTCAGATAATTATCGTCGAACAATTGGACCTCGAGGAAAAAAACGAACTCTGAAAACAGGTCTTCGCGCTTCTTGAAGAAGTGGTTCTTGTCGACTTTGCCCAACAAACAGAAATCAATAACTCGGGCCAGTGTGGATTTCCCAAGGTTATGGGAGCTTTTGCTACGGTTCTCAGGTAGCCGGATTTCTGCAACGATTGCGTTGAAGCCAGAATTGAATTCAATCGGCGTAAAATAGTGGTCGAGGTTAGAATAGAGGCGCTCAAGCTTCATGTCGCACCTACGTATTCAAACCGGTCACCTTTGGCATGATACTTCACCAACCCAAGCAGAAACAGAAAGCTCAACGAAGGAAGGAACAGCGCCTCGCCACCTTTGTACGATCTAGTCGCATATCGCAGAAGAGCAGAATACTCCTCACTTCGGGTCTTCTTCAGCCGAGCGAGCAGAAGGTAAGCCATGTTCATAACGGTGAGGTCTGGATGGGAGTGTTTGGACGGCCTAAGCATCGGCATTCTTCCCGATGTCGCAAGTCCAGTACATATAAAACAACATCGCCCGTGTAAGGCGTTTGTTGCCCCTCAAAACTGACGAACGGTCGATAAGCATATCGAGTAGATAGTTAAAGACACTGTCAAAGGTGTCTTCGGCGCCTTGGAACTCAATTATCTTTAGTGAGAATTCTTCGGTTGCGTCATGGTACTTCTCTAAAAACTGATCATTTTTGGGGTCGCCAAGGAAAACGTCAATTTGTCTTGTCACCGGGAGGTATAAACTGCGTAGCTTCTTTGCGTACTCGTCACTCATGTTATTGAGACGGTTCTTTTTGTCTAACGGGGTTCGCGGCTCGGGTAGGTCCTTCGTCTCTGGGACTTCCAAATCGCCTAAGGCGTCACCGAAGGCCTCAATGGTCTCGGCCAACTCATCAGACCGGACGATGAGCGGACGCTCCAATGGCCGAAAGTCCAGGCTCTTAAGAGCATCCGGGTAGAGTTTAAAGAGGTCGTCGAGCTGACTTGTTCCAAGAAAGCCTAATTGGTCCTTTTTTAACCCCGTTTCTTTGTGCAGGTACGTTTCCAATTTGCCCTGAGTGATACCAGTTAGCTTCCTGTTTGAAATCACAAGGTAATTGTCAAGTTCGCCCGAAGCGATCAGGGCTTTAATACGCGCAAGTTCGTCCGCCAGGATGCCGGTTTCTGTCTCAGGATTGAAGAACGCTTTGTCACTAAACGAAGCATTGATCCCGGTAGTATGCTTAGCTTGGATGATGGTGCCACCATTCCATGGTGATGCCGTTGATGGGTAGGCCTGAGCGGTCCCGCGAAACTTCGCATCGCGTCCACCATCCTTACCCTTGGCAAAGCCAATTAGACCCGGGCCAAACAAGCGCTGGCCCAACGCAACGGCTACTTGCTCAAACTGGTCATCGGACATGTCATGGTAAACGAGCAAATGTACCGCCTCTCCTCTTGGTTATCTTTAGCCTTCGGCGCGCGCCAAATGCAATGCTTGGTTTTGGCGATTGCCGAGGAGGAACTCCTACTTTGGGTTGTGCCTCGCAACCTCTACAACATGCGTCTGTTTTCTGCAGATCATGGTTTAGGTAACGGATTCGCGGCTCGAGCCACCACCGCAATCTTTTTGGTCAGCGCCATAATACTGCTTCGTTCACGGTTGCACCTTCACCCGATTCCGTATGACGAGATTGCAGCGAATGTCGGCAAAGCGGGCCGCAGTTGCAGCATTAGAGCGAGGTGTTGAGCGTCCGATATGGGCCGTTAGGCTTTGTCCTTCTTACCGTTGCTAGTGTTCGCCGCTGCCTTTCGAAAAGAACACCACAGATACACGCCGACCAATTTCGTACTCGTGGTCTCGCGATAAAAGTTCCGCCTCCTTAATCACGTCGGACATCAGGTCATGAACCTTGGGCGAGCGAAGGCTGTCTTGCTCAAGCTTGGTGAGGACCTCTTGGAGTGCAATGTACCCCTTGGGTAAGTCCTCGTAGGCGAAACTATCACGCACCTCTTGCTTAGCTTGCTCCCAGTATGGGTCCAGAAGCCTACTCCAGCTCTCGCAGATCATCTCGATAGCGGGCAACGAGAGATGCCCAAAACGCTGTTGATCGTCAAGACCGGTTCGATCCAACCGGTTCATGAACTCAGCACAAGCCTTCATTAGGCTTTCCACTCGCGCAGGTCGAAGGTCCCATTCCGTTAGCTCTCCGAGCTGGCTAGATACGACTTCTAATGCGTCGGTGAGCTGATCCATGGACATGTGAGCGTTTTCCTGGCAGAGGCTTTTCGTCCGCTCATATGCTGCGTTCAACGTCCGTGCACAGCGCACCTGTCCCCTTACTAGCTGGATACCATCTTTGTCGTGCTCAAGTATGATAAGGCGAGGGGGCAAAAAACTGGTTGGTTTGTCAGTGCCCTTCAGATGCAGAGCAGTGAAGCTTTCCCTTGCAGATAACAGCGCCAGCTCCGCGCCCCACGTGCCCTCGATCCTTGCTTTGGTGATCAGTTCATACCTTGCCGGGGTGATCGCCAGCCTTGTGCGAGAGAGAACGTCATGGAGGTTATTGCTGCGAAGCCGCCGGGGCGCTCTAAGGTATTCAACCACGCTTTCCAAGATCACCTCGGCGTCCTCCGAGCCTTCTTCCTGAACCGCGTCGATCAACTCCTCACCAGAAAGGGTTTTGTAGTTCTCAATCCTTTGTGCAATCTTCTCATCGGACGCAAACTGTCCAACAGGCACGTCAACGAGGTGGTAGTTCACTATCTCAAACTGGCTGTCGATCCTGTCTATCCTGCCTAGGCCCTGGATGAGTTCCTTGAGGTTGGAGGTTACTCCGAGTAGCACCAGTGTATCTGCTGATTGCAGGTTGATGCCTTCGGCCATCTTGTAGGTCATGAAGACAGAGGCCGGTCCCTTTGGTGCCTTTCTTCCTCCCGGCCGAAAGAACTGCTCAACCGACTTACCGGTCACGATACGCTTGAAGCCATCAGGGCCATCGCCAAAGATGGCCTTCACCGCGCGATCTTCACCCTTCGTTTGGTTTCCAACGACGAAGTTCGTGTGTTGGCCTTTGCGAGAAAGCGCCTCTGCAAAAATCTCGAGCGTGTCGGTTCGCTCCGCTAAGAACACGACCCGATCTTTGGTTGCTTGTATGTCGAGGCAAGCTTGATAACGGCGCTCGTCCAACTCTTTGAACGGTTTTGCTTCGAGCTTCTTGCCAAGCGCATCACATGTGTTCGTTGGTCCAGGTTGGTCGATGCCCAAGAGCGAGAACATGTCTGACTGGTTCGCGTGTGACTTGCTCTTGCGCGCTCTTGAGCCACCTTCGAACTCCCGCAACCATTTGCCGATGACACCGTGGGACATCTCCCAGCTTGCTTGTGCCGAATTGACACGAAGGATGTTCAACAAATTCCGGATGTGGAGCTGATCTTGGGTGCTCTGCTGGGTTCGCACGTGTCCGAACCGGCTCTTCTCAACAGCAGTTACTCTTCCTCCTGGTGCAAGCTCACGGCAGAGTTCGACGATGTCTTCCAGCAGCTGTTCATGCCTCTTCGTCACTTTGAGCGAGGTTGGGCGTCCGTGGTTGGCTAGCACTGGATAGCCGTGTTTGGTCCGATCCTGACTTTCTCCGATGCAGTGACGCTGCCGACGCGTTAGGAATGGTGAAATCAGTGCGGCTAGCTCTGACCTCGCCTCCCTTGAGAGGGCTGTATCTGGCTCCGTGAGGACAGCTAGCGGAGCGCCGTGATCAAAGATGTCCATAGGCTTTTGCATCTCTCTTTGAAAGAGCTCGCCCATGTCCTGGATATAGTCTGGGGTCATGAAGATAGATGCGCGTTTCTCTTGCATATGCGCGAGCCAGTCGACGTCACGATTGCCAAGCAGCGTTGCTGAAAGACACACGTTCCAGCTTGGCGGAGCCAGCTCAATCGCAGCCGCCATTTGCGAAGCCTGTTCAAACCCAGGTGTGACCGTGTGACTTTCATCAATGATCAGAACACCAAACTGATCGAGGCGGAGACCTGATCTCGCGTGATCTCCGGCTCCTCTGAGCTTCTGTTTTGATAGCTTGCTGTTCGCAATCGCCGTCAGTGAGTTGGTTGAATGCCTTTCCCAACTGGGGATCACTTTTGGCGGTGCAATCACCGCAGTGTTTTTCCTTGAGACACCGTGAACTGGCGACTTCGGAATGACCCTCGAAAAGGTTTCGGACAGGGCCTCGGCTAGATGACATCCGATTTCTGTCTTTCCTGATCCCGTTGGTGCCTCGACGAATGCGATGCCGTGGTCGTAGGCTATGGAGCAGGCTTCGTAGGTCAGCTCTTGTTGGTAGCCAAAGAGGGTGTGGCCTGTAATCGATTGTCGTTGTCCGGTGAGCCAGGGCTCAAATCCCTTTTGCTCGGAGATCATCCGCGCCATCGCATCTTCAGCAGTGACCGGTTTGATGAGCTTGTCGAGTATCTCCAGTGCTTCTGTGTTCCAATCAACAGAAACATCCCAGACCTGCTCAGCCGCTTGGGTCCTTTCCAGCTGAAGATCATGGCTACCCGTATCTAGACCGTCCGCATATTCGATGTTTCGATAGAGGCCTGATTTTGAAAAGTTGGCAGAGCCAGCAACTGCTCCTTTAGGAGAGCTCACGATTTTTGAATGAAGCCGACGCTCGCCTGAAATGCCCAGTTTCTCCTGAGCAAGGCCTGGATCGAAAACCCTTAGCTGGATGTTTCCTTCAGAGATCGCGTGCTGTGCGAGAACTGCAAGCAGATCTTCGTCGTCATCCACCTGAAGTCCCGAACGCTCGAGCCAGAACAGCTTCATCTCTTCGGAAACAGGGCTCGGTTTGCCGAGGCGTTTTGCATTTCCCGTATCGATCCCAAATGCAATCCGGATTCGAGTTTCGCTAGCGGCCTCTGCGGTCCTCAGCTCAGGCACTTCATTCATCAAGATGGCTAGCGACGACAGGAAATCTTGATAGCCAGTGACGATCAAACAATTGCCGGACAAAATGTGCGGTCGGTAGAGGTCGATCACCGGCCGATCAATGTTGGTCGCGAAGTCAGAAGCTGTCCTTTGCGACGAGGCATCGGACCCATGTGTTTCCGGTTCAGGTATCTGCCTTGGTTTGGCGCGCAGCCAATTTGGTAACGAGAACAATTGGAAGCCAATCAATGCGGAGCTCTAGATTGTACACTGCTACTACAAGGCGAGTCTGGCAATACCTCAATATGTGCACCGATCTTTATCCAGCAGGGCTGGCATGCTAAGTCAGACAGGTAAAATTCTTTGGGCCTCGATTAGAAACGCCGACTTGTTTCTCGTTCTGAAAAGAACCTCAGTTGTAGCTTTCTTAGCTGGCTTCTTTGGACAATGGAATTTGGCGCATCCGCATGCCGTCTGATCGAATGTCTGGATTGGGAATGCTGCGCAGCGGCAATAGCTCTTATGTCAAAGGCAAGTAAGGGCCGACTTTGTTCTTTGTCGTCAGCAAGGAGCGCGCACAAGGAATCCCTGAAAACGAATAGCTACCTCCTGCGCGTTTAGTATGCTGGAAACGATACAGAAAAGGAACATACCTTGGCCAAACCTACCAAAGTCTCGATGTCCAATCTCAACTCGATGTCCCTCGCTGAGCTCAAGTCTCTCGAAAAGAAGGTGGCCAGGGCCATCGCGAAATTCGAGGAGCTTGAGAAGAAGCAGGCTTTGGTCGCACTGAAGGCCCAGGCGAAAAAGCTGGGGTTTTCGCTGAGCGAGTTGACCGGGGCGGTCGCCAAGCCTGCGAAACAGCAGAAGCCACGCAAGAAGGTACCGCCGAAATACGCCAACCCGGCGGACAAATCGCAAACCTGGACGGGACGCGGACGCCGCCCGGTGTGGGTGGTGGAAGCCCTCGAAGCCGGTAGGACCCTGGACGATCTGGAAATCAAGAGTGGCACTCCTGCCGCCTAAAGCGACTGCCGCCGCGCTCCGTTACACGCCCCTAATCGATACCGCCGATCCATCCGCACGTTTCCATGGGCGGTCGAACAAATGCGTTGGCAAATTGCGCTCGGTTGACGGGCCGGTGTCGTCGTAAATGGATTGCGTCAAGAACGCCCGATCCGCAGCGCAAGGCTTTTGATGCATGAGCTCCAGAAACCTCGCTTCCTTCGTCCTGCTGTTGAACACCCAGAGCACCAACAAATTGGTGTTTAGCCCATAGTGGCGTTTGTAGCGCTGCTTTTCGATGATTTGCCGGTACTGCTCGATTGAGCGTTTCCAGCTCTTGCGTTTCGCAGGCGAGGTTTTCGGTTCCGTGCCGCGATCTACCTCCAGCGCGAAGGCACGGTAGCGGCCCCCGTAGTCCAGCGCGAATAGCTGGTCTGGGATCAGGTGGGCACGTCCGATCGGAATGGCGAGATCAACATCCTTGATCGCCAGGATTTCATGGGCCGGGATGAAGCGGACGCCTGCGCGAAGGGCGGCGATGTCGATTGCGCTGGTGACGCAGGACGTCATGTAGCTGTGCCACCAGTGTCCGGTCGGGCGAACGGTCGGCTCATCGATGCCGAGATCGAAGAGATGGTCTTCCGCTTTCTGGGTGAGATCGTAGATGTATGGGTTGAATTCGGCGCGTTCGGTAGCCCGTTGCTGATGCGGCAGCGATAAATATCCGCCTGCCCGAAGCTTTTGCATCTGCCGCAGCGTCGTGTCCTTGCAGCGATGCGTGTCGCGGGTGAGCTCGTAAAGATAGTGCGAGCCCTGCGGCCCGTGGCGCTCGATATGCTTGAGCCAGCGAACCTCGCGAGTGTTGGGTCGCACATCTTCCTTCGGGGCGATGTGGCGGAAAGTCGCGCGTCCAAGGCGGTCTGTTGCAGGCTGTACCATGACTGCGAAGGTACAGGTTCAAATACCCTGTCGCGAGCAAGCTACCGCCCGGGCAGACATTTTTCGCAGCGCGCGAACCTGTGTGCTTAGGCGCGTGTTCAGCGGCGAAAACCGATGCGCAGCCATGTGTCGACAGAGCCGAAAAGACCGAGTTGCACTGATACCACAGACAAGCGATTCATGCGTATGCAACGGCTGGGCCACATCGTATTCGCGGGCTGGAAACGTCCGAACCTGGGTTCTCGGGCTCAGAGTTTGTCAACTGGATTTGCGGGGTCATCCGGATCGAGCGGCGCCGTTTTCAGGCCACTTTTGTCGTTCGGTTTGCCAAAGCTCGGTCCCATGGCCTTTCTGAGCTCATCCCAGCCGATGTCACCTTGGTCCCCGTCGTCCTCGTTCTGCGAGGATTGCTCGGGTTTCCGATTTTGAGGATCGGTGCCTCCCAGGGTGCCGTAGGAAGGGTTGTACTCCGTCTCATCTCCAACGTCGTCTTCCTGCGCATTGGACATTGGCTCCGCGCCCGGTCCATAGCCGTCGCCATCATCACCGGGGGCATCCTGATCCCGGGATTTGGTTCCGCTTACCGGTTCGGCATAGGCGGCGCGGCTGGCATCGCGGATCGCACCAAGTTCCTCCGAAGAGCGCTTCTTCATCTTTTCGAGCACGAAGAACGGGAAGCTGATCGGCACGGCGCGTTCGGTCAAGCCGCGCACATAGGTGGCAAACGTGCCCTTGGGTTGGCGCTGGATCGTATCCGGGTCGCAGGACATCTGCCCGGCCAAGGCGCGAGCATCGCGCGCCGAAACGCCCCCGGCCAGCTTGATCGAGGTATTGGCCTCGAAGGCCTCCTGCAGGCCTTGGGTGAGTTGGCCGAGATATTGGTGTGCCATCACCATGCCGACCTTGTACTTGCGGGCCTGGCTCAGGATGATGCCGATATTCTGGTCGAAGTAATCCTGGGCCTCGTCGACATAGACCATCACCGGCAGGCGGTCATAGTCGGGCAACGTGGCCCGCTCCTGCGCGGCCTGGGCTATGAGGGCAATGAAGAACCGCCCGAATATTTCGGTGCCTTGTTCCTTGAGGAGGCTTTTCGAGGTGTTGACCAGGATGAGCTTGCCCGCGTTCATCTCGGTGAACATGTCGAACTTCGAGACCGGGTGGGAGAACATCCGCTCAAACGTCTGGTTTTCGAGGACGCCGTAGAGGCGGCGCAGAACCTGGGTTTTGGTGTTGGCAAACTCCTTGCTGTCGAACTCGGTCTCGAAGAACCGCCGCGGCGTGCCTTCTAGCTTTTCGATATGCTTGCGGTATGTGTCGGTGCCGTCCGGTTCCAGCAACTCGCGCAGGGTATGGATGGTGGCGTCCGGGATATGGAACATCAGCCGGGTGACATAGCGGAAGACGACGCTCTGCTTTGCGGTCATCCCGGCAGACAAGAGCGAGCCCAGCACGAAATCGTAGAGCTCGATGATTGAGTTGGTCAGTCGCTCGCGTTCGAGGGGATCGTAATTCTCCAACCGGTCCTGACCGACCGAGAACAGGTTCAGACTAACCGGAAACTGGATGTCTTCAGGGTCGATCAGCACGATCCGGTCCGGTGGCAGGGTTTTCGCCATCAGGATCGTGCTCAGAAGATCGCCCTGGCTGTCGATGACAACAACCGATTTGTCGCCCCGGCTAACCGCTTCCAGGTCCTTGGCAATGAAGTATTGCAGTGTCTGGGTCTTGCCGTGGCCGGACCCGGCGACGATGTGGGTGTGCTCGAAGCGCCGGTCCTCGGGGATGGTAAAGGGGGTCTTGAGGCTGAAGAGCTCCTTCAGGTAGGTGCCGCGCAGATAGGTGTCGACGATGTCATCGCCCTTGTAGTCGACCGGGAAAACCGGATTGGTCCGATGGGTGGCGGTCAGGTTGGCGTCGAGCCGTTGGCGGAGCGCCTTGAAGTGCATGTAGTCGTTGTCCCGGAAGAACGGTGCGATGACGTTCTGCACGGCCTGTCCGAGCGGATGGGTGAACTGCGTAACCTCGACGAGCACATCGCCCTCGATCGGCGGAACGGCGTTCGCGATCGGCGCCAGCGCGGCCGAGACGATCTCCAGCGCCGTCATGACCATCACTCGATCCGACCGGGCCTGGCCAGCCCTCGCCAGCATGTCGCGATAGCGCGCGCCCTCGACGGTGTTGCAGAGCGCCGGAGGTGGCGGCACGTCCGGCATCAGGCCTTCCTGTTCGAAGATCGCACGACCGACATCGAGAAGCTGGATGCGAAGCGAGGCAGGAAGATCGACCGGCCAGTGCTGCCCGAGCGCGGCGTCGATCTCTGCATCCGAAAGCTGCACAGTGCCTGCGAGCGCGTGATTGTACAGCGTTTCTGTTTCCTGGCGGGCGATCCGTTCGAGCCGCGCGGGGCTTTCTGTGTAGAGGCGATAGCCGACGTAAGCGACGATGCCCGCAATCGCAATCGGCGTCACGAACACCGTGATCATCAAGAGCGTGCCGACAATTGCGAAGACGAGAAACAGCCCGCCGAACTCTTCGACCGGTCCGCGCACCATCAGAATTCAACCACGGTGCGCGTGCCGGTCTCGGCGTTATCATCAAGCCAGACCTTCATCTGGCCAAGTACATCGAGCAAGTTTTCCTCGTAGATCTTGGCCTGGCTTGGCGTCGCACAAAGAAATCGGTCGGTTCTTTCATCCATCAAGTGGCCGACGCGGAGCTCGAACTTGTCGTCTCTCGCATCGTTCTTTGCATTGGCTGGCCTTCGATCAAGGAGCTTGGTCTTCAAGAGGCCTCTCTGTCGGATGATTTGCTTTTCTTCATGGGTAAAGGCAACCGACAGATGAACTTCGTAATAGGTCGTCTTCAACAGAAGACCTTTACGAACTGTATGATGAGAGATCGCAGCCCGCATGGCCGATCAGACTCGATAGCCTGTTGCATCCCCGTAGCTTGTCGGAGGGGTGCGTTTCTCTATTTGAAATAGCTTTAAAGTCACGGGTTCGAATGTGCCTTTTTTCTTCTGCGATGAAGCCGGATGTTCAGCTATGTTTCCCCATACCGGATACCCATAGAGGTTGGGGGTCAGCTTGGGGGTCGCGTATGGGTTGCATTAACTCAGATCTTTCAAGTTCGTGAGGTGCCGTTTGATCATTTTGGCGCTGGCAAATCCTTGCCCCTCGTAATCATATTTTTTTCCATCAAAAGCGAACTGACGCCCGCGAAATTCTAGGAGCGTGCCTTGCTCGTTGAGAATAGAAAAACCGTTTTCGTCCGTTCGAAGCGGGATCATCGGTTTTTCTGCCGAGGTTTCATTAGAAGGCCTCAAAGTGTACGACGCGCCTGCTTCTGAAGAGGCGGCATCCGCAAAACTAGCACCGGGCTGGCTTTCGTCGGCATCGGTTTGAGACGCGAAAGTTGGCACATCGATCTTTCTGCCAGTTAACCCCTGGCGCGATACTTCCAACTGATCACGCGCAATCTTGAGCATTTGCTGGGTGTATTCAGCGGTATCTACGGATGCGCGCCACGCTTGCACCGCACCGACGAACAAGAGCCCAGCCAGAGCTACTATCAGTCCCGGCAATATCGCTGAAACCAATGCATCCGGCCGCGCATATCTGCTTACAGCGTTTCCCATCGAGACTGCAAGAATGATACCACCAATGACCGTCGCCCAACCAACGAGTTCCATAAACGAAAAAATACCTCGTGCGGTTTCGTAGTTTCGCATTTCCCCCTCCAATAGCTTTTACGGGCAGCTTGCAGGTAAGGGTTGTGGCCTGTCAACTTTTCAGAGCGCTGTGTGACGACCCGCTCAATCATCGGTAGGAAACCAAGAAAGCCGCAACATATCGTTGCGGCTGGTGCGCTAGAGCTGAGCCATCTAGCCCATAGCCCGTCCAAGTGCAGTTGGACCGCCGCGCATGACGGCGTCTGCCAGGGAAAGAGCTTCGAAAAGAACGGTATTGCGCGGTTCGTTGTCGAAGAACCTCCGCCGTTTGGGCAGCCATGCCTCGATCTCGGGGTAGCGTTCTGCCAGAGCTTCGGCTTCCTCGTATTTGTTGGCAAAATCGTGCTCCCGCTTTACGGACACATCGAGCACATAGTTGTGTTCGGCGGTGCGGGCGATGGCCCCGATGATCTCCTTGGTCTTCTCGCCCTTCTTGGCCGCTGCCTCGGGCTTCTCGGTGACGACCACTTCAGGCTTCAGGCGGTTGATCCATTTCTGGGTCTGCTCGGCTGCTGCGCTCGGCGATTCCGCCGCCTTGCTGGACGTCCGCCAATCCATGAGACTGCCACCGACCAGATAGACATATCCAACCCGCCCGGATGCTGCCGCCACCGACAGCATCCTAAGGCCCGCCATGTTCGGTTTCTTCAGCTGCTAAACGATCCCGCAAGCGTTCGATCGATGCCGACCGGTTGAACGTCCCCACGAAATTCCGGACATCCTTGGGCAGCGTCCCAACCCGTTTTTGAAGATCTTGTCGTGCATCCGCCATGATCATCGAGAACAGGCTCTCGAACGACCGGCCATAGATCAGAGACAATGTCACGATCTCCGTCAGGGTCGGCAGCTTGCCACCATGCTCCAGCTCGGAAACCCGTGATTGATGCGACGCCATTAAATGAGCGATATCGCTCTGCACAAACCCCGCCTTGCGCCGCGCCAGGCTGAGGTCGAGTGCGAATTCTGTTGTCATATGAATTACTTGGTTACTGATAGAGCCTCAGTCTAGGAAAGATGCGCGCCCCCAACTAGGAGGCGCAGTATCCCCATTTTCTATATTTCACCACCTTCATAGACAACAAAACCACCAGAGCGGTATAGCCGTGCTCAACGCCGGAAAGGTGAAACCTTTCCGGTGATCGCCATACCGCTCTGGTGGTGCGTCTAGGGTGGTTTTCTATGCTGTTCATGTCGGAACCCAGGATATCGAATTCTCCATACTGAATGCTAGACGGTGAGCGATCCAGGCTAAGGATATCTGACCGTTATTGGTGATGACGGGGAACCAAGATAAATCTTTCAGATCGATTAATCGTTAAGATTGGCACTGTCTAACAAAACTAGCCAATCCAAACCCGATGCTGTCTGACGAACTTCCACCTGGTTGGAACAGCAAATCGTACTTTACTATAAAAGGTGTGTTCACTTCGGAAAACCGAACAGCACGACGGCAAAGGTATTTTTCCAAGTAATCGGCGTCACAGACGCCGCTTTCGACGCACAGTGTCGCATTTTCGTAGTAGCGGAGGATGTCTAGCCATTTGGGGGCAATGGGATGCGCGTTTTCCCAGTTCTCGCCTAGGAAATACGTGGAAAAAATGTCGTCCACTTCTTCGGGTTCTAGGCTTGCCGCAAACCTGTCTCTTTGTCCTCCAACTTTTGCAGAAACGATTGGATTGAGAAAGAACTCAACATCCTCGACGCTTTCTGCAATATCGTGGTCATACATGTTCACGACGGACATCGCTGCTTCTTGTGCAGTTCGTAGGCTTGCAGCATCAACCTCCCAAAAGTACTTAACAACACCCCAAATCACCGCTAAAGCGCCAATCGTCTTTAGGGCGAGCTCAAAGTCTTTGCGCCAGTCAACAGTCAATTTTCAGCTCCAAAACTTCGGAGGGACCACCACTTCGTTCGCCTCCAGAGACATGCGGGATTTTAGAAACAATACAGCTCGCACGGCTTTTCGTGTAAACACGCACTCCTCTCATTCTGCCAGTTGAGTTTTTCGAAAGCAAAACTGGGTCATAGTTCTTGAAGGGAATTTCAGGGCATAAGCTCGGCGCCACAATAACCAAAGGCGTGGAAACGCGATCTATTTGTTGTCTGTGGGTCAGAAGGCAGTTCAACTCTGCCCGTGTGGCCTTCAATTCAACGGCAGCAACCTGAGATGAAAAAACAAACTGGGAAACCAAAAAGGCGAACGTTACTGTTACTGCACTCATCCAATACTTCATCCTCTCTACTCCGAAACTTTTCTCAATTGGGTGCTTGGCGAATAGAGTAATTCACTGCCACCATCCCAAACAAAAAACGGGGCGGCAGTGTCCTCGGATTCCGCCTGCGAACTTTCTACGAAATCTGCCAATGACGTTGGCCTTCCATTCTCTTGAAACCAGAAACCAACCGAAACGCCATAACCTTCAAGCGCCGGGGGTGATTCTTCGTTCAGGATTTCTGAATACACCGCAATACAATAGTTCCTGTGGCCAGGCTCCCAGCATTCGATCGAGGGCATATCCATTATTCCTGCAATTAGCCCGGAATTCGTACGAGCGGTTTCTAGAACCCTCGCACTCTTAACGGAATATGTGTCGAGGCTAGGTTTCTCACATTGCCAATGCCAAGGCCCAACATTTCTTGGGTGCCCGAGTTGCTCATAGTTTGATGCAATACCGATAAAGGCTAGAGCGGCATTCTCACATGACGATTTCACATGATTGGCAACAACAGATTTGGGGACCCGTATCCCTAGGATTTCCATTTCTACTTCAAGAGTCCTTTCCACTGTATTGAAAAGATACATTGTTTCAGGTGAAGTAGCCAAAATCCGTCGCAAAATAGGTAGCTCGTTATCGCTTAGCCTGCTGATCAACTGAGCGTTCTCGTTGACGGCGGCAGAATACGAGGATGTTATCAACTCTGAAAGGACTTCCGGCGGCAAGGCTTCATCCAGCTCATCCAGTTCAAATTCGATACTAGGAGCGTGCACACCTAGTTCGGCAGTGGCGTGCAAGCTCCGTCGCTTCTGAGTGACTAAGTTTCCACCCATGGTCGTCCAGTGTTTCATTCGCCCACCTAGAAACACAACCGCGCACGCTGATAGGCATCGGGCGCGTTCGGGAACAACGGTTCCTAACCCCAGCCCCTTTATTGCGTCATACATCTGCACCGCCTCAGAAAAGCTGCCGCCCGAACTATTGAGGCAGATACTCAAACCTGACTGATTTAGTAGTGTTAGCTCGCCGTCTTCCCAGAAAAACTCGAACCCATATTCCGTCTTCATCTCTGAGTAGCGGCTAGGGTTAGAAAAACCCGCGCCGTTAAAGAACGACGCATCGAAGGGGTTATCGTCAGCAAGGCTTTTGAAAAATGCCATCATTCGATCGGTTTCACCGAGCTCAATTTCGCCGTTGAATTCAATAGTGCAGCCGACTTTGCCGTTGTTGCTCAAAGAGAACTTTCCGGATTGGCTGTTTGACATAGGAGACGCGGAATTGTGCGTTTCCGAGTTTGAGATATCCTCAGAACACCCTTGCGTCGTAACCAACGCCATAAAAAAGGAAAACAATGCAATCGAACGAAACAAGTTGAAGCTCCTATTGCGATAAACGTTCTTCTAACTTTTCTTTACCACAAAAAGTTGTACGCCCAAAGAACTTAACCGCCGGGACTGTCCAGTAGAGAAGCCGCCCCGTAGGGCGGCTGGATCAGTATTCACCAGCAAGCATGATAGTGAGCACGCGATGGGTCACGGCTTCGTTCGCGGGGTTCTCGGACCCTTGCGTCAGCGTCGGGTCGTAGCAATCGACCTTCCAGAACACCCGCTCGCCGTCGACTTCAACCGCACCGAAGTCGTGCTCACCCCAGGGATCGTTGTCCTCGGAAAACTGGTCAAAGGTCCGGACCGTCTGGACGGCTTTCAGCACGAACTCCGCGCCGATTGCCTGCACCCCGCTTGTCACCATGACCGAGCCGTTGCCCAGCCCTTCGCGCCGGAACCGGTCGTTGAGCTCGCGGATTGCCTGGCGCGGCGCAGCCCCGTCGAGACGTTTCCAGACCATCGTCGTCTCGCCCTCGCAGGCGTGGCAATGCGCGTCGTCGAAGACGTTCTCCAACTCCCAGAGCCCGGAGTCCGGGTTCCAGCAGGCCCAGGCATCCAGCGCCACCCGTTCCGAGCCACAGCTCTTGCAGACCGGTACAGCGCCGATATCGCCGACATCATCATCTTGCAGAATTCCCATGATCACCTCCTTTTCGGGTGCGCAGGTCGGGATGACCCGCGCCACCCGGAGAGAGGCGATCCGGGAAAGAACAATCTGGTGTCATGATAGTCCGGCACGGATTTCCAGCTAGGAGCCGGGGCATCGGGGGAAGCGATATCCGGATGAGAGCTGGTTGGTGAACTAGGGTCGCATGACTTCGCATCGGACAATGAGCGGATGCATTTCCATCCGGATCACGTCACCACGCTCGGCCAGGCGCACTACCGCTATGGCGATTTTCCCTTTGGCATCCGCCTCGCCGATCGGCTCATGCACCTGTACATCATCGGCCAGACCGGCACCGGTAAATCCACCCTACTTGCCAATCTGGCGCGGCAGGACGCCAAGAACGGCATCGGCTTCTGCCTTGTCGATCCCCACGGCGACTTGGCCGCAGGGCTAGTAGAAATGCTCGATACCCCGGGCATCTACTGGAACGTCGCTGATCCCGTCAGCCCCTACGGATACAATCCGCTGACCCGCGTCGGCACTGATCACCGGCCTCTTGTGGCGTCAGGTTTCATCGAGAGCCTGAAGAAGCAGTGGAAGGATGCCTGGGGCGCCCGCATGGAGCACCTGCTGCGCTATGCTGTCCTGGCGCTCTTGGAACAGCCCTCGGCCGATATCCGCGATATCGTCCGGCTTTTCGTCGAGAAGGATTTCCGCCGCTCGGTGGTGGCGCGCGTCACCGATCCGCAGGTCTTTGCTTTCTGGACCAAGGAATACCCCAATATGAACTACCAGACCGCCGTCGATGGCGTCGCTCCGATTGCCAACAAGCTCGGGGCATTCCTGGCCAATCCGACCCTGCGCCGGGCGATTTGCGAGCCGGAGGAACCGCTGCGTTTTCGCCGGATCATGGATGACGGGCAGTGCCTGATCGTCAACCTTGCCAAAGGGCGCCTTGGAAGCGACAACGCCAATGTCATGGGTGGCTTGATCGTCAGCAGCGTCCTCAACGCCGCCTTTACCCGGCACACCGTTCCGGAGCATGAGCGTCGCCCCTTCTTCCTGTACATCGACGAGTTCCATTCTTTCACCACATCGGTCTTTGCCGGGATGCTGGCCGAAGCCCGGAAGTATGGGCTCGGCCTTGTCCTGGCGCATCAGCATATCGTGCAAACCGATCGAGAGGTTTTCGAGGCAGTCATCGGCAACGCCGGGAGCTTGGTTGTGTTTCGTGTTGGCGCGCAGGACGCCCCGACATTCCACCGGCAACTTGGAACCGTGGAAATCCCTGACTTAGTCAATCTCCCAAATTATCGCGCCTTCATTCAACTGATGGTGCGCGGTGAGCGGGTCGGCACTTTCTCGGCCACGATGGATCCGCCACTGCAATAATCGGATGCAGCGATATCCATGCGCCTAGGACCGTGGCGGCACAGGCGTAGAATGGGTTCCGGACATCGTTCCTTTCCCAAACATCAATGGAGACAAGCCATGACGCTCATGCTGCACGCGGGCGCAAGCCCGCTCGACTATGACGGCCTTCGCCAGTTGGAAACCCCGGAGGCAACATCAACCCATGTGCCGATCCCACACCACCGCCTGGTGGACGTGGTCCGGCTCACCCTCGGCTTCTACGGCCACACCGTGGAAGAAGAACACCACGGGGTGACACCCGACGGGATGCGGTATTTCGGGGTTCTGTCGCTTCGGAGTACCTACGGCGACTACACCGACACGGTGGGCCTGCGGAACAGCCACGACAAGACCTTTCCGATCGGCATCTCGTTCGGTTCACGGGTTTTCGTATGCGACAACCTAGCCTTCATCGCCGATCATGTCGTGCGTCGCAAACACACGGCGCAAGCCAAACGTGATCTTCCGGGCCTTGTCGGCGATCTGATCGAACCACTGGCGGATCAGCGTGAAGCTCAACATCGGGTGATCTCGCGCTACCGCGCGGCGAACCTGTCGCAGTCGCTGGTCGATCACGCAGTTCTGGAGCTCTACCGCGCCGAGGTCATCACTGTGACGCGCATCGCAGCTGTTATGGAACGCTGGGAGAACCCGCCTCACGATTGGGGCGTGAAGACAGCTTGGCGGCTCTTCAACTGTGTGACGCACGCGTTGGAGGGCAGGATTGCCGAACAACCGGCGCTCACGAGCCGGTTGCACGATGTGATCGATGCGACGTGCCTCAATGGCAATGCTACAGTCAGCGCTGAACTGGCGGCGCAATAATGCGCACTCTATGCGGCCCATCCCTGGGCCGCATTTTCGATGGCGATACGGTATTGGTTGACAGGTTTTGCCACCGTCTATGCCTGCGTTCCATGGCTCGTAGAATGGGAACATGAACAAGGACGAACATCTTCAACGACATCTCAACCTCTGCAAGGCAGTCTATGAGCACCTCAAGAAAACCGGCCAATGGCCATGGCCGGATTCGCAATTTCCTGAGGATTTGGTAGAGTCGGATGATAACAAAGAAAACCCATGAAGCCCTGTTTCGGATACATCCGGGTTTCAACGGAGCGGCAAGGTGACGGTGCCTCTCTCGAAGCCCAGAAAGACGCAATCACGGGCTTTGCGAGTCAGAACAACCTAGAGATCGTCCGGTGGTTCGAAGAGCGGGAAACGGCCTCGAAAACCGGTCGTCCGATTTTCGGCGAGATGATGAATGCCTTGGTGTCGGGAGCTGCCGAAGGGCTAATTCTTCATAAGGTAGACAGGACCGCCCGCAACTTCTCGGATTGGTCCCGACTGCACGAAGTGGCCAAGTTGGGCATAGATGTGTACTTCGCCGCAGACAGTCTGGATTTTGGCACGCGCGGCGGGCAATTGCTGGCCGACATTCAGATGGCCCTTGCTGCCGACTACAGCCGCAACCTCAGCCAGGAAGTGAAAAAAGGCATCTACGGGCGTATCAAGAACGGCGTCTATCCGTTCCGCGCACCACTCGGATACCTCGATACCGGCGGTGGCAATGTCAAAGCCATCGATCCGATCAAGGCACCCTTGGTGAGCCAGGTCTTTGAACTTTATTGCAGCGGCGACTATTCGATCACCAGTCTAACCGAGGAAATGCAGCGGCGCGGTCTCAAAGGCGTCGGCGAGCGACCGGTGGTCAGGCGCAACATCGAAAGCATCCTCCGTAATCCCTTTTATTGTGGCAAGATGCTCGTTCGCGGCAAACTTTACGACGGAGCGCATGAGCCGCTGATTTCAACGGCCCAGTATCGACGCGTCGCCGCAATCAAAGCACAGCGTTTCGTCAAGAAATCGACCAAGCACGAGCTGTTGTTCCGAGGTCTGTTCACCTGTGGTGCCTGCGGTCAAGTCTTGACCGGTGAGCGCCAGAAAGCCCATGTCTATTACCGCTGCCATACTCCGAGATGTGGACGCGGTGCTATCCGAGAAGACCGCCTGGAAGAAACCTTGCGAGAGAAACTGGCCAGACTGGAAATCTCTCCAGAGGATCAAGTCACACTCGAATCCGACATCCGCGCGTGGCTTAACAAGGATGGTGTCAAAGACATCGAAAAGTCGTTGCGGCTTAGAATATCGGATGCAACTGCCCGTCTGGATAGACTGACTGACTTGCTGGTCGATGGGGCAATCGACAAACCCGCCTACGAACTGCGCAAGCAGAACGTGGAATTCGAGAAACAGCAGCTGCGCGAAGAACTCGACGCATTGGAGCGCAGCCGCGCAGAGGAGAAGGATCTGAAAGCGCTGCTTGCATTGGCTGCCGATCTTTCATCCTTGTACGACGCGGCGCCGCCACCCAAGAAGCGCGAATTGATCAGAAATTGCCTCGTCGCGCCTTGTGTCATGGATGGGCAATTGGTCTCGCATCCTGCTGATTGGCTGGTCTCGCTGCGAAAAAGCCCCAAGACCGATGAGAAAAGCCACAGCGCACCACAGGCAATTCTGGAGGGTGTTCGCGTCATGCATGCTGTAGTGGATGTTATGCCCTGACCCTCTTTCGACGGGATAATCCAGCACATAACCAAACAAGAATTCGAACTTTGTAATACGGCTCAGCGGAGCCGTTTTCTCTTGGTTTCGACGAAATTCGACAGCAAGCCGAAAACACCAAGTTCGAACCGCAAAACACGGCTCAACAGAGCCGTATAATCGCGATTTTGAGACTGCCCGTCCCATAAGGCGGGCTTACCCGAACAACTCTTCGAACAATATGCAGCATCTGGAATGGAGGGTATCTTGATTTGCCGCAGAATGTGTTTCCAATTCACAGCGTAACAAACATGTTAGGCAACATCATGCGCACCAGCAACTACCAGCTCACCTCCAAAGGTTTCCAGCTGCAATATTTGCAATTCCCTCCAATGTATGGTTTACTTCCGCAAGTGATCTCAGTCTGCTGGGCTTCAGGCTCTCGAGAGGTCGCTGTTTGAGGTTTCAGTTTCGTGCAAAAGCACAATGGCAACATGATCTCGCAACCGGAAAAGTCAGATTCTTTGTCTCTCGTGAACCCTTCGATGAATCAGCAATGGGCTGGTTGGGGGTTGCGGGAGATAACCAAAATGACGAAAGGTGTCTTGCCTCGAGAAGACGAAACGCACGACGGTCTATGGGCGGATTGCCCTCACTGTGGTTGGGAAAACGGTGTAAGCTGGCCAAAAGAAAAAACGTGCACTGGCTGCAAAAATAAGTTCCTTGTGTTGCCGTCACAGCTCTTCGGGCGCGTTGAAGAATATAGATCGCGACTGGCGTGTCTGCAGAGCCTCAAATAGTTTGACAAATGAAGGAAGCCAGACTTTGAGCCATGCGTCCAGTCACGTTTTGGCTCTGCTTTTTTGAGCATACTATCTTTTCACTCGGCTCACGTCGCGCTCGGCTCGAGACAGTGCGATCTTCACGTCCGTGGGTAGATCGCTATTGTACCTCGCCAAACCATAGTGACGACGCAAGGAATCGCGAAAGCCCCAGAGCAAAGGCCTGGAGATAAACCTAGTTCCAAAAACCTCCCTGTATTTCTGCATATCACGATATTTATTTATGAAGCGATAAATCTTACTCTCAGACCCGGCAACCTCGGAGATGAATTCCGCGGTAAAAATAAACTTGTGCTCGCTATCAAGTCTAGAAGTTCCGATCGTTCTCCCCTTTTGGAAAGTGCCTACCGAATTGTGAAACATGAATGTGTTGTCCCGGAAAAACTCAAGAAAGACACTCGTACTCCTACAAGCTCGCCAAAGGGCAAAGCCCTTGTTCATCGGAATGATATACCGCATTCTAGTGCGGTCACCGGGCATTTTTACCATTTCCTGCCGAACTATTTCCGTTGAAATCATATAGTCCAAGACTTCGTCGAAATGGTTTTTAACAACTTCTACTCGGTATGGTATTTTCAGCGCATCTGATATTCTGGAAAGAGGAATCGCTGTGATTCTTTTGGAACGTGTTTGTTCAAAGCAGAACTTCAAAATATGAAGAACCATTAGGTCGATTTCGTCTCGCTCATGATTGAAAAACAGATTTGGAAGGACGGTATCAACCTCTTCGGAGTAATACTCATTTTCCCTTAATACGAACGCACGAATTATCCCTGCGGTAGAAAAGTTGTATTTGTCCTCAGTGATTTTGAAGGCACCCTGACTATGGGTTTCTCTCTCGTACCATCGAGAGTTTCTTAGCGCGCCTTGCAAATCGATGAGCGCTCTTCTGAGATCATGATTACAAAGGTTGGCTATGAAGGCCTCGTTAACGCTAGCCACGCTGTTGATGATAGCCTCAAACGCGCGATAAGCTTCTCGCCATGTCTCGAGGTTCTTTACGTTCCCTAAAGTACCCATGGCGTTTGGAGCGCGCCCTTCACCCAGAACCTTTTTCGCGTAGTCGAATCGGCGGCTTACAACCTCTGCGATGGACGCGGGTTTGTTGAAATTGATAGAGTGGCCAATACTGTAACCATCAACTTCTGGATGCGACTTCAAAAGATTAAACGTCGCAGGACGGCATGTGAAGATATAGTCTGGCACATACGTCCGCGGGAGATCGCCGAAATTCTTTAGACAATCTCTTAGTCGCATTATTCCTTTTACGATGTTCTTCTGAGATTCAAAAGAACAACTCTCGATATCATCAACAATTAGGATGACTCTTTCTATATCCGAATTATGCAATCCGAATTTCAGTAATTCGGTCGTGTAAGCGTACACATCGGCACTTCGGAACCGTTCAATTCGTGCTCTGGGTGTTGGTTTCAGACCGAGCTCTGGAAAAGTCACGAGTTGGCTTTTGTGTGTGTTGATAAAATCAAAAAGCTCCTCATCGGACACCTCAACGTTGTAGGTCCGATAAATGAGCTCCGCTGCCGCCTGAATTTGAGACGTCAGTATTGATCTTATTTTGGCATCAGAAAGTTTACCACCTTCCGGCACACCGTAGGTGTCCAGGTAAAAGGGAACAATCACTGTTTTAACACCACGGCCGGTTTGTCCAGGAAAGATCTCTTTTAGAGATTTAAGTTTTGGCTGTGTGCTAACGCCAAAGAAGTATCGGAGCGTAGTACTCTTCCCGATTCCGCGTGCGCCTGTTAGGGCGGTTATGTGGGTTGTCGGTGAAGAGACGCGGCGACGCAGTTTTTCCTCAATCTCCGGGTTGTTAACGTACACTTCATAGAAGTCGGACTGTTCCTCTGGAGAGTGCTGAGAATCGAGAAGGTAGTCGAAGTATGGGTAGAAGCGTCGGTCTAAAAGCCCCTCGAATTTCGCTGGAAGTGTTCCAGAGAGTCTGTCAGAAAGACGGTACCTGCGTTTGTCACTTAGAGGGTTCATTCGATGCATATTCCTGATATCGACTTCAGGCTAGCAGTAGCACTTTACGCCGCTCTTCTGTCAACATTTGTTTTCATCCGTAGCGTGTACCGCCGGGCCAAGTTTGTTTATGACTTTGACTCACATTCGAGTGCGAAGAGATTGACACTAACTGCATATTCGCAGAGCAGCCAAGAAGTGTTCGTTCACAAGATCATTGTGGTTGGAGACTTGGTCAAGGAAGTCGACATTTTTGAGTTCCTCAAGCCTTTTGAGGTCAAAGTTTGGTCTTTTGACGAGAATGTTGTGAATGTGAATAATGTCATGGATGTCAAGGTTGTTGCAGCGGGGAGAACAAGAAAGGCTGGGCGTGCCGAGTGACGTGACCCAGTTTTCTGAAGACCTGCCTGTTTCAGTTTCTGCTGCCTGGCGTGCTCAATACTTCTTTTCTCTCTACCGGATCCTAGGTTGGTGTAAGAGCCAACTCTGTCAAGTATGTGTCAAATTGCGAAGCCGCATGACGCATCTCATCTGCGTAGGAATGCCGGTTGTAAACTGCCGCCACGCCGCTGATCGTCCCTGAAACGTGGTTCAATAGCTTCTCGGTGACGTGGATTGGTGTTCCGATCTTGGCATGGATGGTCGCGAACGTCCGCCTTAGATCATGCAGTGTGTACGGCTCGACCGCTTCAAGCCCTTCATCGAACCGCTTTTTGTGCCACGCCCAAGTGGTGAACGCTTTCTCGAAATCCGTTGCAGCCGGGAAAAGCAAGTCGCCGGTGTTGGGCAAGTCTGCCACGACTTGCTGGGATAGAGGTGACAGTGGAAACCGATGCTCGCGCTTGTTTTTGGCGAAACCTTTCGGAAAGGCGACTTCGCCATGTGATATCCAAGACCGGCGCATCTGGCCGATCTCGGTCCGACGCTGCCCGGTCAAAATCAGGAGTTGGACAATGGGTCCGAATGCAAACGGTGTTTCTTGTGCTCGCAGATAGACTTTCCGCAATTCGTCTTCGGATAATACCCGGTCTCGCTCACTGGTCTTCTGCTTCATCGGCGGGACGACAGAGTGATCAACCAAACCGTGGCGGACACACCAGTTCATCATAGTTCGTATGGCAACATAGGCATGGGACTGTTCCGAAGGTGTTGCGGAAAGGCCTGAAACAACCCTCATCACCTGCTGGCGATAGACTTCTCGAACATCGCCTTTGAAGTTGAAATGCCTGTTGAGCAATCGGCGATAGTCGGCAACAGTGCGGGGCTTGTTGCGACCTTCGCAGTCCTTGAGAAAGCGAGCCTTGGCTTCTTCAAAGGCCACCACTGGAGCATGAGGCGTAACCTGCCCCTCACCCATAGCATTGGCGGAAAGCAATTGCTTGGCTTGTTTCCTCGCATCAGCAAGGGAAAGGTCCGGATAGCGCCCAAGCGTTTTCCGACGCCGTTTTTCACCCAGGAGCACGATGTATGACTTGCTACGCGTGGAACACCGGATACCGAAATTGGGGGTCAACTCGTCCCAATAGGTGACCTGCCCGTTCTCGGAAAGGGGCAGCTTTTTTACGGCCAAGTCTGTCAGTCGAACTCGCATCTTAGGCTCATTTTAGGCTCAGAAATCTTGCGCATAAGGACGCGCTGGTATGTTCATCTATACACGGATTTTCGTCTAAACTCAATAATTTTAATGTGTTAGTTGATCGTATGTTCACCCATGACATTCATGGGTATCGGATTGCAAATCCGTGTACACCGGTTCGATTCCGGTACTCGCCTCCATTTCATTCTAAATCAGTGACTTAGCTTCATGGCTACCAAGTGGGACACGACGGTGGAACACATCCATGAAGTTGTCAGCCTACCTAAGTCCCTCAAGACACGGTATATTCTACTTTCGTTGGCCTCTGCCCCATTCCGGGCGGGAAAAGCGAAGCACGGTTAAGGTATCGTTAAGAACAAGATGCCCACATCGGGCGGCTGACTTAGCAAGATGCTTGGCTGCACATGGTAGAATAGTAAGGGATAGCAACGCCTTGGCTGGACTTAGGCAAACCGAGATACGCGAGAAGGTGCAGGCTTACTTCAAGGCCCAACTGGACCAGTACCTAGACTGGCTGGACCAGCGCGGACTGTCGAAGAACGCCCTGACCGATGCCCGCGAAGAAATGCTAGACCATGAAAGCCTGCTTGAGTTGGAAACAACCTCCCCGATGTGGTTGCCGATCTCCCGGTTCAAGCGGGTCATGGACGTGTCAGACGAACAATGGGACGCAAGCCAGCCCCGCATCACCTACCAGCTACGCAAAGGCCGCCGGGACATGCTCAGGCGCGTTCTGGAAGCCGCTGAGGGCCTTGAGCGTTATTCCTATGACGACGCCCCGGCCATTGCTCCTGCCGCTCTAGAGGCGCTTCCAGCCGCTCCCAGCGTCACGCTAGAGCAAGCTATCGCGGATTACATGGACGAGCACGCCCACCGCTGGGACGAAAAATACACCGACCAGATACAGGCCTTCCTGAATATTCTTATCGAATACTGCGGGGCAGATCGCCAGCTTGCGACGATCACCAAGCAAGACGCGCAGGAAATCAAGAAAGTTGTTCGAGCATTGCCACAGAACCGGCATGTCAAACCCGAACTGAAAAGCCTTTCTTTGTGCGAAGTGATACAGGTCGCTGGGCACCCCAAGATTTCGATTACAACCGTCAACAACCACATCTCGAACTTCATACGCTTCTTTAAGTGGGCGAAGAACAATGACTACACGCCCCACGCTTTGTTTGAGGGCATGAAGATGGCAAAGGCCAAGGCAAGCGAGACCAACAGAAAGCCGTTCAGCCCGGCGCAAACCCAACTCATGTATCGGGAGTTGACGGAAAACACCTCTGGCCTTGTGCGCAAGGATAGCCACAGGTGGGGCGCTTTGCTCGGCATGTTCACCGGGGCTCGCTTGAACGAGATTTGCCAACTGTTGGTTTCCGACATTCAACAGGACCAAGGCATACATTTCTTGAACATTGACGACGAAGGCGATGAACGGAAGCGGGTTAAAACACGGGCCAGCAAGCGCAAGGTGCCGATACACCCGGAGCTGATTCACCTTGGCTTTCTAGACTTTGTCGAAAGCCGCGCTCAACATGACCGCCTATTTTTCGACTTCGAGTATAACCGCAATGGCGGTTATGGGCGCAGCCTGAGCCGGTGGTTCAACGAAAACACGTTCCTTCCAAAGCTGGGGATCAAGAGCCGGGAATTGGTGTTCCATAGCTTCCGCCATACGATGGTGACCCGCCTGAGCCAAGCCGGGGAAGCCGAACCGCTTGTGAAGTGCATTGTCGGCCATGAACGCTCAGGCGTGACGCAGGAAGTCTATTTCCGAGAGGGCTACACTTTGGTACAACTCAAGGCAGCGATTGATAAGTTCAAGATCGCGTGAACGCTTTAGCAATCTTGCTCATTAGCTTTTTCATTTCAGCAAGGTCGGCTTCCTCCAAATCAGTGGCGCGAAACTTCGCAAGAGCGGCTTTCTTCAGGTTGCTCTTTGCCGATTTTTTTGCGCCGCTATGTGTTGACCCAAGTGCTGCAACATCATCTACATTCTCCGAATAGACGGCTTTAAGTATGGAGTCTGGCAGCAAGCCTTCGATACACTCCTTCCCCGGCTTGTCGACACCCACTGCACAAAAGTTTGCACCATCGCTTAGACCGATAGATTCTAGCTTGCCCTTGACCTCTTTCTCTACATCGAGATCAAATGTGATGAAAACCCGCTCCAAGCGCGACAGCATAAACTGTAAAACTTGGGTGTTTTTCAAAGCATCTTTGCCACCATATCCAACGACCTCAATCTCATCGGGCAACTGATAGATGTTAGGGTACTTGTTCTTGAGAAGAGCAAAGTACTCTACGTCAATATCGCCCTCCACCAGAACGATTTTTGAGTTTGGTGAAGAGACAATCTTTTTCCAAGGGATGAACTCTCCAGCTACAACTCCAAGGTTGTCAGCAAAGGGAAGCATCCAGTCATCACCTTCTGTTTCCACGCGACGTGTTTCTTTCAGTCGTTTTCTGTAGACATGGCGTTCAAGCAACAAGTTGGCGTGCGGGTTTGTCTGGTTCAGCATATATGGGCTATGAGTTGTAGCCAAAATCTGGATGCCAAAGTCATCTGCCAAGTTATTTAGTACCTTCCCGAATTCAGCTTGAGCAGAGGGATGCAAGAAGCTCTCAGGCTCTTCCACAATAACCACCGGTGTCAGACGATTTGCATCAGCCTGTGTTGTGCGAATTCGGTTCGCCTCGAGCACAGAGATTAGGACACGTGTTCGGTTCTACGTGCCTGACCCCCAGCCACCTAGGTTTGCATTTACACTCTTGTCATTCAGACGCACGCTCAATGGGAACCGAGAGGATCTTCCACGCTCCAGTGTAGTAAGCTCGACATCATAGTTTTCTCCCAATCGCCCCAGCAACTGGTTCAATTCTTCTTTGTGTTCCTTCGAAGCTGCTTTCACTCGATTCGACAAGCGTTTTTCTGCTTCCGCAATCTTCTTGCGATCTTCCTGCGAAAAATGGGACTCCAACACCTCAGTCATTTCACCTGAGATATAGTAATATCTGCGGCCCGTTGGTACTGTAGAGTTGTGAACCACAAGAGTAGCAGACGACTTGAGGGTTTTAGCAATTGCGCTTGCTGCTTGCCCATCAACGTCATTGCTGTTCAATCGGCAGGTCAACTCTCTCTCTGATTCCGCGAAGAACGTCTCGGTCAGTCTGACGAAAGCTGTGTCGCCTTCAATCACTTGTGGCGCAAACCTGTCGACCTCAAAAAAGATTTCTGCATCATCGTGACGATCAAGCTCGAGTCGAATTGATACACTCATTTCTTCGCATTCAGCCCATTGAGTCTTATCTCGCTCGAAGGACAATGAGTTTTCGCCATGAAAACGCTCTCGTTCATCGTCAAGAAAATGACGAATTATGGTTACTATCGCGGTTTTGCCGGCATTGTTGCGCCCACTGAGAGTGCAGTAATCAGCATTGAAATTAATGGTAAGATCTTCAAGTGTACGAAAATTCTTTGCGCTAACTTCTCGCAGTTTCATCGGGAATACTCTTTGATCTGATTGCTGCCACGACCATAAGCTTAGCTTGCACTAAAGAGAAGCAACAACCCGCATCGCCGAAGCTGACGAGAATTTGGTATGCCCTGAGCGGCCCCGGAAGGCCCGCTGAGCGGCCTTGCCATGCTCTGGCAGGAACAGCGCTCGGAAGGACACAAAAAGCCTCACAGGCCCGGAAATCGCGGTCAGGCTTGGGCCCGCCCTTCCGCAATGGTCGCCACGATCTCCGACACCACGTCCAAGCCTTCGCACGCCGCCATCCACTTGGCGAACTCGATCACGTCCAGTCTGCGTTCCCGCGTCTCGACCTTGGCAACGAAAGATTGCGGCTTGTCCAGCCGTTCGGCCAAGTCCGCTTGGGTCAGCCCCGCATCAAGCCGCGCCTGCCTGAGCCGCTGGCACAGGTAGACGTGTTCCGGTGTGCGAAGTGTCTTGGTCAAGTGACTGCCTGTTGATCGGGTGCAGGCAGTCGGGTAATCCCAAGTTAGGATAATACCATTTTAGGATAATCAAGCTATCCGGGTCGTTGGGGTCGCGGGCAGTCATTGCTTGGGAGAGAAGGCCATATGTGGATCATCGCAATCCTGTGCATTGGAACCCTTTTGGTTTGGTATTCCAACAAGCGTCGGGGCCAGCGGTTTGTCCGGGCGGTTCACTTTCTCGACCTGCTAGACAGCGGGGCAAATACAGACGAAGCAAACGGCAAGGTTGCCCGGTTGTTCACCAAGCATTCGACATCGGAAACGGACGTAGCAGCTATCGAATACGCGATGGACAAGGCCAACCGCATGACTGATGGCAAACAACTGCTTTGGATAGATGAAGCCCGACAACGCGGTTTCGCAATCGACAGTGGCGATACCCGCTTTGACATGGCCCACCTGTCACAAGCGCAGGCTCAGACGAACCGTCCTCAAGATTTTGCGGCGGATTTTTCCGAGGGCCAATCTACTACCGCGCCGGGAGGGTCTTTCCCCCATGCCCCATCCGGTTTGGCGGACGCCTACCACGCCGGGCTTGAGAAGATCGAAGCCAACAAAGACGCGCTGAGGTCCGCCTTGCAGGCGATCATCTTCACCGGGGCGCGCTGGGGCGTGCGGGGCGCAATGGCGGGGTTTGTTTTTGGGCTTATCGTCCCGAGGCTGGGCGTTCTCAGCTACTATGAGATATGGGCTGTGCCCATCGTGGTTGCGTTCTTCGCAGCTATGGCAGGGGTCGCGCTTGGGTCAGTCTACGGCCTTCTGCGTTGGGTCTTTACAGGTTGAAACCGATACCCCCGGACGAGCGCCCCGGCGTCCGGTATCTATCTGTTTTCCATCTGGACTAGCCTAACAGCCGACACAGCCTTGCAACCAGCCGATGCGTCCCGGAAGCATTCCCCGACACTATAGGACAAGAGGTTGTACGGTGCTCGCTGCCGCCCTTAGCCATCCTCCTGTTTCCATGAGATAAATCTATCGCGCCACCTAAAGGACAAGATGCTACCCAGTATCTGTCTGGCCAGATAATCAACCTATTATCTTGTAAAATTGTTTACAATCAATATCTTAAAACCCATATTCAAAACTGATTGATATACCTGCCTCTCCCATCTTCGATGAAATCCACTTCGACCGACAATCCAAAACCAACATCCAATCCTGATACATTTACATCATTCGCAAGCCACATATCATCCCTGTAGGCTGTGACTTGGTCATCCTACTTCCGGGCTTCCTCGGTGATCCCTTTGACAAATCCTCAACATCCGGGCTACGTAGTGATACCCATAAGTGAGACACAAAATGAAACCTCTCACTTGGTATCCTAAGTTATTCAATGACTTGGATTGATGGAGGCAAGTCCGGTACTCGCCTCCATCACAAAATCAACGACTTAGACCGATGCGTTGAGGCAAGGCTCAAGATGATATCAATATCCCGTCCGGGTTTTGCTCGCATTGTCTGAGCTTGTCGAACTCTGGTCTTCTGCTTGAATTTCCTGGTGCTGCGGCCTCCCAAGGCTGGACGCTAACCAGCAAGAACGGAGACATAGCAGTAACGTAACGGGCACGGCATGCTTTCACCATGGTGCCGCAAACACCCCGGCTTGAGCCGCCAGACAAGCAAGGTCGACATCGCCGCAACGCGCGCGTGCTATTCGAGCCGCAGCAAAAGCCCCGCCATGAGACGCGCGCGTTCGGGCAGGCTTGCCACTTCGATATGTTCGGTGAGCGTGTGCAGCCCCTTCCCCCGCACCCCCAGCGAGTCGAGCGTTGCGATCCCCAGCGCGCCGGTAAAGTTGCCATCCGACCCGCCGCCCGCGCTGTCGCAGGGCAGCTCGACCCCCATCTCGCCGGCAATCTCGCGCGCGAGGTCATACATCTGCATCGTGCCGGGCTGGTTCGGCTGCCAGACAGGCCGCGTCACGCCGCGCGTCACCTCGAAAAGGACATCGTCCGCCTCGCCCGCCAGCGCCAGCATCCGCGCGATGCCATCGTCAAGGTCTTCCTGCCGCTTGGCCATGCTCAGCGCCTCGGCCTCGCAGCTGGATGACACGCAATTCACCCATTGCCCCGCATGAATCACACCGACGCTGAAGGTGCAGTCCGCGCCTGTCATCGCTTCGATATCCAGGATACGCCGGGCCATGGCGGCAATTGCCGACCGGCCCTCGGCCAGACGCGCGCCCGCGTGGCTGGGCCGTCCGGTGGTGCGCAGGTTGAACCGCGCGATGGCATAGCGTCCGATCACCACGCCGCCATTGGGCAACGCCGGTTCGGGCACCAGCACGTATCGGTTTCGCCGCGCCTCGGATTCGATCAGTTCGCGTGTCGAGGGCGTGCCGACCTCTTCATCCGGAGTGAAGAGAACCGTGACCGGCAAGGGGGTATGCAAGCCCGCCGCCGCGATCTGGCGCAGCGCTTCGAGCGCGCAGTAATTACCCCCCTTCATGTCCTGGATACCGGGGCCATAGCAAAGATCGCCCTCGCGCCGGAACGGCAATTTGGCAAGCGTGCCGATCGGGTGCACCGTGTCCATGTGACCCGCTATCAGGATACCGGGTTCGCCTGCCCTGGGGTGCGGCAGGCGCACGCGCAGGCTATCGCCAAAGCCCATCCGCCCGGGGATGCGTTCGACGACCCCCATCTGTGACAGATCATAGGCCGCAAGGCTCATCATCCGGTTCACGGCGGCGGCGTCGAAGGTCGGGCTTTCGCATTCGATCCAGGGCTTGAGGCCCGCCAGCATTGCGTCTGCGTCGAAGGGTAGATCGAGATAAGGCATGGCGGTCACGCGGCCGGGCTTAGTCGGCGTTCCACGATCCGGGCAAGGATCGAGGCGCCAACCGGCAGGATTTCCGGGTCAAGCACATAGCCGGGATTATGCACCGGCACGTTGCCGGCATGGCTAAGTGTACAATAGGCGCCCGGCACCGCGCGCAGCATGTCGGCGAAGTCTTCGGAGCCGGTGACCGGCTCCTTGCGCTCGATCACGTTTTCCGCGCCGACGATATCGCAGGCCGCTTCCATATAGGCGTCCGACAGATCGGCGTCGTTTTCGAGGACGTTGAAGATGTTGCGCAATTCGAGCCGGATCTCGACACCATAGGCGGCCGCGAGCCCGTCACAAAGCTCTTGCATCCGCTGCTCCGCCAGCGCGCAGACCTCGTCCTTGAAGTAGCGGATCGTGCCCGCCAGCGTGGCAGTGTCGGGCACCACATTATAGGCCGACCCCGAATGGATCTGCGTCACTGAGACCACGCAGGCGTCAAGCGGAGGGATGTTGCGCGACACGATCGTCTGGATCTGGCCGACAAGCGCGCTTGCCACGATCAGCGGATCGCGGCTGTCCTGGGGCATGGCGCCGTGGCTGCCCTTTCCCTTGATGTGGATGTCAAAGAAACTGGCCCCTGCCATCGCCGCGCCCTTCACGATGCGGAACTTGCCCGGCGTGCCGTTGGGCCAGTTGTGCATCCCATAGACCTCGTCGCAGGGAAACCGATCGAACAGGCCATCGGCAAGCATTCCGCGCGCGCCGCCCAGCCCCTCTTCGGCGGGCTGGAAGATCAGAACCGCAGTGCCCGAGAAATCGCGGGTCTCGGCCAGGTGCTTGGCTGCGCCCAGCAGCATGGTCGTATGCCCGTCATGGCCGCAGGCATGCATGATGCCGGGCCGGGTCGAGGCATAGGCAAGCCCCGTTTCCTCGTGGATCGGCAGGGCGTCCATATCGGCGCGCAGCCCGATGCGGCGGTTGCCGTCGCCCTTGCCCCGGATCAGGGCCACGACGCCGGTCCGGGCGATCCCCTCATGCACCTCGTCCACGCCATAGGCGCGCAGTTTCTCGGCGACGATGGCCGCGGTTCGGGTCTCGGTAAAACCGATCTCGGGATGTGCGTGCAGATCCTTGAAGATGGTTTCAAGCTCACTCCGGCTTTGCTCGATGGCGGGCAGGATCTTCATGCGTCAACTCCCTTGGGCAACGGTAGGTTGGATTTGCGAGCCGAACCGCATGCCCTGGCCCGGCGCGGCCTCCAGCAGCAGTCGGGTATAGGCGTGCTGAGGGTCCTGATAGACCTGACGGGTTGGCCCATGCTCGACCACCACGCCCTTTTGCATCACGATCAGCCGGTCACAGATCTGGGCGGCCACCCGCAGGTCATGGGTGATGAAGAGCATCGCCAGATTGTATTTGACCCGGATGTCGTCGAGCAGTTTCAGCACCTGCGCCTGAACGCTGACATCAAGCGCCGAGACCGCCTCGTCCGCGATCAGGATATCGGGTTCGACCGCCAGCGCCCGGGCGATGCAGATCCGCTGTCTCTGCCCGCCCGAGAACTGGTGAGGATAGCGATCCAGCGCATCGCCGGACAGGCCGACAAGCTCCATCAGATCGCGTGCCACCGTCAGCGCCTGATCCCGGGTCATCCCGTAGTTCATCGGCGCCTCGATCAGCGACTGGCCGATGGTGCGGCGCGGGTTGAGCGAGCGGTAAGGGTCCTGGAAAACGATCTGCACCTTGCGGCGATAAGGGTGCAGCTGCCCCTGTGTGAGATGGGCGATTTCCGCCCCGTGCAGCCCGATCGAGCCCGAGGTTGGATCAATCAGCCGCGCGATGCAGCGCGCGACGGTGGATTTGCCAGAGCCGCTTTCGCCGACAATGCCCAATGTCTCGCCCTTGCGTACCTGCAGATCGACATCCTGCACCGCGTGCACGATCCGGTCTTTGGACAGCCAGCCGGTGCGGCCATAGACCTTGTTCAGCGCGGTGACTTCGACCGCTGTCTTGTCGGTCTTGGCGCTGCGGTCGGGCGGCGTCATCGACGGGACCGACCGCATGAGCATCTGCGTATAGGGCGCCTTGGGACGCTGCAGCACTTCGTCCCGGTCGCCATATTCGACAATGCGGCCATTCTGCATGACGACGATGCGGTCGGCGATTTCCGCCACCACGCCAAAGTCATGCGTGATGAACAGAACACCGGTCCCGCGCCGCTCCTGCATCTCCTTGATCAGCTTGAGGATCTGCGCCTGGGTGGTGACATCCAGCGCCGTGGTTGGTTCATCCGCGATCAACAGAATTGGGTCCAGAACCAACGCCATCGCGATCATGATGCGCTGGCGCTGCCCCCCGGACAGCTGGTGCGGGAAGGAATCCACCATCCTCTCGGGATCGGGCAGATGAACCGATTCCATGACCTCGATCGCGCGCTGACGCCGCTCGGCCGCGCTCATGGTGGTATGAATTTCAAGCACTTCGGCGATCTGTTCCCCGACGCGCGTGACCGGGTTGAGCGCCGTCATCGGCTCTTGAAAGATCATCGCCATGCGGGTCCCGCGCAGGTCGCGCAGGCGGTTCTTGTCGGCCGCAAGCGTGTCTTCCCCTTCAAGCAGCGTCCGGCCCGCGATCGGCCGCAGCGCATCGGGCAAAAGCCCCATGACCGCCGAGGCGGTCACGGATTTGCCCGAGCCGCTTTCGCCGACCACGCAGACGATCTCGCCCGGGGCGACGGTAAAGCTGATGTTCTCGACCGCGTTTGGCCGGTCGGCGTTTGTCGGCAAGCTGACGGTCAGGCCATCGACCTCGAGGGCATATTTGTGATCCACCATCGGTTCCACCCTATACCCGTTTCGCAAAGCGCGGATCGAGCGTGTCGCGCAGCCCGTCGCCCAGCATGTTCACCCCCAGCACCGTGATCGCAAGGATGACCCCCGGATACAGGATGTTGTGAGGGTAGAGCTGGAACACCGTGCGCCCCTCGGCCATGATGTTTCCCCAGGTCGGGATCTCGGGCGGGATGCCGATGCCCAGGAAGCTCAGGATCGCTTCGACGATGATGGCGGATGCCACGATGAAGGTGCCCTGAACGATCAGCGGCGCGATGGTGTTGGGCAGCACATGGCGCACCAGCAGGGTCGGCGTGCGCGTGCCCGCGGTGATCGCGGCCTCGACATAGGGTTCTTCGCGGATCGACAACACGATCGACCTGACCAGACGCACGACCCGTGGCACCTCGGGCACGACGATGGCGATGATCACGCTCAGCAGACCCGCGCTGAACAGCGACACCACCGCAATCGCCAACAGGATGGCGGGGATCGCCATCAGCCCGTCCATCACGCGCATGATGATGCCGTCAAGCCATCGGATGTAACCCGCCAGCACCCCGATCGCCATGCCGATCACGATGGCGATGGCGGCAACGGCCAGCCCCACCACCAACGAGATACGCGCGCCGTAGATGATGCGGCTATAGACGTCGCGCCCCAGCGTGTCGGTGCCCAGCTTGTATTCAACCGTCACCTTCTGGCCGGTCTCGCGGTCCCGGACAGTGGCCTCGAAGCCGGGCGGCTGGTTGCGATCCTTGGGCGAGATGGCCGAGGGGTCGCGGGTGCCGAGCGCAGGCGCAAGAAGGGCCATCAGCGTGATCACCAGCACAAGCACGCCGCCGACAATGACCGAAGAGTTCCGAAACATCCGGCGCACGGTCTGCCCGGCAGGAGAAATTGCGGTGGTGGACATCAGTAGCGGATCCTTGGGTCAAGCAGCGTATAGCTGACGTCAATGATGAGATTGATCAGCACGTAAATGAAGGAAAACAGCAGGATCACGGCCTGGATGGTCGGGAAATCGCGGGCCAGCACGGCCTCGACCGTCAGCAGGCCAAGCCCGGGAATGGTAAAGACCGATTCCGTGACGACGACCCCGCCGATCAGCACCGCAAAGGACAGCCCGATCACCGTGACGATGGGCACCGCCGCATTACGCAGGGCGTGACGCACCAGCACGCGGGTTTCGGTCTGGCCCTTGGCGCGCGCGGTGCGCACGTAGTCCTCGCCCAGCACCTCGAGCACGCTGGTGCGGGTCATACGCGCGATAAAGGCCACGAAGACAACCGACAGGGCGCAGGATGGAAGGATCAGCCGGTATAGCCAGCCGCCCATCCCCTCGCCGATGCGCTGGTAACCCTGCACCGGCAGCCAGCCCAGCTGGATCGAGAACAGGTAGATCAGCGCATAGCCGATCACAAAAACCGGCAGCGAAAAGCCCAGCACCGAAAAGCCCATGATGCCCCGGTCGACCCAGCTCCCCTGCCTGTAGGCGGCCAGGGTGCCCAGCGGCACCGCGATGGAGACGGTCAGGACGATGGTCAGCAGCGACAGCGACAACGTCGGCTCAAGCCGCGCGGCGATCAACTCGCTGACATCCTTCTTGTAAAAGAAGCTTTCGCCGAAATCCCCCTGCGCGATATTGCCCAGCCAGACAAAGAACTGGGTCACGACGGGCTTGTCCAGGCCCAGGTTCTCGCGGATCTGGGCCACCTGTTCGTCATTGGCGTAATCGCCCGCGATGATCGTGGCCGGATCGCCCGGGGTCAGGCGCAACAGAAGAAAGATGAAGACGGCGACCAGCAGCATGACCGGGATCGTCGCCAGCACACGGCGCAGAAGATAGGAAACCATTCCGGTTCACCCGCTGTTCTGAGAAGGGGCGGCGGCGCGCATCAAGGCGCGCCGCCGTTTGATTTGACGATGCGTCAGTTCTTTTCCAGGTTCCAGAACACCGCAGCGCCGGTTTGCAGCAGGCCGGACACGTTATTGGTCATCGCGGCACGGCTGGTCCACTGACCCAGGTGGATATGGGTCGGATAGTCGAACCAGGCCGCCTGGACCTCGTCGACGATCTTCTTCTGCTCCTCGACCGAGGTGGCCCGCGCAAAGGCATCGCGCAGCTCCTCGATCCGGGTATCGCAGGGCCAGCCGAAGAGAGCCGTGTCACAGCTCGAGTTCAGGAAGGCCGCAGCGACCGGGTTGAACAGATCCCCCGTCGTCCACGAGGTGATGAACGCGTTCCAGCCACCATCGGCGGGGGCGTCCCGTTTGGAGCGCCGGGCCACCAGGGTCTGCCAGTCCATCGATTGCATGTCGACGTTCAGACCCACCGCTTCCATCAGATCCTTGGCGACGGGCGCCAGGTTCGTCAGAACCGCAAGGTCGGTCGAATGCATCAGCAGGATCGGCTCGCCGTTATAGCCCGATTCCGCGATCAGCTCGCGCGCCTTGGCGAAATTCGACTCGAGCAGGCCGTCCATGGCCGCGGTCGATTCGAATGGCAGGCCGCACCCGAACAGCGCGAGGCAAAGCTCGTAATACTCCTCGTTGCCGACCACTGCCTGCACGAAATCCTCCTGGTTGAAGGCATAGAGCAGGGCCTGACGCATCTTCGGATTATCGAAGGGCGGGTGCAGCACGTTGAAACGGAAGGTGAACTGGTTGCCCGCCGGGTTGAAATCGTCGAGCGTGATGTTGGGATCGTCCTTCAGCAGCGGCAGAAGGTCATGCGGCGGGGCCTCGATAAAGTCGATCTCACCGGCCTTGAGCGCGTTGACCGCCTGCTGGTGATCGCGGATCGGCAGCCATTCGACAACGTCGACCTTGGCGATCTTGCCACCCGACAGACCCGAAGCGGGTTCCGAGCGCGGCACATAGCCGTCAAACTTCTCGTAGACGATCTTGGTGCCCGGCTCCCACAGATCCTGGCGGAACACGAACGGACCCGACCCGGTGTAATCGGCGATCTGTTCCGAGGAGGGCGTGCTGGCCACCCGTTCGGGCATCATGAAGGGCACGTTCGAGCTGGGCTTGGCCAGGGCCAGAGTCACCAGGCCCGTGGGCGTGCTCAGCTTGAAGGTGATGGTCTTGTCGTCGGTCGCTTCGAGCGACTCGACAAAGCTCATCATCTTCTGGCCCATTGCGTCCTTCGATCCCCAGCGGTTGATCGAGGCGACACAATCCGCCGCCGTCACCGGCGCGCCATCGTGCCAGACCAGCCCGTCACGCAATGTCATGGTGACCATCAGCCCATCCTCGGATGTGGTGACGGTGTCGACCATCTGAGGCTGGATGTTGCCCTGCGCGTCCAGCGAAAAGAGCGTGTCATAAACCATGTAACCATGGTTGCGGGTGATGTAAGCAGTCGTCCAGATCGGATCCAGGATCTTGAGATCCGAATGCGGCACCGCTTTCAGGACGGTTTCCGCCTGTGTGGCCGACCCCGAAAAGGTCAGCCCAAGACCGATAACCATCGCACCCACGGCGCTGCGCAGCGCACCGCGTCGTGATGAGTTGAGCATAATTGTCTCCCTGTCAATTTATTGGCGCAACCACTTCTTTGCGCTACGTCAACTATTCGGAATGCAATTTAACCTGTCAAACATTGTTATGTTCTTGACTGCAGATCCCCTGACTGCTGTCAATCAAACGGTGGCCTGCGCCAAAAGAACTGGCGTCAGGCAAAGGGGTCCTCTACCTTTGGCCAGTAATTCGAATCGCGCTTGGTGTAGGGAATATTCGCGTAATCCGGCGTGATCGCGCCCGGACCCGAGATATACACCACCTCAGAGGCGATCGGGGCAAATCCTGCATAAAAGTGCTGCGAGGATTTCACGACAACCATCCGCATGTCCGACAAGTCGATCCCCAGATCGGTGAAACACATCGGGTGAAAGGCCTGCGTGCGGCGGTCGCTGACCACGATATGCACGCCCTCTGTTTCCAGCCAGACACCATTTCCCATCGGCATCTGACCTTCGCCCATTTTCTGGGTCATCTTCTCGCGCAGCCCGCGCACGGTGACCTTCAGGTCCAGCGGATCGCCCGACATCGCGCCGATCTTGCCACCCAGCCGCACCTGCATCTGCGCGCCGACGCCGGCATCCTGACACATCCGCACGACGACCGGGTCCCAGAAGATGCCGATTGCCGCATCCCGCAGCCCGCGCCCCAGGATCTCGCGCAGGACGAAGGTTGAATCAGCCGGTGCGCCACCGCCCGCATTATCGGCGAAATCAGCCAGCACCACCGGGGTCTTGTTGGCGGCAACCGCGTGGTCGATGGCCCCGGGGATCGACGGCCAGTCGCCCCGCAGCTGATCGCGCAGCGACCACAGTTTCTCGCCAAATTCGCGCGCCACGGTTTCGGCCAGCTCGGCGTCGCCATCGGCAATCGCAAGCATTCGCGCCCCCACCCGTTCGCAATCGCCCCAGGGGAACCCGTGCGTCAGGGACAGCGAGAGGATGCCGCCGGTGTTTTCACGGGCCTGCATCTCGTCCACGAAGCCGCGCATGGGCGCGCGGGTCGTGTGGAACATGGTGATCATGCGGCAATCATAATCGCGCATGACCGGCCTGATCTTGCCCGCCGCGGTATCGGCGGCAAGCGTGAACAGCTCGCGCGCACGCAGATGCCCGTCAGTATGGGGGTATTCCTTGTAAGAGACGATCAGGTCGGCAGCCCCGAGCATATCCTCGGTCAGGTGATTATGCGGGTCGATCTCAAGCCCGATCACCGCCGAAGGGCCAAGGATGGCACGGGCGCGCACAAGCATGTCGCCCTCGCAATCGTCATAGCCCTCGGCAATCATGGCGCCATGCATTGACAGCAGCAGGATATCGGGTTTGGCCGCTTCGATATCGGCCAGGATCTCGTCGCGGAAGCCTTCATAGGTCGACCGGATCGTCGGACCCGCAGGCTGTGCAAAGGCGGACAGGCTTTCGACAACCTCCCACCCGCGCGCCTCGGCCATGGCGCGCCATTCGTGCTGGGGCGCCGAGAACAGGTTGGCGGGTTCCCGCGTGGCGGTGCGGCTGACAAAGCTGTCCTCGAAGGCGAGCCGCCCGGTGGGAATGGGGGAAAAGCTGTTGGTTTCGGTCGCAAGTCCCGCGATCAGTACTTTCATGACAGGCTCCTAGCGGCGCGGATGCGGTTGACGTCGCGTGCCACGATAAGGCGGTCCAACCCGTCTTGTCCAAGATTGCTTTGCAGGGTCGCCACAATTCTGCCGCCGGGCGCGATCGGACGGGTCGGCCATCGCCGCCGGTGTCAGGAGTGCTCTTCAGCGGCGGTGGCGGCAAGCGCGCGGTTATAGGCCTTGAGCGCGTCGATGTGATAAAGCGCGCCGACCGGGGTTTCGCGGCCGTCCTCTTCTCGGACCACAACCGGAATACAGGGATGTTCGTCGCGATCGAACCAGGGCATCGCCGCTTCAAGCGTGGCGCTGGCGGGCACACAGACCCCCTCGGCGATCAGCGCCTCGCAGCCGGCGCGGTCCAGACAGCGCGGATCACCCAGCGGCCGCATCACCGCGCCTGCGCGCAGCATCGCCAGCAGATAGGCCTGCGGACCCGCCGCCAGATGCACGTCGCGCCGCTCCAGCTGGGTCAGGAAGAAGGAGCGGTCCACCAGCCGCGACGCCAGCGCCGTCGACATGCTGACCGAAACCATCACCGCCAGCCCGATCTGCCAGTCGCCGGTCAATTCGAACACGATCAGCGTGGTCGAGATCGGCGCCCCCAGCACCGCCGCCGCCACCGCCCCCATCCCGGCAAAGGCATAAAGCGCATGGGTCCCCGACACATCCGGCAGCACCCGCGTGGCGATCAGGCCAAAAGCCAGCCCGGTCAGCGCCCCGATCATCAGCGAGGGCGAGAACACCCCGCCCCCCATGCGCCCGCCCATGGTCAGCGCCAGCGCCACGGTCTTGATCACCGCAAACAGGATCGCTGTGCCAAGCGCCAGCTCGCCGCTCAGCGCCAGGATCGTGGTCTCGTAACCGACCCCGATGATATGCGGGAACCAGATCGCCAGCAGCCCCAGCAGCGCGCCGGACACCGCCGGACGCAGCCAGCGGGGCATGCGCAGGCTGTTCTGCACATGGGTGCCCAGGTCCTCGGCCAGAAAGATCGAGCGCATCAGCAACAGCGAAACCAGACCGCAGACCAGGCCCAGCAACAGAAAGGCGGGCAATTCCACGTAGAATTGCAGCGCGCCGGGGGTGTTGAGCGCGAATTCGGTCACATCGCCCCGGTCGAGCCGGTTGATCACGGTGCCCGCGACCGAGGCGATGACGATGGGCGCAAAGGCATGCACCGCGAAATGGCGCAGCACCACCTCGAGCGCAAACAGCGCCCCGGCGATGGGGGCGTTGAAACTGGCCGAAACCGCCGCCGCCACCGCGCAGCCCAGCAGGTCGCGCCCGGTGATCCCGTCGGCATTGATGCGCCGGCAGACCCAGGTCGAAATCACCCCCGCCAAATGCACCACCGGCCCCTCGCGCCCGGTCGATCCGCCCGAGCTGAGCGTGATCAGCGAGGCCAGCATCGAACCGATCCCGGCCCGCATCTCGACCCGGCCATCGGTCAGCGCCGCCCCCTCGATCACATCGGCGACCGAGCGGACACGACCATCGGGCGTGGTCTTGTGCAGGATCAGCCCCACCACCAGCCCGCCAAGGGTGGGGATCAGCAAAAGCCAAAACCAGGGCAGGTGTTCGGCATGGCTGTGCAACAGGCGCACATCCTCGTTGCCGTAAAGAACCGACTGCAAGGCGTTGATCCCCTTGCGAAAGGCAACCGCCGCCACACCGGCGGCCACGCCAATGGCAAGCGCGATGAACCAGAACTGGACCTGACTGGGGCCGCGATGGCGCAATACCTGCCAGGCATCACCGATCTCGGCCTTGGCCTGAAGGAACTGCTGCACCAGAACAGTGCGGGTGGATTGGGTCATCACACACTCGCGGAGGTCTTTTGTCCTTACTAAGACAGCGCGGAGGCGCAGGGAAGGCAAAACCCGTGGAGTCTCACCGGCTTGTCCGCCGGTGTTGCACTAAGGTCAGGCGTCCAGCAGGGCGCGGGCGGCGGCCCGGGCGGCCTCGGTCACCGTGTCGCCCGACAGCATGCGGGCGATCTCGTCCTCCCGCTCGGGGTCCGACAGCGCCACCACGGTCGACAGCGTCATGCCGGCCTCGACCCGTTTCTGCACCCGCCAGTGATGGACGCCACGCGCGGCCACCTGTGGCGAGTGGGTCACCACCAGCACCTGCCCCGCACCCGCCAGCGCCTCAAGCCGCCGGCCCACCGCGTCGGCGGTGGCGCCGCCGACACCGCGGTCGATCTCATCAAAGATCATCGTCTTGCCCCCATCGTCGCCGCGCAGACAGACCTTCAGCGCCAGCAGGAAGCGGCTGAGTTCGCCGCCCGAGGCGATGCGGTTCAGCGGCCCGGCGGGCGCGCCCGGGTTGGTGGCCACTTCGAAAGCGACCGCGTCACGCCCCTCGGGGCCCGGCTCGCCCTCGGTGATGCGGGTCTGGAACACCGCGCGCTCCATCTTGAGCGGGGCCAGCTCGTGCATCACCGCCGCGTCCAGTTCTCCGGCCGAGGCCCGGCGGGCCTGCGACAGCGCCGCCGCCGCTGCCTCATAGGCGGCCTCGGCCTTGGCCAGCGCCGCGCGTTGCGCCGCCAGATCGGCATCGCCCGCATCCAGCGCCGCCAGCTTGCCGCGCAGGGTTTCGGCAAATCCGCCCAGCTCATCCGGGGCAACGCCATGCTTGCGCGCCAACGCCCGAATGGCAAACAGCCGTTCTTCGATCTGTTCCAGCTCTGCCGGGTTGAACTGCAGCGCGTCCAGGCAGTCCTCGACGCCCGACTGCGCCTCGCCCAGTTCGATCAGCGCCCGGCCCAGCGCGGAAACGGCGGCTTCCAGCCGTCCCTCGGCCTTGTCGACAACACCGTCGAGCCAGCGGATCGCGTCGCTCATCGCGCCCTCGGCCCCTTCGTTGCCGATCAGGGCAAAGGCACGGGCCACGTCGTCTCGGATACGCTCGGCCCCCTGCATCAGGCGGCGGCGGGCGTCCAGTTCCCCCTCTTCGCCCGGCTGCGGGTCGAGCGCGTCGAGCTCGCCCACCGCGTGGCGCAGAAATTCCTCTTCGGCGCGCACCGCCTCCAGCGCCGCCTCGGTGGCGGCAACCGTCTTGCGGGCCCTCGCCTGCGCTGTCCAGGCCGCGCGCACCGCCTCAAGCTCGGCGCTCAGCCCGGCATATGTGTCCAACATCGCCCGGTGGCCGCGCGGGTTCAGCAGGCCGCGGTCGTCATGCTGGCCATGCAGCTCGATCAGCGTCTCGGAGAGCGCCCGCAGCACCTCGCCCGAACAGCGGCGGTCGTTGACCCAGGCGGTCTTGCGCCCATCGGCGGTGTTGACCCGGCGCATCAGCAGCGTGTCGCCACCGGGCAGGCCGGCATCGGCCAGCACCGCATGGGCCGGATGCCCGGGGGCCAGATCGAACTCGGCCATCACCTCGCCCTGTTCGGCGCCCTGGCGCACCAGCTCGGCCCGGCCGCGCCACCCCAGGACAAAGCCCAGACTGTCGAGCAGGATCGACTTGCCCGCCCCGGTTTCACCGGTCAGCACGTTCAGACCCGGCCGGAAGTTCAACTCCAGCCGGTCGATGATCAGCATGTCCCGGATTTCAAGCGCCCGCAGCATCGTAAACCCCGCCGGACGGACCAGCGGCCCGTCGCCCTGTTACAACCACTGCCCCTTGATCGACTGCCGGTAAATCTGGCTCAGCCAGTTGTTGCCGACATCGCGCATCTTCAGCCCGCGCGCGGTCAAGAGCTTGTAGCTTGCCTCGTACCATTCCGAGGACTGGTAGTTATGACCCAGGATCGCGCCCGCCGTCTGCGCCTCGGCCTCCAGCCCCAGCGACAGATAGGCCTCGACCAGACGATGCAGCGCCTCGGCGGTGTGGGTTGTGGTCTGGAAATCCTCGACCACGACGCGGAACCGGTTGATCGCGGCCGAGAAATGCTGGCGGCGCAGATAATAGCGGCCGATCTCCATTTCCTTGGCGGCAAGGTGATCGAAGGCCAGATCGAATTTCAGGATCGCCGAGGTCGCGTACTCGCTGTCGGGATAGACCTCGATCACCGTGCGCAGCGCCTGCAGCGCCTGAAAGGTCAGGCCCTGGTCGCGCCCGACCTCGTCGATCTGGTCGTAATAGCTGAGCGCCAGCAGATACTGGGCATAGGCCGCATCCTCATCCGCCGGGTAGAAGTCGATGTAACGCTGCGCAGCGGCGCGGCTTTCGGGATAGTCCTTGCCGGAATGATAGGCAAAGGCCTGCATGATCAGCGCCCGTTTGGCCCAGTTGGAATAGGGGTACAGCCGCTCGACCTCGGAGAAGTAATAGGCCGCGTCTTCGGTCCGCTTGGCCGAGAGTTCATATTCGCCGCGTTCAAAAATCTGTTCCGGCGTATAGCCGTCGAGATTCTGGCTGCGATCGGCCGCCGTGCGAAAACCACCGCCGCCGCAGGCCGCCAGAAACGTCGCCAGAAGAAGTGCGCCAACCAGTCTGGCCCCTGCCCTGCTGCCAATCATACCGCTAGTCCTTGTCGTCTTGCGTGCGGGGTGTGTCCCCCGATTGGGCCTTGGTCTAGCACATTAAATTCCGCTGCAAAACGTCTTAAAAGCATCGCCCGGCACTGGGCCGGGCGTAGGGAGGTCAAGCCTGGCCGCATCCGGCCCTTTTCACGCAACCTGAGGGATTTCCGACCAGATCAGCCCCTGTCCGGGCAGGCGCGCGGCCTGTTCGGGGGTGCACAGCACGGGGCGCACCGCACCCGGCGTTTCAAACAGGGTGCGCAGCAGGGCGTTGGTCAGGGCATGACCGGCCTTGTCGCCGACATAGCAGCCGAGAATCGGGCCACCGGCCATATAGAGATCACCCAGCGCGTCGAGCATCTTGTGACGCACCGCCTCGTCCGTATGGCGCAGACCGCCCGGCGTCAGAATCTCGTCGCCATCGACGACCACGGCGTTTTCCAGCGTGCCGCCCAGGGCCAGCCCGTTGGCGCGCATCGCCTCGACATCGCTGCGCCGACAAAAGGTGCGACTGTCGCTCAGTTCGCGGGCAAAGCTGCCGTTGCGCATGTTCATGCGGCGGGTCTGGCGCCCAATGGCGGCATCCTCGAAATCAATGGTGAATTCGATCTCCAGCCCATCCGAGGGCATCAGGGTGGCGCGCGCGCCGTCCTTTTCGACGGTGACGGCCTTGAGCACCTCGTAGGCCAGCACCGGGGCGGCCTGCTGACGCACGCCGCGCGCCATGATGCCGCGCACGAACTCGACCGAGGAGCCGTCCATGATCGGAACTTCGGGGCCGTCCAGCTCGATCAGGGCGTTATGCACGCCGCACCCGGCGAGGGCCGCCATGATGTGTTCGACCGTCGACACCGATACCCCGGCGGCGTTCACCAGACGGGTGCACAGCGGGGTACGGTCGACCAGATCATAGATCGCGGGGATCATTGCATCGCCGATCTCGATATCCGTCCGTTTGAACCAGATGCCGTGTCCGGCAGCGGCGGGGCGAAGGGTCATGCGGACGGGTTTACCACCATGCAGACCAATGCCCTGGAAGGTGACCGAGGTTTTCAGCGTATGTTGCAAGATAGGCCTCTGACGGTTGCCTACAGCCTCTACGAGCTGTGTTGACCATCAGGTAAGCGAGGGGGCCCGGGGGCTCAACTCAATCTTTGTAACGGTTTGAAACATGCGAAAAACAGATCGGCAAAACCTCGCCGCAGTGGATGTAAGCCTATGAAACACAAAGAGAAAAGGCCGCCCCTTGGCGGCCTCTCCTACTCGTTTTGTGACCGCTATCAGTTGGCCTGACGGCGCAAAAAGGCGGGAATTTCGATCCGTTCCTGATCGGGGTCGGCCTCGGCATGCGCAGGTGCCGTTGCGTCACTCGGGCGCATCACCGGCTGTTTGCGGGCCACGGCGGGGCCACGATCCGCGGGCGTATCCGGCGCGTGTCCGGTCATCCGGTCGATCAGCCGGTTGAAGCCGAAACGCGGCTTGTCCCCGACCGGCTGCTGGAGCGCGCGATGACCCTGCTGCGGGGCGGAAGGCGCCTTTTGCGCGGCAGCCTGAAGGCGGCGCATCGCCTCGGGCGAGGGTGTTCCGGGCGCCGGGGCGCGCGGGGCGACAAAGGTCTCGACCGGCGCTTCTTCCTCTTCGACATAAGCGCGCGGTTCAAAGGCGGGCACCTGCGGCTGATAGGCCGGCGGCGGCAGGCCGTCATCGTCCAGCAGCTCGGGCTCGTCGCCCGTATCCAGGATATCCTCGCCCAGATCATGCGCAGCGACCTGCTCGACATCCATGCCTTCGAACAGGCTGGGTTCCTCGGCGGCCTCGGCCACCGGCTGCGGGGCCGCGGGCTGTTCCAGCGTCAGCGGCGCCGGCTTCTCTTCGGCCGCAACCCGCTGTTTGAGCGGTGCGTTCATGGGACGGCGCGGTACGGGCATGTCATGCTGCACATCCACCGCGTCGATGCCGGTCGCCACGACCGAAACCCGCATTGCGCCTTCCATCGAGGTATCCAGGGTCGAACCGACGATGATATTGGCATCGGGGTCCACTTTCTCGCGAATGATATTGGCCGCCTCGTCCAGTTCGAACAGGGTCAGGTCATGGCCGCCGGTGATGTTGATCAACACGCCCTTGGCGCCGTTCAGGCTGATCTCGTCGAGCAGCGGGTTGGCAATCGCCTTTTCGGCGGCCTGCACGGCGCGGTCCTCGCCTGCGGCCTCGCCGGTGCCCATCATCGCCTTGCCCATCTCGTCCATCACCGCGCGCACGTCGGCGAAGTCGAGGTTGATCAGGCCCGGGCGCACCATCAGGTCGGTGACGCCCTTGACGCCCTGATACAGAACGTCGTCGGCCATGCTGAAGGCTTCGGTAAAGGTGGTCTTTTCGTTGGCCAGGCGGAACAGGTTCTGGTTGGGGATGATGATCAGCGTGTCGACCACCTTTTGCAGCGCGTCGACGCCATCCTCGGCCTGACGCATGCGCTTGGCGCCTTCGAACTGGAACGGCTTGGTCACCACGCCCACGGTCAGCACACCCAGTTCACGCGCGGCCTGCGCGATGATCGGGGCGGCTCCGGTGCCGGTGCCGCCACCCATGCCGGCGGTGATGAAGCACATATGCGCCCCGGCCAGATGGTCGACGATCTGCTCGATGCTTTCTTCGGCGGCGGCGGCCCCCACTGTGGCGCGCGCACCGGCGCCCAGGCCTTCGGTCACCTTGACGCCTAGCTGAATGCGCGAGGGTGCATGGCTCTGCTGCAGGGCCTGCGCGTCGGTATTGGCAACGACGAAATCGACGCCTTCCAGCTGTTTTTCAATCATGTTGTTGACGGCATTGCCGCCAGCGCCCCCGACCCCGAAAACGGTGATCCGCGGCTTCAACTCGTCCTGTCCGGGCATCGAAAGGTTCAATGTCATGCTCTGTCCGCCTGTTTTGCCCCCGCCTTGCGCGGGGTTTTTCTTACCTATCCACAGATAATCCTACTGATATTGCGGCGGCTCGTCACGCCCAAATCGCAAAAAAGCCACAAAATATGGAAAGAATCTGCACCGGGACGCGGTATTTCGCCGATCCATGCAGATATTGCGGTTCTGGAGTTACCGGACACAACAGGACAGCACCCCGCACGCATCGCGCGGCGGGAGGTACTGTCTGATCTGGCACGGGACCTGCTCGCCCCATTTTGCAGCACCGCTTGGCGGGTGCCTTGTCTGTTTCTTACCATACCGGGCCGGGCCTGTCACCCGATCCGTACATGCTGCGCCCGATTTAATCACACCGGATCAAGCGCTTGCCCGACCGGTCTGGGCATCCTTACCAGTTGTCGCGGAACCATTTGACCGCCCGACGCAGCGAGCGCGCGGGATAGCGATCGACCGGGACCTCGAAATCCCACCATTCATCCTGCGGATGGGCGGCAAACAGGCTGAGCCCCACCGCCGAGGAAAACCCCGGACCGGTGGCCGATTGCGGCAGGCCATGCACCCGCAGCGGCCGCCCCAGCCGCACGCGCTGGCCCAGGATGCGGCTGGCCAGCCCGTCGAGCCCCATGATCTGGCTGCCGCCGCCGGTCAGCACGATCTGCTGGCTGGGCAGATGTTCGAACCCGGCCGCGTCCAGCCGCGCCCGCACCTCTTCGAGGATCTCCTCGACCCGGGGCCGCATGATGCCGATCAGCTCGGCCCGGCTGACGGTGCGCCGGTCATGCTCCCAGTCGCCGGTATCGCCGCCGACGTCGATCATCTCGCGGTCATCGGCCCCGGTGGCATGCACGCCGCCCGAAAAGGTCTTGATCCGCTCCGCATTGGCGGTGGGCACGCCCAGCCCCATCGAGATATCGCCGGTCACGTGATCGCCGCCCATGCGGACGCAATCGGCAAAGATCATGTGTTTCTTGAGAAAGATCGAGATGCTGGTGGTACCGCCGCCCATGTCGATACAGGCCGCACCCAGCTCCTGCTCGTCCTCGACCAGCGCCGAAACGCCCGAGACATAGGCCGAGTTGGCCACACCGGCCAGCTCCAGATCGCAGCGCTTGATGCAATGGGCAAGGTTGCGGATCGCGGTGGCATCCACCGTCAGCATATGCATGTCCACCGCCAGGCTTTGGCCCAGCTGGCCGCGCGGGTCGATCAGACCCGAACGGTTATCGAGTGCGAAATTCACCGGCTGGGCATGCAGCACCTCGCGCCCGGCGCCGTATTCGGGCACCTCGCAGGCATTCAGCACCCGACCGATCTCGGACTCGGTCACCACCTGGGTTTCCAGCTCGACCTTGGCATCCAGCCCATAGGAGCGCGGGTTCGCCCCCGAGAAACAGGCGATCACGTGATCGACCCGGATATCGGCCATTTTCTGCGCCGCCTGCAAGGCGGTGCGGATCGCGCGCTCGGTCTCCTGCATGGCGGTGATCTCGCCGAACTGCACCCCGCGCGAACGGGTGGTGGCGGCGCCGATCACCCGGAACCCGGTCTGCCCCGCCATCGACCCGATGGCGCTGTCCTCGGACAGGCGGCCGCTGCCGTCGAAACGCAGGATCAGGCAGGAGATCTTGGAACTGCCCACATCCAGGATGGCCACCACGCCCCGCTGTATCGCCTGCTGGCGCATCTGACGCATTGCCCGTTGCGACTGATAGAGATCCGTCATCATCTGTGTTACTGCCCGTTTCCGCCCGTATTTCTGACCCGCAGCCATTCAGCCGAGGCCGCCTCGGTCATGCGGATCGTGGGGCGTGTGCCCAGCCGCATGTCCACGACCGCGACATCGCGATCCAGCAATTCCTGTACTTCGTTCACCGCCAGCACCCGTTCCAGCGCCGGAACCGGCCGCTTGGCGGGCAGCTGGATGGTCTGCCCCCGGTCCAGCACCAGATCCCAGCGCCGTTCGCCCACCCGGACAAGCCCGCGCAGCCGGTCGCCCATCGGCCGGGCGGCCTGGATCAGCCGCAGCGCCTCGGCAACATGGGCATCGGCCCCCTCACCCGCGATCAGCGGCAGATCGGGGCGCGCGCCCCGCTCGGGCAGATCGTCAACATGGGCGCCGGTCTCGTCCAGCATCTCGACACCGGCGCGGGTGCGCCAGACCACCGCGGGCTGGCGCTCGATCACATCGACCTGCAACACACCGCCGGGGCGGATGCGCACGGTCGCGCTCTTGACCGGGTCAAGCCCGGCGATCACCTGTCGGATCTGTTCGACATCCAGATCGAACGAACTGATCGGAAAGTCGATCGGCGCCACCTCGCGGATATCCGCCGCCAGATGGGTTCCAGCGCCGTCAATCGCCATCAGGTTGACCATGAATTCGGGGCGATCCTGGATCGAGGCGCGGATATCGGCAACAAAGGCGTTAAGCGCGTCGCGCCGCTTTTCGCTGGCCAGAAATCCGCTGCCCAGCGCAAAGATCAGGCAGAACGGCACCCCGATCCGCAGACCCAGGCGAATGCCCGGCGTCAGCATCCAGCGCTGCACCCGATAGCTCAGCCGCGAGGGGGCGGGATCAGACCGTTTCGGCGCCGGCTTCAGCCGCGCCAACCCATCCAGCCGCATGGCCTCGGCCAGCGGCGGCACCTGCCCTGCGCCGCTGTCAAAGGCGGCGTCCTGCCCGGCGGGCAGTTGCGGACGAAACCGCACCGGCAGCAGGATGCGGCTCAGCGATCGCATGAGGCATCCTCCACCATCCAGGCGCAGAGCTGACCGAAACTCATGCCAGCGGCAAGCGCCTGTTCGGGCGCCAGCGAGGTGGGCGTCATGCCCGGTTGCGTGTTGGTTTCCAGCAGGAACAGCCCGGCGGCACCCCGGCTTTCATCCCAGCGGAAATCGGTCCGGCTGAGACCACGGCAGCCCAGCGCCTTGTGGGCGCGCAGGGCATAGTCCAGGCACAGCTCGAAAATCTCGGGCGGCAGATCGGCGGGGATCACATGGCGCGAGCCACCGGGGCTGTATTTGGCATGATAGTCATACCAGCCATCGGTAATGATATCGGTGACGTTCAGCGCCCGGTCGCCCAGCACGGTTGTCGACAGCTCGCGGCCCGGCACATATTCCTCAACCATCAGGGTCGCGGGCAGGTCGGGCGCCAGCACCGGCGGGCCATTGGCCGCCTCGGTCACGATATAGACCCCGACCGAGCTGCCCTCGTTGTAAGGCTTCACCACATAGGGCGGCTGCATCACATGAGCGGCCTCGATGGCGGCGCGATCGGCCAGCTGGCTGGCGGCGACCGGCAGTCCGGCGGCGCGATAGGCTTCCTTGCTGCGTTCCTTGTCCATCGCCAGGGCCGAGGCCAGAACACCCGAGCTGGTATAGGGGATGCGCAGCCATTCCAACAGGCCCTGAACGCAGCCGTCCTCGCCCCAGCGGCCATGCAGCGCGTTGAACACAACATCGGGCGCGCTTGCGCGCAACCGGTCGCAGAGGTCGGAGCCGGCATCCAGCTCCACCACCTCGAAACCTTCTCCCCGCAGGGCGGCGGCGCATTCACGCCCCGAAACAAGCGAGACCTCGCGCTCGGCCGAGGGTCCGCCCATCAATACCGCCACCTTGGGGTTTGTCCTGCTCGACATACCCAATTCGGTGCCTCTATGTCATTCGGGTCTTATTTGGTGACCCGCTTTATGCCCCGGAGTCCGCCCCCTGTTTTGCCTGAAAGGGTTTGCGGTTTCGGGATGTTAGCCGTCTAGCGGATCTCCGACCCGCATGATTTCCCACTCTAGCGTTATGCCGCTGGTGTCGTAAACCTTTTTTCGCACCTCTTCGCCCAGACCTTCGAGATCCGCCGCCGTGGCGCCCCCGGTGTTGATCAGGAAATTCGAGTGCATCTCGCTCATCTGCGCGCCGCCCAGCCGGGCGCCGCGCATACCGGCCTCGTCGATCACCTTCCACGCCTTCAGCTCATGGGTGTCATCGGCCCTCCCGGTCGAGGAAAACCCGGCCGGGTTGCGAAAGGTCGATCCGGCGCTGCGCTCCTTGGTGGGCTGGGTCTGGTCGCGCTTGTCCAGCTGCGCCTGCATCCGGGCATGCAGCGCCTCGGGGTCGCCCGGCACGCCCTGCAGGCTGGCCGAGACCAGCACCGCGCCCTCGGGCAGGTCGCTCTGCCGGTAGCGAAAATTCAGCTCGGCCGCGCCCAGCGTCGCCAGTTCGCCCGAGCGCAGCACCACCTGGGCCGAGCGGAACACATCCGCCGTATAGCTGCCATAACAGCCCGCATTCATCCGCACCGCCCCGCCGATAGAGCCGGGAATGGTGCGCAGAAAGGTCAGGTCGACACCCGCATCCGCCGCTTTTCGTGCCACATGCGCATCCAGCGCGGCGGCGCCAGCGGTGACCGTGTCGCCCGCCACATCGATAGCGTTGAAGCCGCGTCCGAGCCGGATCACCACCGCGCGCAGACCGCCATCGCGCACGATCAGGTTCGACCCGACCCCCATGGGGAACACCGCGATATCGGCGGGCAGCATGCGCAGAAAGGTTTGCAGATCGTCGATATCGGCGGGTTGGAACAGCCAGTCCGCCGGTCCGCCCACCCTGAGCCAGGTCAGCTCGGACAGGTCCCGGTTCGGCGTCAGCTTGCCGCGAATTGCGCTGGTATCGATCATATCGGCCCGTCTTGATGTGATATCGGGGGCATGTAACCCGGAAGCATCACAAGGGACAACGCCAAAGCTCAGCCGCCGCGACGCCAGCCGACCCAGCCTACAAAGCCGCCCAGCACCAGGCCCAGGATCACCGGCCCCACCCCCAGCGCCGCCAAGGCCGCGACACCGATGGCGGCCCAGGGATCATCCAGGCTGTCGGCATAGAGCATCAATCCGGCCAGGGCGCCGCTGGCGATCATCGCGAGGCTGAGCACCCGGCGCCAGCCCCCCTTGCGCGCCATCCAGCGGCCCAGCAGCGCGGCCCCCAGGCCCAGCAGCGTGGGTATCACGTAAATCAGAAGTTCATCGCTCACGCCGCCACCTCCAATACCCAAATCCCGCACCCAGCAGCAGGCCCAGCCCCATCGGCGCGCAGAACAGAATGGCGACGATGCCGGGGCCCATCCCCTCCCAGCCGAAGCGCTGCGAATGAAAGATCAACAGCCAGGCAAGGATCGCCGCCAGCAGCGCAGCCAGCACCGCCCAGACCACGGCGCCGATCCGGGCCAGGAACGCGCCAGCCGCCAAGCCGAAGGCCAAAAGCGCAAGCGGTATGGCGAACTCGGCCTCCATCCCCCGCTCAGGCCCGGGGCCGCCGCAGCCAGCGGCCCAGATAGATGACCGGCCAACGCAGCACCGACATGCCCGCCGCCAGCACCACCAGCCCGATCCAGGGCCCGTTCTCGTAAGTGACAAAGCCGACAAGCGGAATGCCCAGCGCGATCAGCACATAGGCGCGGCGCCAATGGTGGTCGCGGCTGGGCAGCATCGCCAGCACATTGGCGATGACCGCCCAGAGAGCGGCCAGGATCAGCGACAGGCTCATTCGGTGCGCTCCGCCGGGCCGAAGGCCTTGCGCCAGAAATAGCGCAGCGGATTGCGGAACATCGACACGAACCCGGCCAGCGCCAGCAGCCCGGCCAGCAGGCCGAAGTCATAGCCGATGGCGACGATCAGGACCGGCGCCAGGATCAACAGCACCACGCCGGGCGCATATTGGCGGCGCATGGGCAATAGCGCGACCACGGTCGCGGCGATCACCCACAAGGCCCCGAACAGGATGGTCCAGCTCATAGAATTCCCCTTACCGCAACCGAAAGCGCCGCCAGCGACAGCACCAGCCCCAGAACGGGCACCGCCATGGGAACGCGGAACCGCGCCTCGGGCGCGCGTCTTTTTTGAACGATCAAGGCGCCGTTGACCAGCGCAAACACCGCCAGCAGGATCGAGGAGGTGGTCTCGGCCAGTGTCTCGACCGGCACATAGAGCGCGCAGAAGATCACCGCCGCCCCCACCAGAAACGTCGCCAGCACCGGGGTGCCGAACCGGGGATGGGCCGTGTGGAACAGCGCCAGCGCCTTGGTGCGCCCGCCCAGACCGTAAAGGACCCGGGTCGCCATCACGATCTGCGCCAGAATACCGTTCAGGGCCGCAAACACCGCGATGGCCGACAGAAAGCCCGCACCGCTGCCGCGCCCGTATTGCCAAACCAGCGCCAGCGGGCTTTCGGACTGGCCCAGCACGTCAAGCGGCACCGCCCGCACCGCTGCCCAGGCGACCAGCGCATACAGCACCGAGGTGACCACCAGCGAAATCAGAATGGCGCGCGGCAGGGTGCGCTCGGGCGCCTCGACCTCCTCGGCCATGTTGACGATATCCTCGAAGCCGATGAAGGCGAAGAAGGCCAGCACGCCGCCCAGCCCGATACCGGTCCAGACCGGCGGTGCCGGGGCAACCCAGTCGGGCGAGGGGTCGGCCCCCAGCCCGGCCCAGACCACCAGCGCCAGCCCGGCCAGTTCGACCACGGTGAACACCGCCGCCAGCGCCAGGCTTTCCAACACCCCGGCAACGGCCACCAGCGTCAGCGCGCCGCCGAGGCCGATCATCGCCCAGACCGGGTTGATCTCGGTCACCGCACTCAGATAGCCGACCCCGCCGCGCAGCACCGCGCCGGCCGAAACGGTGCCCGCCACCACCACGGCAAGCCCCACCAACAGCGCCAGCGACTGGCTGTTGAGCCCGGTGCCCACATAGGCGGCCTCGCCCGCCGCCTCGGGCAGGCGGGTGGAAAACTCGGCATAGCTGAGCGCGGTGGGCGCCGCGATGAGACCGGCCAGCAGAAAGGCAACCGGCGCCCAGACACCGGCATCGCCCGCCACCGCACCGACCAGAACATAGATGCCCGCGCCCACCATGACGCCGACGCCATAGGCGGTCAGCAGGCCCAATCCGATCCGTCGTTTCAATGGCGCGGCCATGATCCCTCTCCGGTGCAGCAACGGCCCGATCCTGTCGGCCCGGTTCCCACCTTACAGCGCATCAGGAGAATGACAGCCCGACCCGTCGCCGCATGGGCGGTGCGGGGCAGGCCTTAGCCCTTCAGCCGGTCGGGCAGACCATTGGCCCAGGCGCTGATCGTGCCGGCACCCAGACAGACCACCATGTCGCCCGGACGCGTCTGCTCGCGCACCAGCCGTTCCAGGTCCTCCTCGCTGAGGATGGCACGGGCATGGCGATGGCCGTGCCGGATCAGCCCGGCGACCAGCGCATCGCGATCGGCGCCGGGGATCGGTGCCTCGCCCGCGGCATAGACCTCGGCGATGGCGACCACATCGGCCTCGTTGAAACAGGCGCAGAAATCGTCGAACAGGTTGGACAGGCGCGAATAGCGGTGCGGCTGGTGCACGGCGATGACCCGGCCCTCGCTGGCCTGGCGCGCGGCTTTCAGCACGGCCGCGATCTCGACCGGGTGATGGCCGTAATCGTCGATGATGGTGACACCGTTCACCTCGCCCACCTTGGTAAAGCGGCGGTTGACGCCCCCAAAGGCGGCCAGCGCGGCGCGGATCTCGTCGGCCTTCATACCCAGATGACGGGCCACGGCCACCGCGCTCAGCGCGTTCGAGACGTTGTGATCGCCCGGCATCGGCAAGGTGCAGCCCTCGATCACCATGTCCTCGTGCTGCAGCAGGATGTCGAAATGGGCCACCCCGCCCTTGTAGGTCAGGTTGGTCGCGCGCACATCGGCCTGGGCGTTGAACCCGTAGGTGCGCACGCGGCGGTCGGTGATCCGGCCCACCAGCGCCTGCACCTCGGCATGATCGGTGCAACAGACGGCGATGCCGTAAAACGGGATGTTCGAAACGAAGTCGTAGAACCCCTGCCTGAGCGCCTCGATCGAGCCCCAGTGCTCCATATGCTCGGGGTCGATATTGGTAACGATGGCCACGGTGGCGGGCAGCCGGTTGAACGAACCGTCGCTTTCATCGGCCTCGACCACCATCCATTCGCCCTGCCCCATCCGTGCGTTCGAACTGTAGGCGTGGATGATCCCGCCGTTGATCACGGTCGGGTCGAACCCGCCCGCCACCATCAGCTCGGCCATCATGGTTGTTGTGGTGGTCTTGCCATGGGTGCCGGCGATGGCGATGTTGGATTTCAGCCGCATCAACTCGGCCAGCATATCGGCACGGCGCACCACCGGCAGGCCCTGCGCACGGGCGCCGTCCAGCTCGGGATTGCCCGGCTTGATCGCCGACGAGATCACCACCACGGCGGCGCCATCGAGGTTCTCGGCCCGCTGGCCTTCGAAGATCTCGGCGCCCAGCCCGGCCAGCCGCTCGGTGATCTTCGACCCCTTGAGGTCGGATCCCTGCACGCGGTAGCCCAGGTTCAAGAGCACCTCGGCGATGCCGGACATGCCGATCCCGCCGATGCCGACGAAATGGATCGGGCCGACATCCTGCGGAAGTTTGGTGGCAGGGGTCATGGTGTCTCCTTCTCGGCCAGCTGTTCGACCAGTCCGACCAGACGTTCGGTTGCATCGGGGGCGCCGGTGGACAGGGCCGCGTTGGCCATTTGCAGCGCCGCGTCCGGATGGGTCAGGACGGCCGCGATCTGCTCTGCCAGCGCGGCGCTGTCAAGGGCGCGCTCGGGGATCAGGATCGCCGCATTGGCGCCGGTCAGCGCGCGGGCATTGGCGGTCTGGTGATCGCCGGTGGCGGCGGCAAAGGGGATCAGGATCGAGGGGCGCCCGATCACGCTGATATCGGCAACGCTTGAGGCACCCGCGCGGCTGATCACCAACTGCGCCTCGGACATCCGCCGGGGCACATCGTGAAAGAAGGGTTGCACCTCGGCGTCGATGCCATGGGCGGCATAGAATTCGGTGACGCGCGCGCCATCCTCGTCGCGGGCCTGATGGGCCACGCGAATGTACTGGCGCAGCTCTTCGGGCAGGGCGGCAATGGCGCCGGGCACCACATCGCTGAGGATGCGCGCGCCCTGGCTGCCGCCCATCACCAGGATCGACATCGGATAGGGCCCGGGCGGGATATAGGCGGCCCCGGCCCGTTCCAGCACGGCGGCCCGCACCGGATTGCCCACATGCACGCCCTGGGCGCCCTCGGGCAGGTCGGTGGGCCAGACGCCGCAGGCGACACAGGCGACGCGGCGGGCAAACAGTTGGTTGACCCGGCCCAGCACACCGTTCTGTTCATGGATCATCCGCGGCAGCCTGAGCAGCGTTGCCGCCCCCAGCGCCGGGATCGAGGGATAGCCGCCGAAGCCCACCACCACATCCGGGCGGTCGCGGCGCATTTCCCAGGCGGTGGCGGCAATGCCCGCGGCAATGCGCGGCGCCACCATCGCCTTGGCCAGAATCCCGCCTCGGGCGAAGGTCGCGCTGGAGACTTGCGAGATCTCGGTCGTATGCGGAAAGCCGCCGGTATAGCGCGCGCCACGGGCGTCGGTGGACAGGCGCACCCGCCAGCCCTTGCGCAGCATCGCCTCGGCCAAGGCCTGGGCGGGGAACATGTGCCCCCCGGTCCCACCCGCCGCGATCATCAGGTATTTCCGCGTCATCCCAACCGCCTGTCTATCCGCGCCCGCGCAACAGATCGCCAAGCTCTCCCTGCGGGCGGGTGCGGGTGAAACACAGAAGCATGCCCACCGCAATACCACCCGCGATCAGCGAGGAGCCGCCATAGCTGACAAACGGCAGGGTCATGCCCTTGGCCGGCAGCAGGCGAACGGCCACGCCCATGTTGATCATCGCCTGAACGCCGAATGTGCAGGCAAGGCCGGTGCCCGCGAGGCGCAGGAACATGTCCCGTTCGCGCATCAGCCGCAGCAGCGAGCGCACCACGATCGAGGCATAGAGCGCGATGATGATAAGGACCAGAACCAGCCCGTATTCCTCGGCCGCGACCGCGATGATGAAATCGGTATGGGCATCGGGCAGCGACCATTTCACCTGCCCCTCGCCGACGCCGACACCGAACAGGCCACCCTCGCGGATGGCATTGGTGGCATAGCCCAGCTGGGTGGTGGGATCGACATCGGGGTTCAGGAACCCGTCGATGCGGCGGGCGAAATGCTCGGAACTGGAATAGGCGACCATGCCGCCCAGCACCACAACGCCAGCCATCGCCATCAACAGCAGCATCGGCGCACCGGCCACGAAATACATCACCCCCCAGCCGAACAGCACCAGACAGGCCTGCCCGAAATCGGGCTGCATCACCAGCATCAGCACGATCGCCACGCAGAGCGCAAAGGACCACAGCCGCCCCGGCGGGCCGTTGATTTCCTGCGAGGCGGCAAACAGCCAGGCGGCGACCACCATGAAACCGGGCTTGAGAAACTCCGAAGGCTGCACCGAGGCGAAACCGAGCGAGTACCAGCGCACAGCTCCCTTGCCGAAATCGGTGCCAAAGATCGGCAACAGCGCCAGCGCCACGAAGGCGCCCAGAAAGCCCAGCACCGCAAGGCGACGCACCAGCACCGGCGACATCATCGAGGTCAGCAGCATCGCCACGATGGCCAGCCCGCCGAAAAACGCCTGCCGCTGCACGTAATGGAACGGATCGAACCCGTTGCGCGCGGCCAGCGGCGGCGAGGCCGCAAGGCCCAGCAGCAGCCCGATCCCGAACAGGATCAGCACGCAGGACATCGACCATTTGTCGAGTGTCCGCCACCATTTGGGAAGAATAGGTTCGCCGCCCCGCTCGGGGACCGCGCCATATACCATCTCGGTCATGACACCACTGCCGCTTGCTGCCTCGTTCGCGCCCCTGTTCGGGGTCTTCGTGCCCGGTTTGCGCCGGATCTGGTGCAAGAGTACTGCAAAGGCGCCCATCGTGCCAGAGGCTTTGTCCGGCGCAGGCATTTCTCCGCCCCGGCGCGCGCAGGGCGGAGAGGCGGGATCAGCCGGCCTTGCGCTGGCGGTATTCCGCCACTGGCAGGCCGGCGATCCCCCAATGTTCCATCTCGACCTCGTCGATGACGACAAACGTGGTCTCGGGGTTCTTGTTCAGCACCTGCTTGAGCAGGTCGGTGACTCCAGCGATCAGCTCGGCCTTCTGCGCGGGCGTTGCGCCCTCGCGGGTGATCTTGATGTTGACATAGGGCATGTGGGTCTCGGGGTCCTTGTTGGTCTCGGGGTCCGGCGCGCACAAGCGCGCCGGAAAGGGTCAGAGAGGTTCCGAATGGAACACCTTGGCCAGGATCTGCCAGCGCCCGTCCTGCCGCACAAAGGTCAGGAAATCGGTGAAATAGCTGTCACCGATGGCGCAGTTCACTACCGCCCGCGCCGTATCCGGCCCGGCAAAGTCGATCGACTGGATGCGGTCGCGCCGCGCCTCGCCCTTGCTGGCGGGCGAGACCCGCTGATCGACCACCGCGAAATAGGTCTCCATGTCGCGGTAAAGCCAGTCGCCACCGGTGGCACAGGCATAGATCGCCTGCGGGTGGAAGACCTGCCGCAACCGGGCGCTGTCGGCATGGTGCAACCCGTCGAAATAGGTCCCGATCACCGCCTGAACGGCGGCAAAGGAGGCCTCCTCGGTGGTCATGCTCATCCCAACAGCCCTTCGGCCTGCATCGCGGCGCGGGTCGAGGGGCGCTCGGCCACGCGGGCGACCAGTGCCTTGAGATTGGGCACGCCGTCCAGAGACAGGCCCAGGAAGTTGGCCCAGTTAGTGACCACGAACAGGTAAGCATCGGCGACGCTGAACTGTGCCCCGTTCAGATAGTCGCGGCCATCGGCCAGCATCGCCTCGACCAGCTGCATCCGGCCATTGACCCGCTCGACCGCCGCGTCGCGCGCCTCGCCTTCCAGCGGCTTGCCCGAGAAGAACGGCCCAAACGCCTTGTGCAATTCCGAGGCGACGAAGTTCAGCTGCTCCTGCACCCGGGTCCGGCCCAGGCCACCGCCCTGCGGCACCAGCCCGGCATCGGGGTTACGCTCGGCGATCAGCTGCAGGATGGCGGCGCCCTCGGTCACGGTCTCGCCCCCGTCCAGCACCAGCGCGGGCACATATCCCTTGGGGTTGATGGCGCGGAAATCGCCGCCCGATGCGGTGGTGCCGGCGGCGGTGTCCACCTGCTCCAGCTCAAAGCTTTCGCCCGCTTCGATCAACGCGATGTGACTGGCCAGCGAACAGGCACCGGGTTTGTAATAGAGTTTCATCCGTTCCATCTCCTTTTGTCGGATTGCTCTGATGGGCTGGAAGTAATCACTCAGTTACCGAAGTAAACTTGATTTCTTTTTGTTACTCCTTTATCCGGTTACCCCACGGTTACCAGGTGAGAATCCAATGGCGCTCAAGATCACCCGCAACAAGGCCGCCCCCCTGCCCGGCCGCTGCCCGCTCAGCGAATGCATGAAGCTGTTGGGCGGCGCCTGGACCCCGAATGTGATCTGGTACCTCAGCGGCGGAGCACGGCGGTTCAACGAGCTGCGGGTCGATATCCCCGGCATCTCGGCAAAGATGCTGACCACCCGCCTGCGCGAGCTGGAACACAAGGGCGTGGTCCAGCGCGAGGTGCGCCCGACCTCGCCGCCCTCGGTCGAATACAGCCTGACCGATCTGGGCCAAGACCTGGTTCCCGCGATCCTGGCGATTGTCGATGTGGGTCACCGGCTCAAGAACCGGGATCAGTGTTCCGCAACCTCCTGACGCGCCCGCGTTTTGCGGCGCGTCACGTCGCGAACGGAACAGACGCACCCCCGACCCGCCGCCACCATCGCCCCGTTACCGGGGCAAGGGGCAAAGGGCATGCGTTATTCGACAGGGGTCATTCTGGTGGCAACCGCCGCGATGCTCTGGTCGCTGATGGGCCTTGCCATCCGCGAGATCGAAGTGGCCGGAACCTGGGCGATCCTGTTCTGGCGTTCGGCGGCGATGGTGCCCGCCCTGCTGGCCTTTTTTGTCTGGCGCAAACGCAAGCCGATCCTGCCCGCGCTGCGCGCCACCGGCCGGGCCGGGCTGATGGCGGGCTTTGGCCTGGTGGTCGCCTTTGCCGGCGCGATCTTTGCAATCCAGTCCACCACCGTGGCCAATGCCGTGTTCCTGTTCGCCGCCTCGCCCTTTCTGGCCGCCGCGCTCAGCTGGGTGGTGTTGCGCGAAACCGTGCGGCGCGCCACCTGGGCCGCCATCGCCATCGCCCTGATCGGCCTGGTGGTGATGGTGCGCGAGGGGCTGGCGCTGGGGGCGCTGGCGGGCAATCTGGCCGCGCTCGCATCGGCCATGGGGTTTGCACTTTTCACCCTGTCGCTGCGCTGGGGGCGGCTGGGCGACATGATGCCCGCCGTCGCCATCGGCGGCATGCTGTCGATGATGGTGGCGTTGGGAATGCTCGGGCTCACCGGCGAGCCGCTTTTGGTGCCTGCGCGCGACATCGCCATCGCCATGGCGATGGGCGCAGGGCTGCTGGCGGTGGGTATGGCGCTTTACACCATGGGCAGTCAGGTCGTGCCCGCCGCCGAACTGACGCTGATCACCATGATCGAATCCATGCTGGCCCCCGTCTGGGTCTGGCTGCTGCTGGGCGAAGAGGCCAGCGCCGGCACGCTCTGGGGCGGCGCGATCATCCTGGGCGCCGTGGCGCTCAACGCGCTCAGCGGCATGCGGCGCAAGCCGGTGATGCCACCGATGGCCTGACCCCCGATCACCTGCCCCCTTGCCAAATCGCGCGCGGTACGGCACCCCCGGGCAGATGCAGTTGAACACGATCATCCTGGGCGCCGGTGCCGCCGGCATGATGTGCGCGGCCCATGCGGGACCGGGCACGCTGGTGCTCGACCATGCCCGCGCGCCGGGGGAAAAGATCCGCATCTCGGGCGGTGGCCGCTGCAACTTCACCAATATGTATGCGGAACCCGAGAACTTCCTGTCGCAGAACCCGCATTTCTGCAAATCGGCGCTGGCCCGCTATACCCAGTGGGATTTCATCGACCTGATGAACCGCCACCACATCGCCTGGCACGAAAAGACGCTGGGCCAGCTGTTCTGCAATGGGTCGGCCAAACAGGTCATCTCGATGCTGCTAAGCGAGATGGAGCGCGCCGGAGCAACGCTCTGGCTGTCGACGACCCTCAAGGACCTGTCCCATGCCGATGGCCGCTTCTCCCTCACGGTCGAGCGTGAGGGCCGGACCGAACACCTGAGCGCGCGCAACCTGGTGCTGGCCACCGGTGGCAAGTCGATCCCCAAGATGGGCGCCACGGGGCTGGCCTATGACATCGCGCGCCAGTTCGGCCTCGGTGTCACTGAAACCCGCGCGGGCCTTGTCCCCTTCACTTTCCCCGAGAGTCGTTTTGCTCCGCTTGCCGGGCTTTCTTTACCCGCCCGCCTGTCGAACGCGCGCGCCACGTTCGACGAGGCGCTGCTTTTCACCCATCGCGGGCTCAGCGGCCCGGCGGTGCTGCAACTCTCCTCCTATTGGCGCGAAGGTGAGGAGATCGCGATCGATCTGGCCCCGGATCAGGACCTGTTCGCCGCGCTGCGCGACCAGCGGCAAGCCGCTGGGCGCCGCGACCTGACCACCGAACTGGCCCGCCACCTGCCCGCCAGGCTGGTCGAGTTCCTGGCACCACAACTGGGCCTCAAAGGCCGTCTTGCCGACCAGTCCGACAGCGCGCTCCGCGCGCTTGCCGAGACGCTGCGTGACTGGCGCCTGACTCCTTCGGGCACCGAAGGCTACCGCACTGCCGAGGTCACGCTGGGCGGGATCGACACCGACATGCTCGACTCCCGCACGCTCAGGTCGAAATCGCAACCCGGCCTCTACGCCATCGGCGAGGCGGTGGACGTCACCGGCTGGCTCGGCGGCTATAACTTCCAATGGGCCTGGTCCTCGGGCCACGCCGCCGGCACCGCGATCGCCAAAACGCAGCGCTGAGTGCAAGCGCCGATTCGAGGCTCTGCCTCGCGCTCCGGAGTATTTGCGGCGAAATGAAGCCCGGACAGTCCCCATATGTTCATTTCGCTCAAAATACTCCGGGGGAGTCACCGCAGGTGACGGGGGCAGCGCCCCCTACCCGTCCAGACGCTTTTGAACTTCGGCCATGAAATCTTCACCACGGCGTTCGAAATTGTCATATTGATCGAAGCTGGCCGCAGCAGGAGCCAACAGCACCGTATCGCCCGGCTCCGCCTCGGCCATGGCGCGGGCGACCGCTTCGTCCATGGTGGTGCAGACCTCGCTCTCGACCTCCAGTTGCAGCGCGAAACCGGCGGCCTCGCGCCCGATCACATAGGCCTTCAGAACCTCTGCCAAACCACCGTTCAGCGCCGCGATACCGCCCTCCTTTTGCAAGCCGCCACAGATCCAGCGGATCCGCTTGAACGCGCCCAGCGCCTTGAGCGCCGCGTCCACATTGGTGGCCTTGCTGTCGTTGACATAGGTGACCCCGCCCGCCTCGGCCACGATCTGGCTGCGATGCGGCAGGCCCGGATAGCTGCGCATCCCCGCCTCGATCGCCTTGGGGCTCAGCCCCAGCGCCCGGCAGGCGGCATAGGCCGCACAGGCGTTCTGGTGGTTATGCGCCCCCGGCAGGCCACGAATGTCGCGCAGGTCGATGGAGCCCGCCTGCCGCCCCTTGCGGTACTCGCTCAGATACCCCTTGCGCGCAAACACCTGCCAGCCCGGCCCGGTCAGCTTGCGGCTGACCGAGACCCGGATGACCCGGTCATCGCCCGGCCCTTCGGACATCTGGCCCGCCAGATACAGCCCCTCGGACTCGTCCACCCCGATCACCGCCCGATCCGGCCCGCCCTCGGCAAAGAGCCGGCGCTTGGCCGCGAAATACCCGCCCATGCCGCCGTGGCGATCCAGATGGTCGGGCGAAAGATTGGTGAACACCGCCACATCCGGCGTCAACGCGCGGGCCAGATCGGTCTGATAGCTGCTGAGTTCCAGCACCACGACCGAGCCCTCCTCTCCCGGCTCGATATCCAGCACCCCGCGCCCGATATTGCCCGCCAGTTGCACGGGCCGCCCGGCCTCGCTCAGGATGTGGTGGATCAGCGCCGAGGTGGTCGACTTGCCGTTCGAGCCGGTCACCGCCACCACGCGGGGCAGCGTGTCGAACCCGTCCCATTCAGGCCCCGCGAACGACCGGAAGAAGAGGCCGATATCATTATCCACCGGCACCCCGGCCTCCAGCGCGGCGGCCACCACCGGGTTCGGCGCGGGATAGAGATGCGGGATGCCCGGCGACACGATCAGACAGGCGGTATCGTCCCGGACGCCCTGCTTGCGCAGGTCGCGGATGGTGAACCCCTCGCCCTCGGCCGCCTCGCGCGCCGCCGGGTTGTCATCCCAACACAGCGCCTCGGCGCCGCCCGCGCGCAAGGCCCGCGCCGTGGCCAGACCCGAGCGGCCCAGACCCAGAACCGCCACATTGGCGCCCGCAAACCCTTTGACCGGGATCATGCCCGCCCTCCCTCAAACCCGTTTCGCGCCACCCTGTACCCGGTCAGGGGCGGATTGCAAGCGGGGCTAGTCGGGCTTTTCCGAGAGAAATAGCTCCAGATTTGCCCGTACGGTCTGCGTACTCGGATGCTCCACCCCCAGCGCCTTTTCACATATCTCCAAGGCCTGGCGGTACAGTGGCTCGGCCTCGTCATACCGTTCGGTCGAATCCAGCAGTCCGGCAAAGTTGTTGAGGCGGGTGGCATAATCGGGATGCGCCTCCCCCAGAGTCCTGTGTGTGATCTCAAGCGCTTGACGGTAAAGTGGTTCGGCCTCCTCGTACCGTCCCGTAGCTTTGAGCAACACAGCCAAGTTGTTGAGGCGGATCGCAAAGTCAGGGTGCTCCTCCCCCAGAGTCTTTTGCGTGATCTCAAGCGCTTGGCGGTAAAGTGGCTCGGCCTCCCCATATCGCTCCGTCGTTCCAAGCAACTCCGCCAAGTTGTTGAGGCGGGTGGCATAGACGGAATGCGACTCTCCCAGCGTCTTGCTTGTGATCTCTAGCGCCTGACGGCAAAGCGCCTCGGCCTCTTCAAACCGCAGCATATCTTGCAATAATCCCGCTAAATTGTTTTGGGCAGTCGCGTAACGATAATGCTCCTCACCCACCACCTTGCCGATTATTGTCATTGCTTCACGGTAGAGCGGTTCTGCCGCCTCATACCGCCCCCTATCGTGAAGTAGGCCAGCTAGGTTTAGAAGATCTATCCCGTAGTCAGGGTGTTCTAAACCAAGCGCTTCGCGATCAATTTCGAGAGCCTGACGATATAGCGACTCAGCTTCATCATATCTTGCGGTCGCCCGAAGAACTTCCGCCAAGTTGTTAAGTCGCGTTGCATACCCGGGATGATTGAAACCATGTTTCTCGGGAAAACTCACCAATACCTGTCTATAGATCGCCTCTGCCTCGGTAAATCGCGCCTCCGCCAAGTAGCGGCCAGCTACTTCAAGCGCTTCGTTCTCGTAGTCATACCCGCCTACAGCACTGAGCCTTGAGAGAGTAAAGGCAGCTTTATCAGTCAGCGCCTTTCCGTTCAGTCCAGTGGCCCTGGACAGAGTTTCTACATAGCCTTTGTCGGACACCAAGACCGTGCGAAGGATCGCATCAAGGTCTTCTCTATCTGTATCACTCATCATGGGCGATGACATCGGCAACTACCAGTTTGGCAAATTTCTCGCTAACATCTTCAAATTCCAGTCCCTCTCGCGACAGGTAGTCCTTGATGATTTCTTCGGCCAGCTTGAGCTTCTTTTCTTCTCCAATCCCCCTGTTCAGCAGAGACTTGGAAATGTTCTTGGCTTCAAGTTCCAGGACGTCGATATCTTCGCGCAGACAATGCACGCGCACTTTCACTGTAGGTGGAATCTTTGGGGGCTTTCCATCAATGCGCATGAGCATTACTGGCTCTGTCGCATTGAACGCTTGACCAAAAAGGTTCGGACCCTCCGCCGGATTGAAAGACCAACGATTGTTGCCTTCGCTGTCAACCGAGTGTTCGACCAAAGTTCCGCTGTGGCGAATTTCCCGTGTAGAGTTTTTCTCAACCGCTCCGGCAGCTTTTCCAGTCGCCTTGAATTGAGCGCCACCTGACACCCCGGTAGGCTTGACGTTGGCTTCGACCGAACCCTCGACCGAGCCTTCCAGTTCGGTCTTTCGAACCTCTGTCAGCTTCGCTTCCATGTTCAGACGATCGCGACGAACCCGAGAGCGCGGCACATTGATTGGCGCCTCGGCGATTACCACGATATCCGCCTTTTTCAGCCGCAGTTTGAAGCGAACCGATTGGCTGGGGTCGCCTCCGAACACTGCTTCCTGAAACCTGACATGCAGGAAAAGATCAGATTGCTGGTCTTCCTCTGAAAAACCAGTATACCACGCCTCGATCGAAACTATTTCACCGAGAGACTTCTTAAAGTTCGAGGTCATTGTAACTCCTGAATCAACTCAGAGTTTCTTCAAGAACCAAGAAAAGTCCAGCCAAAGCTATTTTTTCCATCCCGTACAAAACGGTCAATCCCCCTCGCAGAGCAGGGACAAAACGGTCAATTCGGTGTACGAAAGGCCCGCCTCAGCGGACCTTGAGTGTGGCCAGCCCGATCATCGCCAGGATCAGCGAGATGATCCAGAACCGGATCACGATGGTGGGTTCGGCCCAGCCCTTTTTCTCGTAATGGTGATGGATCGGGGCCATCAGGAAGACCCGCTTGCCGGTGCGTTTGAAGTAAAGCACCTGGATGATGACACTCAGCGCCTCGACCACAAAAAGCCCGCCGACGATGGCCAGCACCAGCTCGTGCTTCGTCGCGACCGCAATCGCGCCCAGCGCGCCGCCCAGCGCGAGGGAGCCGGTATCGCCCATGAACACGGCCGCAGGGGGCGCGTTATACCACAGAAAGCCCAGCCCGGCGCCAAACAGCGCTGCGGTGAAGATCAGGATCTCTCCGGTCCCCGGCACGTAGTGCACGTCGAGATATTCGGTGAAATCGACCCGCCCCACCGCATAGGCGATCACGCCCAAAGTCGAGGCCGCGATCATCGCGGGCATGATCGCCAGCCCGTCCAGCCCGTCGGTCAGGTTGACCGCGTTGGCCGAGCCGACGATGACGCAGATCGCAAACGGCACATAGAGCAGGCCCAGATTGATCAGTGTGTCCTTGAACACCGGCAGCGCCAGCTGGTTCTGCAATTCGGCCGGGTGGTTGTAGCTGGCCCAGAGCGCGGCGATCACCGCGATGATTACGCCCAGCGCCAGCCGCATCTTGCCCGATACGCCCTTGGTGTTCTGTTTCGACACCTTGGCATAGTCGTCGGCAAAGCCGATCAGCGCATAGGCCAGCGTCACGAACAGCACCATCCAGACAAACGGGTTGTCCCAGCGCGCCCAGAGCAGCGTCGAGGTCAACAGCGCCCCCACGATCAGCAGACCGCCCATGGTCGGCGTGCCCGCCTTGGAGAAATGCCCCTCGGGGCCGTCGTCGCGGATCGGCTGGCCCTTGCCCTGCTTGCGGCGCAGCACGTTGATCAGCGGGCGCCCGAACAGGAACCCGAAGATCAGCGCCGTCATGAAGGCCCCGCCCGCGCGGAAGGTGATGTAGCGGAAGAGGTTCCAGACATCCCCCCCGTCCGACAGGGCGGTCAACCAGTATAGCATGCGACGGCGTCCTTGTTACGTTTCCGACTGTTTCGATCCGGCCCCATGGCCCATTTCACGCAGCCCGTCAACAAGACGGGCCAATCCCATGCTGAGCGAGCCCTTGACCAGCACCGCATCGCCCGGCGCGACCAAGGCGGGCAGTTCGGCCAGCATCTCAGCGCCGGTCTCGGTCCAGCGCCCGCGTTTTGCCTCGGGCAAAGCATCGAACAGGGCGCGCATCAGCGGCCCGATGCAATGGACCTGGTCGACCCGCTCCATCGCCGGCAGCGCGGCCAGACCGGCATGCAGCGGCAGCTCCTCGGGACCCAGCTCCTTCATGTCGCCCAGAAACGCGACCCGACGGGTGCCCGGTGTGCCCGCCAGCACCTCAAGCGCGGCCCCGACCGAGGTGGGGTTGGCGTTATAGCTGTCGTCGAACAGGGTCACCGGCCCGCCCGCGAGAGATATCGTTTCACGCGCGCCGCGCCCCTTGTAGGGCGTCCAGCGCTCCAGCCCTTGCAGCGACTGCCCCGCATCAGCCCCCAGCGCATCGCAGCAGGCCAGGGCACCCAGCGCGTTCATCGCGAAATGCGTTCCCGCCGATTGCAGGGTGAAACTGACGGGGCCAGCCGGAGTGTCGGCGCGGGCATGGGTCATCCCATCCGCCACCTCGACCCCGGTCAGGCGATAGTCTTGCGCGGCACGCCCGAACGAGAGCTGCCGGGCGCCCCGAGCAGCGGCGCGCAGGATATCCGCCTCGGCGATATCGGCGTTAAGCACCGCCACGCCGCCGGGTTCCAGCCCCTCCATGATCGCGGCCTTCTCGCGCGCGATACCTGCCACGTCGTCAAAGGCCTCCAGATGCACCGCCGCGACGGTGGTGACCATCGCCACATGCGGGCGGGCCTGGCGGGCCAGCGGAGCGATCTCGCCGGGATGGTTCATGCCGATCTCGATCACCGCAAATTCGGTGTCGCGCGGCATTCGCGCCAGCGTCAGCGGCACGCCCCAGTGGTTGTTGTAGCTGGCGACACTGGCATGGGTGCGACCCTGAGCACCAAGCATGGCGGCCAGCATTTCCTTGGTCGAGGTCTTGCCGACACTGCCGGTGACCGCAACCACCCGCGCCTGTGCGCGGGCGCGCCCGGCGCGGCCCAAAGCTTCAAGCCCGGTCTGCACGTCATCGACCAGCAACAGCCGCCCGTCCTCACCCACGCCTTCGGGGATGCGCGAGACCAGCGCGGCGCCCGCGCCCTTGTCCAGCGCCTGCGCCACAAAGTCATGCCCGTCGCGGGCGGCGGTCAGCGCGACGAAGAGATCGCCGGGCGCAATGGTGCGGGTGTCGATCGAGATGCCGCTGACCTGCCAGTCGCCCAGGGCACGGCCCCCGGTGGCCTCGGCGGCCTCGGCTGCGGTCCAGAGGGTCATGCCAGCCGTCCTTCCAGTGCGGCCACCGCGATGCTGGCCTGTTCCACATCGTCAAAGGGCAGCACCTGGTCGCCCACAACCTGCCCGGTCTCATGTCCCTTGCCGCAGATCAGCAAGGCATCGCCGGGTTCCAGCGTGTCGACACCGCGCAGGATCGCCTCGGCCCGATCGCCCACTTCGGTGGCACCGGGGGCGCCCTGCATCACGGCGGCGCGGATCAGGGCGGGGTCCTCGCTGCGCGGATTGTCATCGGTGATGATGACGATATCGGCATTTTCCACCGCAGCCTTTCCCATCAGCGGGCGCTTGTACGGGTCACGGTCGCCGCCGGCACCGACGATGGCCACCAGACGCCCCATCACATGCGGGCGCAGCGCCCTGAGCGCAGTGGCGACCGCATCAGGCGTATGGGAGTAATCGACAAAGACCGCCGCGCCATTGGCGCGGGTTGCGGCCAACTGCATCCGGCCCCGGACAGTGCCCAGATGCGGCAGGGTTTCGAACACCCGTTCGGGCGCACCGCCGCTGGCGATGACCAGCCCGCAGGCCAACAGGATGTTTTCCGCCTGGAAACCGCCGATCAGGTCAAGCCGCGCCTGATAGGCCTTGCCCCGCCACGAGAACAACAGGTCCTGCCCGGTGGCGTCGAACCGCTGGTTGGTCAGGCTCAGATCGCAGGGGCCGCGCCCGACGGTCAGCACGTTCTGGCCGCGCGCGGCGGCAATGGCGCGCATCTCGGCGCCCTTGGGGTCGTCCATGTTGATCACGGCCACCCCGTCAGGCGGCAGCACACGGCGGAACAGCCCCGCCTTGGCCGCGAAATAGGCCTCGAAGGTTTCGTGATAATCCAGATGGTCCTGGGTGAAATTGGTGAACCCGGCAGCCTTGAGCACCACCCCATCGAGCCGCCGCTGTTCCAGCCCGTGGCTGGAGGCCTCCATCGCCGCATGGGTGACCCCGTTTGCGACCGCCTCGGCCAGACAACGATGCAGGGTGATCGGTTCAGGCGTGGTATGGGCCAGCGGCGCGGTCCAGGCGCCCTCGACCCCGGTGGTGCCGAGGTTGACCGCATCATGGCCCAGCTCGGTCCAGATCTGGCGCACGAAGGTCGAAACCGAGGTCTTGCCATTGGTGCCGGTGACCGCGACCATGGTGGCAGGCTGCGCCCCGAACCACAGCGCGGCCGTCAGGGCCAGCGTCTGGCGCGGGTCCTCGACCACCACCAGCGCCGCCTGCGAGGCGGCCAGTTCGGCGGCCGCGATACGGGCGCCCTCGGCATCGGTCAGGATGGCGCTTGCGCCCATCCGCAGGGCGTATTGGATGAAGTCTCCGCCATGCACCCGGCTGCCGGGCAGGGCCGCGAACAGGAACCCCTCGCGCACCAGACGGCTGTCGACCGCCAGCCCCGAAATATCGGGGTCACGCCCGCCCCGGGCGGTCAGCGCCAGTTGGCTCAGTCTGCGTCGCGTGTCGCCCATGGCGCCCTCACCTCATGTTCAGTTCGAGGTGAGCGTATAGCCAGCCCCCTGCCCGGGCTCAAGCTGTGGCCTGAGACCCAGAAGCGGTGCGACCCGGCCGATCAGTTCGGCGGCCACCGGCACCGCGGTCCAACCGGCGGTGCGGCGCTTTTCGCCATAGGCCAGGATCGAGGGTTCATCCAGCGTCACCACCAGAACGTATTTCGGGTCCGAGGCCGGGAACAGGCTGGCAAATGTGGCGATCACCTTGTCGTCGTAATAGCCGCCGCGCGGTTTGGGCTTGTCGGCGGTGCCGGTCTTGCCGCCCACCTGATAGCCCGGCACCTCGCCAAAGCTGGCGGTGCCGCTGGTGACCACCTTGCGCAGCATCGCCCGCGCCTGACGCGCGGCATTTTCCGACATCACCCGGGGACCGTATTGCGGGCCTTTCTGTTTCAGCACCGTGGGGCTGACATATTGCCCGCCATTGGCGATGGCCGCATAGCCCGCCGCCAGATGCATCGGGCTGGTCGACAGGCCATGGCCATAGGAAATGGTGACGGTGCTCAGCTCGCCCCAGGTCTTGGGCTTGAGCGGCTGCCCGCCCGAGGCCTCGACGATCTCGAACGGGGTCGGGTCGAACATGCCGAGGCTGTTCAGGAAGGCCTGCTGACGCTCGGCCCCGATCTGCAGCGCCAGCCGCCCAGTGCCCCGGTTCGAACTGTGCACGATCACGTCGGCGATGCTGATCTTGCCGTAATTCTTGTTGTTGAACTCGCCGATCGGGAACTTGCCGATCCGCATCGGCCCCGAGGTGTCGATGATGGTGTCGGAATTGACCAGCCCCAGATCGACCGCCTGCGCGGCGGCGAAGATCTTGAAGACCGAACCCAGCTCGTACACCCCCTGCACATAGCGGTTGAACAGCGGGCTGTCCGAAGGGTCAAAGCCGCTGGTGGGCGGGCGCGGCCGGTCATTGGGATCGAAGGAGGGCAAGGAAGAGGCGGCCACCACCTCGCCCGTATGCACATCCATCAGCACGGCCGAGGCGCCCTTGGCGCTCATGATCTTCATGCCGCCGTCCAGCACCTGTTCCATCGCCGCCTGCACCGTCAGGTCCAGCGACAGCTGAAGGGGCTTGGCGCCATTGGCCGGATCGCGCAGATAGCCGTCGAACTGTTTTTCCACGCCCGCAACGCCGATCACCTCGGCCGCGTCGACGCCCTCGCGGCCAAAGCCCGCGCCGCCCAGAACATGCGCGGCCAGGCGGCCATTTGGATAAAGCCGCATCTCGCGCGGGCCAAACAGCAGACCGGGATCGCCAATGTCATGCACCGCCTGTTTCTGCTCGGGGCTGATGCGTTTCTTGATCCAGATGAACTTGCGCTTGCCCGAGAAGTCGCGCACCAGCCGATCCTTGTCCAGATCGGGGAAGATGCGGACAAGCCCCTCGGCGGCGGCGACCGGGTCGACCATCAGCGGCGGCTGAGCATAAAGCGAATGGGTCTCGAAATTGGTGGCCAGCAGCCGGCCCTCGCGGTCGACGATATCGGCCCGCTGCGCGGCGATGGTGGCGCCGGTGGCGCTGGCCAGCGGTTCCTGCGCCTCGGACGAGGCCAGCATGCCCATGCGGGCACCGACCACCGAGAAGGCACAGAAGAAGAACACGCCCAGCACCAGCAGCCGCCCCTCGGCGCGGGCGCGCGACCGGTCCTGCATCTCTTCATGCCGCAGGCGGATGTTCTCGCGTTCGATCAGATCCGGGTTCTCGCCCTTGGCGCGGGCATGCAGGACACGGGCAAGCGGGCGCAGAGGGGTGCGGATCATGGCTGTTGCTCCGGCGGCAGGGTTCCGGCGTCCGAGAAGTTCGACACGTCGATCCCGTTGATGATCGGCAGGGCGGGATCCTCGGCATACATGATTTCCGAGACCCGCCCGAACTGGTCGGCGCGCATGGGCAACAGGCCCAGACGCTCGAAGTTCAGGTCGGCCAGCTCGCGCAGCCGGTCGGGACGGTTGAGATAGGCCCATTCGGCACGCAAGACGCTCAGCCGGACCTGGGCCTCGCCGATCTGGCGTTGCAGGCGCTGGGTGTCTTTCAGCACTTCCTGGGTGCGGTAATTCTCCTGATAGGCCCAGAGTGCCAGCCCCAGAACCGCCAGAGCGGTCAGCACATAGATCACACTTCTCACCGCGTTCCCCCCTTGAGTTGCGGCATGCCGATGGATTTGGCATCGACCGCGCCCGCCGGCGCGTCGGTGCGCAGCGCGACCCGCAGCTTGGCAGAGCGCGCGCGCGGGTTCTCGGCCAGTTCCTGATCGTCGGGGCCGATGGCCTTGCGGCTCAGCAGTTCGAATTGCGGCGCGTCCTCGACGGTTTCGGGCGCATAGCGGTTGGCCCGCCCGCTGCGTCCCGCCCGCGCCTGGAGGAAGCGCTTGACCATCCGGTCCTCGATCGAATGAAAGGTGACGACCGCCAGCTTGCCGCCCGGTTTCAGCGCCCGTTCAGCGGCCATCAGCCCCTCGAACAATTCGTCATATTCGGCATTCACCGCGATGCGCAGCGCCTGAAAGCTGCGGGTGGCGGGGTGGGACTGGCCCGGCTTGGGACGGGGCAGACAGCTTTCGACGAGAGCGGCCAGTTGCAGCGTCGTTTCGATCGGCGCCTCGGCGCGCGCCTTGACGATGGCCCGCGCGATGCGGCGGCTGGCGCGCTCTTCGCCATAATGAAACAGGATATCGGCCAGATCGGCCTCGGTCGCGGTGTTGACCAGATCGGCCGCACTCGGCCCCTCCTGGCTCATCCGCATGTCCAGCGGTCCATCCTTCATGAAGGAAAACCCGCGCTCGGCCAGATCGAGCTGCATCGAGGAGACCCCGAGATCGAGCACCACGCCATCGAGGTCGCTGGCATATTCGTCCATGCGGGAAAACACGCCCTGCTGCATCACCAGCCGGTCGCCATAGTCTTTGGCCCAACCCGCCGCCAGTTCAAAGGCCAGCGGATCGCGGTCCACCGCAATGACGCGGTCAGCCCCGGCGGCCAGCAGACCACGGGTATAGCCCCCGGCGCCAAAGGTGCCGTCCAGCCAGATCCCCGATACCGGCGCCACCGCCGCCAGAAGCGGGCGCAGCAGAACGGGGATGTGAGGGTCGTCAGAGGGAGGGGCAGCGGTTCGGGACATGACCTCAGCTGCCCCCGGCACCGTCGAGATATTGCATCGGATCGAAATCCTCGGGCAGCTCGTCCAGCCACTCCTCGGCTGCGGCCAGCTCTTCCTGGTCATAGGTGGCCGGGTTCCAGATCTGGAACGTGTCGCCCGCGGCGATAAAGAAGGCCTCGTCTTCCAGCGCGATCTTGGTGCGCAGCTTGGCGGGCAGTACCAGGCGCCCGGTCTCGTCGACGCTGGTGGGAAAGGATTGTCCATGGAACATGCGCTGGAGCATCTTGCGCTCCATCGAGCCGCGCGGCAGTGCGTCGATCTTGGCATCGACCTCGTCGATCGCCTCCATCGTGTAGCATTCGAGGAACTTGCGGCGGTGGTCGCCGTAAACGATCACCAGCTCGGGGTTGCCGCCGGATTGCCAGTTCGGGTCGCCCGCCTCCAGAACACGGCGAAACGAGGCGGGAATGGACACCCGCCCCTTGCTGTCAACCTTATGGTTGCTTTCGCCTCTGAACCTGCGCGCCAAGCTGACTGTCCCTTTCGCCTGCGCCCCAATTGAATTTCCGTCCCCAGAAACGAGAAAACGGCGGGTTGATCTGCTGCCACTGATCAACCCGCCGCCTTAGCCCGCTTTGCGGGGTGTCCGACTGCACGCGCCACCTGGGGGGATGTCTGCTCGCTCGCGCGCCGGATCTCTTGGTTCGATGAAAGCGAAGTGCCTGTATGAAACCTTGTTATTCTTGGTTGGGGTCGTTTGGTGCCCCTGTCGCCTCGTCCTCATCGGATGAACAAGGGATGCCATGGGAAAACATGGAAATCAACACCAATCTGCGGGTCTCGATTCTATACAGATGAGAACATTTTAAGAACAAAATCAAGATATCGCACCCTGACCCACGATAATTAGACAGAAGTGACCATCGTTACCCTAGATATAGACAAAATTGACCCCTCCCAAAATTTCCCCTGAATTCCCAAAAAATTTCTACATCTTGGGGAGAACGCGCAAATGTTCTTGTTATGTTTCGATTTCCCTCGCGAATCACCCACCAAACCATGTTGTTTCCGCGTTGAATCGGCCGATACGATATTCCCTCCCACGAATTCCCATAAAGGCGCACCATCTCTCCGTCCGCGCGCCCGGCACGGCCGAGTCGGAACACAGGCCGGACCGTCAGCGGTTTTTTTCGCGCTCAAAAACAATTCACGCCGCGTAAGTCTCAGCCGTTCGCCCTTGGGTGGTTTTCTTGCCCGAAAATACACCTACTGTCGCCGGTCGGCGAAACATCAATAAAATATGGACCTTTCGGCGATTCCCGAACTTATCCAACCAATCTATGCACTTGCTGCATAGCAGCATTGAATCGAAGAGCTATTGTGCACCTGCAGCAATCACCTATCTTCAGCCTCAAGCAAGCGCCACAACACGGCGCAAACCAAACGGATACGGATGATGACCATGGCTGTGACGAGCGAACATAGCACCCTGAAAGGCCACCACGGCCTTGGCGTTCTGGCGCTGATCGAAGCCGCGCGGAGCCGGTTTGCCCAGCATCGCGTCTATCGCCAGACGGTGAATGAACTGTCGGCGCTGTCCGGTCGGGAACTGGCCGATCTGGGCCTGCACCGGTCGATGATCAAACGCGTCGCCCTGCAGGCGGCCAAGGAATACACGGCGCGCTGAGCGCCACGAGTTTTCGGAATCAGGCCCTTCTCCTCCTCCCTGGGGCCTGAGACTACGCGGCGGCATCCTCCTCCTCCCTGATGCCGCCGCACTAATACCGGCAAAGAAAGCCGGACGCGGATACACCGGGCTCTCCTCCTCCCTGCCCGGTGTAGAAAGCGCGCGGCGGTGCTCTCCTCCTCCCTGCACCGCCGCGACCCTCATACCGGGCGATGGTCCGGAACGGATACATTCGGGCGCCTCCTCCCTGCCTGGATGTTGCAATGAACGGCGGTGCCCCCTCCTCCTCCCTGGGCGCCGCCGTTTTTTCGTTTGAACGGCCTTCATGTCGCGGACAAAGGCAGCTTCTGACGCATTCCGACGCTTCGACATTCCTGCTTGCTGCTTCTATCCTGAGCAGGAAGACCCCATATCGAGGCGCATCAGCATGAAATTCATCCATCTGACCGACATCCATCTGATGCCCCCGGGGCAGAGCGTGAGCGGCAGCGATCCCATCGAAAAGCTGTCAAAGGTGTTCGAGGACATCGCCACATGGCATTCCGATGCCGAATTCTGCGTTGTCTCGGGCGATCTTGCCGATCTGGGGGACAGGGAGTCTTATGAATGGCTGCGGCAGCGGTTGGCGCATTTCCCGGTTCCGGTCTTCCTGATGCTGGGCAATCATGATGTGCGCGAGACCTTCATAAGCGTCTTTCCCGACCATCCGCGCGATGCAAACGGGTTCATCCAGCATGCCCATACGGCCGGAGGAGCGCGGTTCCTGTTTCTCGATACCCTGACCGGCGGGCCGGATATCCATGACGGAGAGCTGTGCAACGACCGGCTGGCCTGGTTCGCGGCCGAGCTAGAGCGGGCGGGCGACATGCCGGTCTATGTGTTCCTGCATCATCCGCCCTTCGACATCGCGATCCCCTATGTCGACGAGATCAAGCTGCGCCAGCCCGACGCATTCCATGCCGCGTTGCAGGCAGGGCGCAACATCCGCCACATCTTCTATGGTCACGTACACCGCACCACCTATGTGAACTGGCGCGGCTATCCGTTTACCTCCTTGCCCAGCACCAACCACCAGGTGCCGCTGATCCCAGAGCGCGAGGGCCAGGAACACAGCGCCGAGCCTCTGGCCTATGGCGTCGCCACCATCGAGGGCGATCAGTTCACCCTGCATGTGGACCATTACCTGGGCAAGCCCGGCGCCTAGATGGAGCTTTTGTGGATCCTGATGGTCCTGCTGTCCGCGGTGACCCATCCGTTGCGGGATCTGACGCTGAAGGGGGTGGCCCATCCGGTGTCCTGCTATACCGGCGTCTGCCTGTCCTGGGTGGTCTTTGCCGGGGCGCATATGGTGCTCGGCGGACAGGGCGCCGCCCTGCCCGCGCAGGTCTGGCCGCTGGTGGCGGTCTCTGGGCTGGGACTGACGGTCTATTATTACGGCACCTTGTCGGCACTGCGGCGCGGCAACCTGTCGGCCTATTACCCGATCGTGCGCTCCTCTCCGCTCGCGATCGCCGCGCTCAGCTGGCTGGCATCCGGGCAGAGCTATTCCTGGGCGGCGCTGTCGGGAATGGCGCTGATCATCCTGTCCGGGCTGATGATCCAGCGGGGCAACGGGCGGCTGCTGGACGATCCGCGCGCCTTTGCCATGGCGCTGATGGCCATGCTGGGTTCAGCCGCCTATTCGATCTCGGACGCCACCGCGATGCAAGCGACCACCAGCGCGCCCTTCCTGTTCTGGACCTATGCCCTGGTTACGCTGGCGATGACGGCACTGCGCGCATGGGAGGATCGGGGCAGCTCGGCGCCGCTTTTGGGGGTGGTGCGTGGATGGGTGCAAAACCCCTGGCGCATCCTGTTTGCCGGCCTGTCCTCTTACCTGTCCTACCTGCTGATCCTGCGGGTCTTCCAACTGGGCGCCGAGGCGGCGGCGGTCAGCGCGGTCCGGCAGGTGTCGATCCCGGTTTCGGTAATCCTGGCGGCGCTGGTACTGAAAGAGCCGCGCGGCCTGCGCCGCCTGGGCTGGGCGGTGCTGATCGCCATCGGCATCGCGATGATCGCGCTGCAATAGGCGGCAGGCCGCGCGCGCTCAGAACGGAACGTCGTCGGGCGCGCAAAGAAAGCGGGCCACCACCTTCTTCAGACCGGCCTTATCGAACGCGACCTCGACCTTGTCCCCTTCGACCCCGACCACGCTGCCATAGCCGAATTTCTGATGAAAGACGCGCGCGCTCAGGGTGAAGCTGGCCACCGCGGCAAGGTCGATCACCGTATTGCGGCTTTCGCGCGGTTGCGAGAGGCCATGCTGGCCCTGACGCGCCTGGAGCCGTTTCCAGCCGGGCGAGTTATAGCCATCGGCGGCAGCTGCACGACTCTCGATACCCGGCGAACTCAGACCACCGCCATAAAGGCCGGGCGGGGTCAGCACCTCGACATGATCCTCGGGCAATTCGTCGATGAACCGCGAAGGCAGCGCGTTCTGCCACTGGCCGAACACCCGCCGGTTGGCGGCAAAGGAGATGGTACAGACCTCCTCGGCGCGGGTGATGCCCACATAGGCAAGCCGCCGCTCCTCCTCGAGCCCCTTGAGGCCGCTTTCATCCATCGAGCGCTGCGAGGGGAACAGCCCGTCCTCCCATCCCGGCAGGAAGACGGCGGGAAACTCCAGCCCCTTGGCCGCGTGCAGCGTCATGATCGAGACCTTGGCGCCGCCGCTGTCCTGTTCGTTGTCCATCACCAGGCTGACATGTTCCAGAAACCCTTGCAGGTTCTCGAAATTGTCGAGCTGGTTGACCAGTTCCTTGAGGTTTTCCAGCCGCCCCGGCGCCTCGGGCGTCTTGTCGTTCTGCCACATGGCAGTATAGCCGGATTCGTCCAGGATCACCTGCGCCAGCTCGATATGCGACATCTCGGGCGCGCCGAACTGGATCGGCGCGGCGCCGTCCTCGATCACCGAGTCGTCGTCGATCTCGATCCGTGGCCCGCGCGTCAGCGCGGCCCAGCGGGCCAGCCCGTCGGTCAACTCGCCCAGCGCCTTGCCGCCCTTGCCCTTGATCAGGCCGTTCTCCACCGCGATCCGGGCGCCCTCGACCAGCGAGACTCCGTTCTCGCGCGCGACGGCGCGAATGGCCTGTTGCGCCTTGTCGCCAAGGCCACGCTTGGGCGTGTTCACAATCCGCTCAAAGGCGAGGTCGTCCTCGGGGCTGGTGACCAGCCGGAAATAGGCCATGGCATCGCGGATCTCCATCCGCTCGTAGAAACGCGGGCCGCCGATCACCTTGTAAGGCAGGCCGATGGTCAGGAACCGGTCCTCGAACGCGCGCATCTGATGCGCCGCGCGCACCAGGATCGCCATTTCATCCAGCGAGATCGGCCGTACGCCCCGTGTGCCGCCCTGCATCGCCTCGATCTCTTCGCCGATCCAGCGGGCCTCTTCCTCGCCGTCCCAATGGCCGATCAGGCGGACCTTTTCGCCCTCTTGCGCATCGGTCCACAGCTCCTTGCCCAACCGCCCCTCGTTGCCACGAATGACGTTGGAGGCCGCCGCAAGGATATGCGGGGTCGAGCGATAGTTCTGTTCCAGCCGCACCACATGGGCGCCGGGAAAATCCTTTTCGAACCGCAGGATATTGCCCACCTCGGCACCGCGCCAGCCATAGATCGACTGGTCGTCATCGCCCACGCAACAGATGTTGCGATGCCCGCCCGCCAACAGCCGCAGCCACAGATACTGGGCGATATTGGTGTCCTGATACTCGTCCACCAGCACATAGCGGAACCAGCGCTGATATTGCTCCAGCACATCCGGGTGGGTCTGGAAAATGGTCACCATATGCAACAGCAGGTCGCCGAAATCGACCGCGTTCAACTCGCGCAGGCGGGTCTGGTACTGGGCATACAGCTCGGGTCCGCGATGGTTATAGGCGCCGGCCTCGGCGGCGGGCAGCTTGTCGGGCGTCAGCGCCTTGTTCTTCCAGCCGTCGATGATATTGGCGAGCAGCCGCGCGGGCCAGCGCTTGTCGTCGATATTGGCGGCCTGCACCAGCTGCTTGAGCAGGCGCAGCTGGTCGTCGGTGTCGAGAATGGTGAAGTTCGATTTCAGATCGACCAGCTCCGCATGCCGGCGCAGCAGCTTGACACAGATCGAATGAAAGGTGCCCAGCCAGGGCATGCCCTCGGCGGGCTGGCCCAGCAGGCGGCCGACGCGGTTCTTCATCTCGCGCGCGGCCTTGTTGGTAAAAGTCACCGCCAGGATCTCGTTGGGCCGGGCCCGGCCGGTCATCAGCAGATGCACGATGCGCGCGGTCAGCGCCTTGGTCTTGCCGGTGCCCGCGCCCGCCAGCATCAGCACCGGACCGTCCAATCGCTCCACCGCCTCGCGCTGGGCGGGGTTGAGGTCGTCCAGATAGGGCGCGGGACGCGCCGCCATGGCGCGCGCGGAAAGCGAGACGCCTTCAAAGGCATCCATGTCGTCATAACTGCTCATGGGGGCAAATTACGCCGGAACGGGGCCGAGGGGAAGGGTTTGTTCACGGCTTGTTCACAGGTTATTTCGGTTTTCCGCCGGGTTTCGCAGAAAGTTTAAGGATTTTGCCGGATCATGCGGCGCATCTGTTAACGACTTTGTAAATC